>PHGD01000111.1 GCA_011090425.1 Nitrospira sp. LK70 | reverse complement strand
CCTGTTCCGCCGCGCTCACGCTGCCGCGAGCCCGGGATCCACTCGTCGCGCGCATCGGCGGCGCGCTCGCCATCATCGTGTCCATGAGCCATCGTAGTCGCCGCCAGCTCGCCGCGACTACGCTGTACTCCGTGGGTCACTTACATTTGATCAGTGACGACACGCTTGTCGAGACGGCTCTGAAGCTCGTCTCCACGAAGCTGGTGCGATGCGACCAGCTGCAGAGTCCGAAGGCCACGCGGCAGTACCTGAGCTTGCGGTTCGCGAGCCTTGAGCACGAGGTTTTCTGCTGCCTGTGGCTCGACAATCGTCATCGCGTGATTGCCTGCGACGAGTTGTTCCGCGGGACCATTGACGGTGCCAGCATCCACCCTCGGGAGGTGGTCAAGCAGGCCCTGGGGCAGAACGCCGCAGCAGTCATCCTGGCGCACAACCATCCGTCCGGTGTGGCCGAACCCAGCCAGGCCGATGAGCTGATCACGCGGCGTTTGAAGGATGCGCTGGCCATCGTGGACATCCGCGTTCTGGACCACCTGATCGTGGCCGGCGCCGAAGTGGTGTCGCTCGCGGAGCGCGGGGTGCTGTAGCTCGGTGGATAGGGAGGGGCGGCATTGGTCGCTCCTCTCTGTCGATGCATTTGATTCGACGTGAATGAGTCAGCAGCGCAGAGGCTGAGCGCGGAACTGAGAACGGAATGGTGGTGGCGCGCAGATTCGGGGCGAGGTTAGGGGGTCATTTGACTTGAAATGCAGGATAGCCTGCGGCTTGCTGTTGGGGCCAAATTGGCCCCATGGGCGGCAACGAAGTATTGAAGACCCGGATTTCGCCGCAGTTGAAGCTGCAGGCGAAGGCTATCGCCGATCGCGAATTTCTGTCCGAGGCCGCATGGCTGAAGCGGCTGGTGGTTCGGGAAATCCGATCCATGCACGGAGACGGGATCGCTGCGCAGGAGCCCTGCCGTCCCGCGCGTCCCCGACATCCGACGCGGAATGGGCGCGAATCTGGCGAGGGAAACCGCCCGGTGTACGTGCGGCTTCGGCACGAGGATCGCCTGCTGCTGGACGCGCGCGCCGAGGCGCGAGGGATGCGCCCGGCAACCTACGTCGCAGTGCTGACCCGGAGCCATCTTCGCCGTCTGGCGCCGCTACCAAAGGACGAGATGCAAGCGCTCCGGCGCAGCATCGGCGAGCTAGCAGCCATCGGCCGGAACCTCAACCAGATCGCCAAGGCAGCCAGTGAAGGCGGACGCGTTCCGGGTTCCGCGCGCGAGGAGTTCCGAGCGATGCTCAAGGTCTGCGAGGCGCTGAGGGACAACACGAAAGCCCTGCTGAAGGCGAACCTCACAAGCTGGGAGAGCGGACATGGCGAAGACGTTTAGGCTCCCCAAGGAGGAGCCGCTGCTGAACATCGCGAGCTATGCGCGGGGCGGACCGCAGGCGGCAGACCGGCTGACGCCGTCGCAGATCGAGCAGATTCGCCTGACGGTCAACCGTGCGCCTGAGGCAGTCGTGAAGGTCCTGTCCCGGAGCAGCAACGACCTCAAGGCCGTCGGGAAACACATCGACTACATCGGTCGGCGGGGGAACCTGGAACTGGAGGGAGACGAAGGAGAGCGGCTGCAGGGACGCGTCGCAGATGCGTTGATGGAGGACTGGGATCTCGACGTCGATGATTTGAGACGGCAAGGGAGTCTGGCGGCCGCGAGCAAGCGGATTCCCCTGAAGCTGGTCCACAAACTCATGTTCTCGATGCCACCAGGCACGCCGCCACAGAAGGTGCTCTCGGCGGTACGCAACTTCGCGCGCGAGGAATTCTATGGACAGCATCGGTACGCGATGGTGCTGCACACCGACGAGCCGCACCCGCACGTGCATTTGGTCGTCAAGGCCGTGAGCGAGCAGGGCGTACGACTCAACATCAAGAAGGCAACCTTGCGTCACTGGCGGTCGCAGTTCGCGAGCCACCTGCGCGGATTGGGCGTGGCGGCGAATGCGACCGAGCGAGCGGTTCGTGGCGACAGTCGAAGTGCTCGAAAGGATGGGATCTTTCGGGCGAGTTTGCGCGGCGAATCAAAGTTCATGCGCGCGCAGGCGGAGGCAGTGGCATTGAAGTTATCAAACGGAGGCACAGTTGCAGAGCCTGGGAAGCGGACGCAGCTGCAAACTCGTGCTGCCGTTCAAAATGGCTGGCAGGCGGTAGCGCAGGCGCTGTCGACGAGAGGGGATCATCGGCTTGCAGCAGACGTCGCTAATTTCGTCAGCGCGATGGACAGGCCACATACGGATAAGGAATGGCTAGCCCGAAGTTTAGTTGCGGTCGCTCGGCCTTCGTCGCGTCAGATCAGTCCTGTAGGGAGATCAGCCTGAGCATCGACGATGTGCAAGGGCCATCTGCACGTACCTGGCAGGGCCGTAACGACGGTTTACCTAGCCACACCTAAATGGCCCGCGGCGTCCACCGGGCGCACCGGCCCCGGCGCTCGCCGGTTGGAGGCTGCCCCGGATTCCCGGAGGGGCCCCGCCATCGGTTGCCGTAGCAAATCCGAGACCAGTTTTGAGAGCGCACCAGGTTGGTGTAGAGTGGTGCAGACTTGGGAGAACAATCCATGTCTAAGCCGTCCCGAAAATCGACTACCAGCGACAATTCTCCCGACGCTACCCGTGCTTCGGTGACTTTCCCGGCGGCGCTGTACGAAGCACTAGAAGGTATAGCGCGCATGAAGAAGGTTTCCGTTGCTTGGGTCGTCCGCGACGCGGCAGAACGCTATGTCGCGGAGCAGGCCGCGAAGCAGGCGAAATAGGGCGATGCAAGGGACTCCATAATGGCGCTGCATCCAAATTTTCCCCGCTCCCCCTACGAAACGCTGGACCCGGATTTCCGATGGTTTCCAGCGGCCGAAGAGCTGCGCAGCACGGCCTATGAAAAGCTGCTGCCCCCACTGGTTGCCAATATTCGGAAGGAAGTTTCGGAATGGCGGGCCGGAGGCTACCTTGGGGCGTCCGCCACTTCGCGCGCGCTTTTGACCTGGTGGTTCCAGACCGAGCACCTTGTCGAAGGCTCAGACGGAACCGAAAGCGAGTTTCGCTATTACTTTGCTCAGCGCGAAGCGGTCGAAGCCGTCATTTGGCTTTATGACGCGCGCGGCGTTCGGGACAAGTTCGACCTCTTGCGTTTCGATGCTTCCGGGGCCGTATCGAGCAACATGTTCGACGAGGACTGGCCGCGCTTCGTGGTCAAGATGGCGACGGGGGCCGGAAAAACCAAAGTGCTCTCGTTGCTCATGGCCTGGAGCTATTTCCACAGACTCTATGAAGAGGGGTCGACGCTCGCGCGGAACTTCCTGCTGATCGCGCCGAACATCATCGTCCTTGACCGTCTGCGACACGACTTCGACGGACTGCGTATCTTCTTCAATGATCCGGTGTTGCCGGACAATGGTCATGCGGGGCACAACTGGCGGGACGACTTTCAGGTCGCCCTGCATATTCAGGACGATGTTCGCGTTGTCCGACCGACGGGCAACATCTTTCTGACGAACATTCACCGCGTCTATCTCGGCGATGTTCCTGAACCTTCGCTCGAAGACGACGATCTACGCGACTACTTCCTTGCGCCGTTCGGGAGCAAGCCCGTCGGCAAAACCAACGACAGCAATGTCGACCTCGGGGAGGTCGTCCGGGAAATCGACGAACTCGCCGTCTTCAATGACGAAGCTCACCACATTCACGACAACCGACTGGCATGGTTCCAGTGCATCCAGGACATTCACCACCAGCTTTTGCAGAAGGACTTGCGGCTCACGATTCAGGTTGATGTAACCGCCACACCGCGACACAACAACGGCGCGATCTTTGTGCAGACCGTCTGCGACTACCCGCTGGTCGAAGCCATCGCGCAGAATGTCGTGAAGCATCCCGTTCTGCCGGATGCGGCAAGCCGGGCGAAGCTGACTGAACACAAGAGTCCGATCATCACGGAGAAGTACGCGGACTATCTTCAACTCGGTATCGAGGAGTGGCGCAAGAGCTACGCCGAGCACGAGAAGCTCGGCAAAAAGGCCGTGCTCTTCGTCATGGTGGATGACACCAAGAACTGCGATGAGGTCGGCGCCTACCTCCAAAAGATTTGCCCGGAGTTGCAGGACTCCGTGCTCGTGATTCACACCAAGGCGAATGGCGAGATTTCCGAGGCGGCTTCGGGCAAGAGCAAGGAAGAACTGGAACTGCTGCGCAAGCAATCCAACGAGATCGACACCTGGAAGTCACCCTACAAAGCCATTGTCTCCGTGCTCATGCTCAAGGAAGGCTGGGACGTGCGCAATGTCACTGTGATCGTCGGCCTTCGTGCCTACGCGGCCAAGAGCAACATTCTTCCGGAACAGACCTTGGGTCGCGGATTGCGCCGCATGTATTTCGGCAGCGATCAACGCGAGACCGTCTCGGTCATGGGCACGCCCGCGTTCATGGAGTTCGTGGAATCCATTCAGAACGAAGGCGTCACCTTCGACCGCGTACCGATGGGCGGGGCCGGGGGCCGCGAGCGTCAGGATTCAATCGTCGTCGAGGTCGATTCCGAGTCGCCCGACAAGAACATCGACGAGCTTGATATTTCTGTGCCGCGCCTCACCCGGCGCTACAACAGAGAGTTCAAAGACCTCTCCGAATTGGAGCCGGAGCATTTCGACAATCCAAAGCTTCCCGTCAAACCGTTCACGCCGGAACAGACTCGCGAGATCGTCTTCAAGACCATGCTCGATTCCGAAGTCGATCATACGATCCATCTCGACGGTACGGGTCCGGGCGATTACCGCTCGGTCGTCGCGTTCTTCGCCCGACAACTCCTGAAGGACTTGCGCCTTGTTGGAGGCTATGACCAGCTCTACCCGAAGGTCCGAACCTTCATCAGGGACCATCTCTTTACCAGCACTGTCGATCTTGATGATCCGGTGATCCTGCGAAACCTTTCCGAGTCTGAAGTCGCCAAGGTCATCTTCGACCATTTCCGTTCTGCGATTAACACCTTGACGATTTATGAGGGTGGCAGCTCACGGATCGACGGGCACATTCGGCTGCGTGACACGCGGCCGTTCCGTACCGAGCCGCGTGGTTTTCTGCCCGCGAAGAAATCCGTCTTCAATCGCATCGTCGGAGAAGCCAACGCCGATGCTCTGGAATTGGAGTTCGCGGCCTTTCTTGAATCCGCGACCGACGTGCAGTCGTTCGGAAAGAACTACATGGCCGTTGGCTTCAAGATCGAGTTCGTCAAGGCGAACGGCGAACTATCGACCTACACGCCGGACTTCATCGTGCGCACCACGGACGGCAAGGTGTGGGTCGTTGAAACCAAGGGCCGAGAAGAGATTGACGTACCGCAGAAAATGGCGCGCCTGCGCCAATGGTGCGAGGACGCTACGGCGGCCACCAAGGACGACGGCGGGCCGAGTTACCACTTCGTTTACGTTGACCAGGAAGGTTTCCAGAAACACAAGCCGTCATCGTTCGCGGGACTGGCCAGCGCATTCCGCGAATATCAGGAGAATTGATGATGGCGCGCCACGACAAGAAATCCTACGAACTGAGCGAAGCCGAGCAACGCGACTTGGTGACGCTCATTCAGCAGGGCAAGGCGTTGCCGGAGAAGTACCGCTTTGTTCTGTTCGAGGACAAGAGCGAAGTCGAACTTGTCTGGAACGGAAAGACGCGCGACGTATGCACGACAGTACTGCCGTTTCAGACGCTGGAGCATGTCGATGAGCCGCGCGCCGAAACAAAGACGCAGGGCGAGTTGTTCGACAGCCGTGGACGCCAGTTGCGCGGGTGGACAAACAAACTGATCTGGGGCGACAACAAACTCATTCTTTCCTCGCTCAAAGCCGGTGCGCTGCGACAGCAGATCGAAGACGCCGGTGGACTGAAGCTCATCTACATCGATCCGCCGTTCGATGTAGGTGCTGATTTCAGTATGGACATTGAGATCGGCGGCGAAACGTTTCATAAAGAGCCGAATCTTCTGGAGCAGATCGCCTATCGCGATACGTGGGGTCGAGGCGCGGACAGCTTCATCAGCATGATCTATGAGCGGCTGATACTCATGCGCGATCTTCTGCATGCTGAGGGGAGCATATACATCCACTGCGACTGGCGGGTAAATTCGTTCATAAGACTCGCCTTGAATGAAGTATTCGGGGCTCAGTGCTTTCAGAACGAAATTACATGGCGGCGGACACGCACGCATAACGATGCCACAACATGGGCTGCAATCGCCGACACCATTTTGTTCTATAGCCGTGGTGAGAACCACGTATGGAACCCGCAGTTTAATGAACAAGCCGAGGATGACGTTGAAATTCGGTATCGGTTCAAGGACGCCGATGGACGACGATACAGGCTTGGGCCAATAGACAGCCCGAACCCCCGCCCAAACATGATGTATGTATGGAAGGGCTTTCAACCTCCCAAGAAAGGCTGGCGGTTCTCCCAAGAGAAGATGGCCGAGTTGGATCGTTCCGGGCGAATCTGGTATCCGGATAGTTTGGACAAACGGCCTGCAACAAAGCTGTATTTGGATGAGTCTCAAGGTGCGCTTGTTGGAACGGTATGGACAGAGTTCTCTGCTGTCCAAGCATCCGCGCGGGAGCGCGTTGACTATCCAACACAGAAGCCGGAAGCCCTGCTGGAGCGAATCATCAAGGCCAGCAGCGACGAAGGCGATTTGGTTGCAGACTTTTTCGTTGGCTCTGGAACTACTGCGGCTGTGGCTGAAAAGCTTGGGCGCAAATGGATATGCACTGACCTCGGAAAGTTTGGCATTCACACGACGCGCAAGCGTCTGATCGGTGTGCAGCGTGAACTCAAAGCGGCTGAGAAAGAATTCCGGGCATTCGAGGTCTTGAATCTTGGCCGCTATGAGCGTCAAGCCTATCTGAATGTTGGCGGTCGGCTTACGGGCGTTCAGAAAGAACGGGCGCTCGCTCAAAAGGAGAATGAGTTCCGCGATCTGATTCTCCGGGCATACAAAGCTACGGGCTTTGATGGCAACGAAGCGTCACGCGCTCAGGATGGCTTCTTCCACGGTGCGCGCAACGGGCGGCTTGTCGTCATTGGTCCGATCAATTTGCCAGTTGGCCGCCTCTTCGTTGAGGAAGTGATTACCGAATGCCGCAAGCGTGGAGCGTCGCGCGTAGACGTGCTGGCGTTCGAGTTTGAAATGGGACTCTTCCCCGCTGTACTGGAAGAAGCCCGCAGCAAGGGCATAGACCTTGCCCCGAGATACATCCCCGCCGAAGTGTTCGATAAGCGGGCCGTCGAGAAAGGTCAGGTTGTTTTCCACGACATCAGCTTTGTCGAGGCGACGCCTCGCTACGACAAGAAGAACAAGCGCGCGGTTAGCATCGAGTTGACGGACTTTTCCGTCTACTACACCCAAGGTGCAGCCGAGGCCGCTATCGCTGCCATGAAGGAAGGAAAGAGCGAGGTCATGTGCGAGCAGGGCCAGCTCTACAAAGTGAGCAAGGGCAAGGGCGGAATCGTCACGAAGGACCGCCTGACAAAGCACTGGACGGACTGGGTTGACTATTGGGCCGTGGACTTTGACTACATGAACCGCAAAGAGATCATCAAAGTTCCCGTTGGAGCTGGTGTGAGCGACGTGGCCGTGTTTGCAGGCCCGGAGTCTGTGCAGGGAGACAGCGGCAAAGCGCAGTTCGAGGAGCGCTGGACCGGCGGCTATATCTTCGAGAACGAGTGGCAGAGCTTTCGCACCCGACAGAACCGCGATTTGGAGTTGGTGACAGCCATGCACACTTACGACAGGCCGGGCCGCTACACGGTCGCGGTCAAGGTTATCGACATTTTCGGGAACGACACGATGACGTTGGTCCCTGTCAATGTTGGGTAGTTGCAATCGCCCTGATAGCGCCCTAGGAATCAGGGGGAAGAGGATTTGCTGATGACGCCAAACAATAAGACACGATCACAAGCGCTCAACGAGGCGCTCAAGCAACCGAACGGCGCGCGGTTTTACCGCTGCGCGCTCCAGGTGAACCCGTTTGCGTATCACGGTCGTCATGCCAAGCAGACCGCGTTTCAGGATGAAGCTACCTACAACACGGCAATTGTTGAAGCGTGCCGCGCCAACAACATTGAGGCAATCGCGGTTACGGATCACTTTCGTGTAAGCGATTCGCAATGTCTGGTCAGTGCGGCTCGCGCAGCAGGTATCTTCGTGTTCGGAGGATTTGAAGCGTCGTCGAATGACGGTGTGCATTTCCTGTGTCTGTACGATCCCGACAAAGACAACAGCCTTGAAAGGATCATCGGCCAGCTAGGGGTGAACAATCACAACGCGCTCTCTCCGAATGGCGACAAGAACTGCCTGGAGTTAATGGAGTGTGTGCGCGAGCAGGGTGGCATCACCGTCGCGGCCCATGTCGCAGCGGACAACGGGTTATTGGCTACCTTAGAGGGTCAACCTCGCATGAATGCGTGGAAGGCACAGGACCTGTATGCCTGTGCGCTGCCTGGGCCAGTATCTGAGGCACCGCAAAATCTACGGACGATCTTGGAGAACAAGGATGCCGCTCATAAACGCGAACGGCCTGTTGCCGTTATCAACGCGTCTGACGTGAACAGCCCCGAAGCGTTGGCCGAGCCGCGTTCAAGTTGCTTCATCAAGATGTCGGCTCTATCTGTGGAAGGTCTTCGGCAAGCCTTTCTTGATCCGGGGTCTCGCATTCGTTTGCATAGTGATCCAGCTCCAGAACCCCACGCTGAATTCATCGCTATGGCTTGGGAGGGGGGGTTCCTCGATGGCACCCGCCTTCACTTCAATGGGAATCTCAATGTGCTTGTCGGCGGGCGCGGCACTGGCAAGTCAACGGTCATAGAAAGCCTTCGTTATGCCCTAGCCATTGATCCTATCGGTGAAGAGGCGACCAAGGCTCACCAGGGCGTTCTCCGGTACGTTTTGAAGAGCGGCACGAAAGTTTCGTTGCTGGTGCGCTCGCATCACCCTGCGAAAAGCGACTACACGATAGAGCGTACTGTTCCGAATCCGCCGGTCGTCAAGGACGAGCAAGGGAACGTCCTCAATCTGTCTCCGCGGGATGTGGTGCCGGGCGTTGAGGTCTTCGGGCAGCATGAGATTTCTGAACTCACGAAAAGCAGAGAGAAACTGACTCTGCTCCTTGAGCGTTTCGTAGAGCGCGATCCGAATGCTGGTCCGCAGAAGGCAAGAGTTCGGCTTGAGTTGGAACGCTCGCGCGGTCGGATTGCCGACGTGCAGCGCGAATTGAAGCTGATTGAAGAACGTCTCGGGTTACTCCCCGGACTTGAAGAAACTCAGAAGCGCTTTCAGGATGCCGGGCTTGAGGAGCGATTGAAGGAAAAGAGCCTGCTTGTACGCGAAGAGCGAATACTGACGACGATCAAGGAACGGCTGGCCCCCATCTCGACAGTGCATCAGGAGTTGTCTGGTCTGCTGCCGCTCGATACGGCCTTCCTTTCGGTTAAGGCCCTGGATGGGCTTCCGAACAGCGCGATGCTGGCGGAGGGTGCTGCTATCCTCGATAGATTGACTGCGCAACTCCAGAAAGTTTCCGGGCAGATCACTCAGGCCGTGTCCACAGCAGATGCCGAGTTGGTGGCATTACGGAGCCGCTGGGATGAACGTCGGCAAGTCGCAGAATCCACTTATCAGACCCTATTGCGTGAACTACAGAAGTCAAAGATTGACGGTGAAGAATTCATTCGGCTGCGTCGGCAGATCGAGGAATTGAGGCCGCTCAAGGAGAAGAAGGAATCTCTCACTCGTGATCTTGGCGTGTACCAAGCCAATCGTCGAAACTTGCTCGATGAGTGGTCCAATCTTCAATCTGCCGAGTATCGCGCCTTGGAGAAAGCGGCCAAACGTGTCTCCAAGAAACTCGCAGGCCGAGTTCGTGCCAAAGTGACGATGGGCGGAAATCGTGAGCCTCTTGAAAAGCTCTTGCGCGATGAAGTCGGCGGCAATCTTGCTGCGCTACTTGAACGCCTCAAGAGCCGCGATAGCCTGTCGCTTCTCGATTTTGCGCAGCGTTGCCGCGAGGGAAAAGACGCCCTCGTGAGCAATTACGGCCTACCGCCAGCAGCGGCCGAGCGCCTTTCCCAGGCATCAGCCGACATGTTCATGCGGCTGGAGGAATTGGAATTGCCTGCGACGACTCAAGTTGAGCTGAACATATCTTCCGAAGGAGAGCCGGAGACGTGGCAAACGATTGAGGCGCTCTCAACGGGTCAGAAGGCAACGGCTGTTCTTCTTCTCCTTTTGCTGGAGTCTGAGGCTCCTTTGGTCGTGGATCAGCCCGAAGACGATCTCGACAACCGATTTATCACGGATGGTGTTGTGCCGACGATGAAGGACGAGAAGCGCAAACGACAGTTTGTGTTCTCGACTCACAACGCCAACATTCCGGTGCTTGGCGATGCAGAGCTGATTGTTGGTCTTTCGACCGGAATACAGAATGACGCCGTACAGGGACGAAGCAGCGACCGCCACATGGGATCAATTGACATGCAGCCGGTTCGTGAAATGGTTGAGGAAATTCTGGAGGGCGGCAAAACCGCCTTTGAAATGCGACGCCAAAAGTACGGGTTCTAGACATGCCTATCTCGCGCACTGAGCTTCTTGAAATTATTCATAACGGCGAGAATTCCGGTGTTGAATTCAAGCGCGATGTTATTCAAAACCATGAGTTGGCCGAAGAGCTTGTAGCGTTCTCGAATTTCGAGGGTGGGATAGTGCTCCTGGGTGTGGAGGACGATGGCAGCATTAGCGGAACTACGCGGGCTGATACCGAGATGTTTGTGATGAATGCGTGCCGCGACAAAATCCGGCCCGCTCTCATTCCTTTCTACGAAGTGGTCAAGGATGTCGAGCCCGGTAAAGATGTTGCTGTAGTCCGAGTTTCGCGTGGGTTCGACGTTCATACGCGGTGGCACAACAACCGAAATGTTTACTACATTCGGGTGGGAACGCAGAGTCGGGAGCCGACCCCAGAAGAATTGGCGAGACTGTTTCAGCAACGTGGGGCGGTTCGCGCTGAATTGCGCCCCGTGTCCGGCGCTACTTTCGCTGATCTTGATCTTCGTCGTCTAAAAAATTACTTCCTCCATGTGAGGCAGCAGGATGTTCCGGCGGACGATGATGAGTCGGCATGGAAAGCGCTGCTCTTCAATACCGAGATCATGGTCGAGGATGGCATTACGGTATCCGGGATTCTGCTCTTCGGTCGAAACCCAAACCGCTTTCTCCCGCAAGCGGGTATCGATGCCGCCGCATTTCCCGGATTGAGCAAAGACTATGCGGCCCGCGAGCGTAGTCCTTTACGCGGACCGATGACCCCGCTGCTGAACGATGCCGATGAGATCGTTGAGGCTGGTCTCGTCGAGCAGGCTCTTGCCTTCATTACCCGGAACATTGCCGTCGCCGGCCAGCTCGAAGAAGGCGGTGCGCGACGTGAAGAGACCTACGCTTATCCGATGGAGGCTGTCCGCGAGGCCGTTGTCAATGCACTGGTTCATAGAGACTATCTGCTGTCGAGCACAGACATTGAGCTTTCCATTTACGAGGATCGCTTGGAGATCGTGTCGCCAGGGCGTTTGCCGAACGGGATCACGCCGACGCGCATGTTGACGGGATGCCGCGCGGCTCGGAATCAGCTCATCAAGGATGTCATGCGCGACTACCGCTATCTTGAGCATTCCGGGATGGGTGTTCCGAGAAAGATCGTCAGATGCATGAAGGAACACAACAATACTGAGCCGGTCCTAATTGAAGACGGCGAGCGCTTTACAATGCGGCTTCTCCGTTAGTTGGGAGCAGCTTTCCCGTGTTCGGACGGCCGACGGGCCGCAGGCCATGACGTCTTTCGCCATCTATCGCCGGCCGCCTTCTGTAAGCGGAATGTATCGACGGTAAATCTGACGGTAAATGGCAATGGTGAATTCCGATAAGATCAGCGGTGTTAGGCACTTAGAGGGCCTGGCAACAATCGAGTGGGAGTGAGGGGGTATTTCGGCTGGTCTTTGATTTCCAATAAAAATCAGTGGGTTGTGGCGCTCCGGGTACGAATCATCCCCAATAGTCTCCACGGGTAGATGACGCGTTAAGTGGCTGATTGAAAACAGATTCCAGCTGCTGTTGGACGCTGCGCCGCTCCCTCAACCCCCTGCTTTTTACGGTAAATCTGACGGTAAGATTTTGGTGCCTGTTCAGATGAGAAATTTTACCGTCGGCGAATGTGATATATATGTTCTATATATGAACGCAAGGGGTTTGCGATGAGCACCAGCCACGTTCGCAGCAAGCGCAAATTGTCCGGCAAGCAGGCCGGTTTGTTGTCCGTGAGGTCGGTTCCCAAGACGAGGAGTTCTGAGAAGGGCAAGAAGCTCCTGGTGAGCTTTCGCGGCCGTGACGGGATGTTCGGCGTCACCCGCAGCACCATGCGCAGGCTTGCTGCGGAACTGAACCTCAACGAGACACAAGTCGTGCACGTTGCGCTACGGCGCCTGGCCGACAGCGTACTGCCGGCCTACGAACCCGACGACGGGCCGCTCACTGCTGAGCAACTGGCTACCATCCGTCAGCTTGCCGGTCGCCAGGAAGTTCGCTCAGTCAGCTCCACATTGCTGTGACGGGCACTGGCCCTGGCACTACGACAGATCCGCGCTGGGGGATGCCTTCGGCGGGCGACATACTTTGGTGCGCGTTCCCAGAGAACAAGGCTCTACACCCGGGGCCCAAGCACAGGCCGGCGCTGACGATCACCGTGGACGACGCGGATGCGCCGCTCTATCGCGTCCTTGTTGCCTACGGCACCTCGCAACGAGTGGGTGAACTGTTCTCTGGCGAGTTTGCAATCACAGCCGCGGAGGCGGCGGCCTACAAACTATCGGGCCTGAGCTTCCCGACGAAATTCAATTTGTGCGAGCGGGTGTTGCTGCCTTACACGCATGACTGGTTCGCCATGCCGGCCGCCGCCCCGCACGGGCTGCTGCCGCGCCTCGGCACCCTGCATCCCAGTCTGCTGAATCGTTTCCGTGCCGCCGCCGTTGCGGCGGGGTTGTTGTAGGCGTGGTGGAGCGCATGGACGTGCACGATCTCCTTGCGTCACTGGTTCGCGACGAAGATCGCGTCCCGCGCGAGCGCATTGACGATTGCGCGCTGCACGGCGCCGCGATGGTTGAAGCGTTGAATGCAGTCGTCGGACCCGAGGCACTGGGGTGTATGCCAGAGCGATGGTCACTGGTGGCTGCGACTCCACGCCGCATTCATTCTGGGCGTGATGGACGGACCTGCTTCTCTGCTGCCACGGAATCCTGATCGAGGTCCGACCTTTCGTGCTCTATCGGCGACCCTCGTTGCCAAGCGGCACAATCTGTCGGTCATCTTGACGGTAAAGCCTTGATGGCGTTGCCGTAAATATAGTGGCAACAACGACTTGGCCGATGTGGGAACAATTGAGTGGGAGTAGGGGTCTCGCGGTGTGATAGTGCGACGGAACGCCGCGGATTGCAGGGTCGAGATTCAGGGTGAATGACCTGGAAACTGACAGCGCCCATCAGGCCGCAGCACTATCGCGCTGAACGATAGGCCTTACTT
>PHGD01000110.1 GCA_011090425.1 Nitrospira sp. LK70 | reverse complement strand
GGCGACCGCCCGTTCCAAATATTCTTGGGCTTTCTTCTTGCTTCCACCGAGAATTCGGGGAAGCTCCATCATCAGACCGCCCATCATCTGTAACGCGAGGGAATGATCGGGATCCAATTCAATCGCGCGCAATGCGCAATGTTTTATGGTGTTCACCGTCATCGCTGCGTTCGTGACCCCCTGCAGGCGCGCCGCGTTGCCGATATTCACGGCGTGGAAATAATGCGCGTCGGCATTGGTCTCGTCGAGCTCGAAGGACCGTTTGGCCGCTTTCGCGCCCGCCTCGTAGGCAGCCACGCGTTTCGGTTTGTCGGTCAGCAAGTCGTCGGCGAGATCGAAATACGTTTCCGCCAGTTGAACGAGCAACTCCGGCGAGGGGTTGCCTTTGTCCACCCGGTCGAGCAGGGCCTGCAGATCCCTTTCCAGCGATTGCGGATATCCCGGCGGCATCTCGTTGCGCTGCGCTGAGGCATGATCTGATGCGATGAGGACGCCGACCACGAGGAGGCTTGCCGCGATCAATGTCGTCATCGTCATCTCGTTTGTGAATGTCCTCATGGATAGTACCTCCAATCGAGGATCAGTCGCAGACCCACGGACCAGACCGGGCTAAGATCCGCCCCGGGACCGCCCACAGGCAGGACAACCGTCGTGGAATAGGGAACCGTCACACCTGTGAACAGCTGCATCAACAACGTCGCGCTCTGGTTGGTGGAAAACCTCCGGAACGGCCTGTACTCCAGGACCGGCATATCAAAATACAAGGACTTGTACCCGACGAGTTGGCCGCTGCCGTCCGGGGTCGCGCTCGGCACGAACAGCCGATCCGATCCGTCAAGGCCGAACAACGTCACACCGAGCTCCCGACCGAGTACGAACTGAAAGCGGCCGATCGGGGTGGCCCATCCGGACTGCCAGGGAATGAGACCCCCGTTGCTCGCGGTCACGGCCATTTGCAAATACCGATCCGGCGCGATGAAGTGGAGCGGCGAGAGCAAGAGGAGATCGCCCGGGATGAGAAAGAACGGCATCCGCACGCGAGTCGAAATCCCCGTGTGCGACGGGATCGCAGCCGTTAGGCTGCCGCCTTGCGACGAGTACTGATTCGATGACGACGTATCGGCGCGCAGTCCGACTGCGAGGAAAATCAGCCCGTCACCCGAGTCGTCAAGCACTCCTTCCAGGCCCATGCCGACCCTTGCGGACAGATCGAGTCCTCCTATGACGCCGCCACCTTCCGAGCCGGCGAATCCGCTGCTGGCACTTCTGCCGTCGATCATGCCGGCCAGCCCGACGAAGCGTCCGATCTCGCTACGGAATCGCGGCATCGCGCCGAGCCCTGGCCCCAGGCCAGGCATGGGAGTCCACTTAAGCACTTCAACCGCCAATTGCCTCGCCTGGGGCGGCGCGCGCAGTCCTTCCGGCTCTTGCTTGAGCGTGTCGTTTCTGCACACATCGAAGGCGTCGGACTCGATCGGGGCAGCAGGGGTGTAGGGCATATCTACGGCCCGCGGACGACCGGCGGCCGTGTCCAACACTTGTTCGAGACTGGTGCGGATCGCCACCGCAGTCCGCTCGGCATCCTCCTGGCGCATATGTGCGTCACCCATCACGACGATCGATTTCCTGTTCTTCAGCCAGAGAAAGACCTCGAGGCCGCTCTCGTTATAGACATCATGGGTGCCCTTGCGCTGAGCGGAATTGCCCCAGGTGCCGGCGATATGGCCGGCGGAAAAAATATCCTCCAAGAAATGCAGCGCAAAGCCCTCGTCGAACAGCATGGAGCGCGCGAGCGCCTGACGCTCCTCCGGCGTCAGGCGGTCCTTCGCAAGGCGGGTCGCCTTCTGGAGCGCTCTCAAGTGATACCATTCCCAGACTCCCATCGCGTTGATATCCGACCCGGCGCGCAAGGCCAGCTCCCCATATTCCTCGGGCGAAATATCACTGTGCGGACGAGCAAGCAAAAAGTGGGCATTGTTGGACTGTGCCCTGGTCACATACTCGCGATCGGCACGTTGCAGCCCAAGGTCTGCGGCGCGAAGCGAGTTGATGCGGGCGGCCCGGGCGGTCTCGCTTTCTATCTGGCGGTGAAAATCAACGATCGGGTTCTGATCGCCAGGGAGCTGTTCGATGGGCGGGAGGACTTCGATGCGTCCGAGATCAACCTTGAGCTTCGCCGCAACAGCGGCAACCGCGAGAATCCACTTCGATTCGAGCACGATGCCGGTCATGTCCTGACTCGAACAGGAATGATCGCCGGCAATCGCCGCCAGCGCGGCCCAGTCGATGCAAGCCGGCTTGAGCCCTTGCTCTACATCGGTACCCTGCTCGCAGAGGCGCTGTTCGTGGGTCAGGCGAGCCTCCCGCCACAAGTCGTCGAAGATGGCTCTGCGCGCTGGATCAAGGTTTTGCACCGCCAGGATCGAGATATCGCGGTGTTCCGGATAGACCCAGGCCAATGCCTGCTCGGAGAAGAGCCAGCCGCCCAGGGACACGATCGTCAGCAATACGATGGCAAGAGGTCCGCCGGTCATCAGTCTGTCGATGGTTGTGGGTCAAAGTCCAAGCTAAAACGGAAGGAGTATCAGAAGGAGCTAAGCAGATTTACTGCTCCCGCCAGACCTTCAACGTATGCTCGGCGATCATCCGTTCCTCGTCCGTCGGAATGACCCAGGCCGAGACCTTGGAGTCCCGCGTCGAGATGCGCGGCCCACCAGCTCTGTTGGCTGCCTCATCCAGCTTGAGGCCAAGCCACGCTGCGCCTCTGCAGATACGGGCGCGCATCTCTGGAGAGTTCTCGCTGATGCCGGCGGTGAGGACGACTCCATCCAAGCCCTGCATTGCGGCAGCCAGGGCCCCCAGTTCCCGCTCCACGCGGTAAACGAAGTAGTCCAGGGCAAGCCTGGCCCGCTGGTCATCGCTTGCCAGCAAGTCGCGTACGTCGTTGCTGATGCCGGAGAGCCCGTGCAGACCCGTCTCATGGTAGAGGAATCGTTCCAGCTCCTTGGCTCCGTAGCCCTTTTCAGACACGAGATACAGGAGGACACCGGGATCGATCTGGCCACAACGTGTGCCCATGGGCAGGCCGTCCAGTCCCGTGAAGGCCATGGTGCTGTCCATACTCCGCCCGCCCTTGATGGCGCACATGCTGGCGCCGCTGCCCAGGTGAGCGACCACGACGGATCCCTGGGCGATCTCGGGGGCCACGCGGGGGAGGGCACGCGCGATGTATTCGTAGGACAGGCCGTGGAATCCGTAGCGTCGGACTCCTTCTTGATATAGGGTCTCTGGGATGGCGAACCGGTCAGCCACATCTGGGTGCCCCTGGTGGAAGCCTGTGTCGAAGCAGGCCACTTGCACGGTGCTGGGGAAGCGCTCTTGGATCGTCCGGATGGGGCGGAGATTGTAAGGCTGGTGCATCGGAGCGAGCGGAACGAGCCGCTCCAGCGCCGCCAGAGTATCGTTGTCCACCGATACCGGCGCCCGGTAAGTTGGACCACCATGGGCCACCCGATGCCCGATGGCCACCGGCACCTCCCCAGCCAAGTGCTCGCGAAGCCAAGCGCCGACGCGCCCCATCGCGACCGCTACGTCGGGGATCTCCGTAGCAGAAAACGTCTCATCCACCAAGGGGCGGCCGCCGGCGTCGCTTGCCCGCAGACTGGGACGAGTACCGACCCCGCTCACTTGACCCTTCAACGTCAATGAAAGGTCCGACGTCGCCCCGATGTGGTAGACGCAGAACTTGATGCTGGAGGAGCCGGCGTTGACGACGAGAATCGTATCGGCCATGGCGCCTATCCTTCTCCCACCCCAGCCCTGGCTGCCAGCGCGTGCGCATAGAGCGCGGCAACCCCGCATGAGGCCATCCTGGTCCGCTGGTTATCAGCGCGACTCGTGAGGATAATGGGGACACGAGCCCCCAACACAATGGCGGCCCCATCGGCCCGGGAGAGGAACGTCAGGTTCTTCACCAGCATGTTCCCGGCCTCCAGGTCCGGCACCAGCATAATGTCTGGGTTGCCTGCTACGGGCGAGTCGATCTTCTTGATCCTGGCCGCCTCGGCGCTGATGGCGTTGTCGAAAGCCAGTGGTCCATCCAGGATTCCGCCGTGGATCTGTCCCCGCTCGGCCATCTTGCAGAGGGCTGCCGCCTCGATGGTAGAGGGGATCTTCGGATTGATCGTCTCGACCGCCGAGAGAATGGCCACCTTGGGTTGCTTCCATCCCAATGCCATCAAGAAATCGATGGCGTTCTGCAGGATATCCACCTTGTCCTCGAGAGTGGGGAAGATGTTGATGGCGGCATCGGTAACGGCGAACACCTTGTGGTAGGTGGGCACGTCCATCACAAAGACATGGCTGATCCGCCGAGCGGTCCGCAGGCCAGTCTCACGTTTGACCACCTCGCCCATCAGCTCGTCGGTGTGAAGGCTCCCCTTCATGAGAAGTTTCGCCCGGCCCATTCGGACCAGTTCGACTGCCGCAGCCGCAGCGGCGTGGCTATGGGGAGCATCGACCACCTCGTAGGGCGTGATGTCGAGCACTGACTCCTTCGCGGTCCGCCGGATCTTCTCGACCGGCCCCACGAGAATAGGGGTGATGATCCCGGCCTCGGCCGCCTCGACCACGGCACCCAGCGAAGCGTCGTCGCACGGGTGGGCAACCGCGGTCGGGACCGCCGCCATGTCCTTGCAGCGGGCCAAGAGCGCTTCGTACTTGCCGGTGCCCCGGTGCTCGCTGTTCTCAGTCGTTCCTGTCGCCATCGGTTCCTCCTATGCCCCCACCCCAGGCGCCGATTCTCTCAATAGAGCCTCGATCCGCGCCAGTCGTGCTGCCCGTTCGCCGCTCATCTCGCCGGTTGCCGACGCGACGGTCCGGATCGCAGCCAGGGCATTTGTCCGGGCGTCTGGGTCGTCGTGGAGCATCTTTGGGATCGCGGCCAGAGCGCCCTCCTCGTCGAGCATCAAGGCCAGGAACTGTTCGCGCAGCACCCGCTTGAACTCCTCCAGCGTCAGGCCGCCCTGTTTCGCACGCATCTGACGCAACTGGTTGAACGCGCGCTCTTCCACTCCCGGTCCCCCCATCCCGATGTAGAGCATGCCGCGGAACGCCGCTTCGCGCCACCCGCCTTCGGCAATCCGCTCCTTGAGTTCCGCGATCCGCCCCTGGATGAAGGCCATTCGTTCCGGTTCGATCCCAGGCCTCCGACGAGGACTCTCCTCGGAGGCGCTCAGCCCCATCAGGGCTTGTAGCAGCGGGGCGCTGTACATCGTCAGAAACATCTGTTCGAGACCGTGGTCCCGCAGCTCGCGCCAGCCGTCGAGCGCGGTGATAATCGCTTCCGAGAATCTGGCCTGCGCCTGGGAAAAGGGATTATCGGACGAGACAGGCCGGCGCTGTTTCCGGACCTGCTCGGCAAGCTCGGCGATGGAGCGCATCACGGGGTTGCGATTTGAGAACAGCTCGAAGGGCAGCTCGGAGGGATTGAGCGTATGGAGCCACTGGGCTGTCTGCTCGCCGGAACAGGCCCGAACAAACGGTTGCAGCATGGTGCGGTACAGACCGAGATTGATCTCCGACAGCCGCCGCACGGTCGCGAACCGGCGCTCGTTCTCGATGTCGGGCGAGACGATGGCCCGGATGTCATTCAGGCTGCGCCGCTCGAAGCGGACGATCCAGTCGCTGCCGACCAGTTCCGGATGGGCCGAGTCCGCGGTCTTGCGGATCATCACCGCTTCGTGCAAACCAGGCGGCAGCACGTCGATCAGATCGATGTTGGAAGCGAATTCATCATGCTCCTTGCGGGCCACGCCGCCTGAAACGAAAATGCCGAGATGACCGACGCTTTCGTGGATGGCATAGACGATGGTCTGACCCTGGGCGAGGATATCCTCGTCGTTCTGATAGAGGTCGCAGATCCAACCGAGGGCCTGCTCCGGCGGAGTGATGTTGTCCCCCTTGGAGCAGAAGCAGACGATGGGCGAGCGGATATTCCGCAGGTCGATCCGCATCCCATCGCTGGTGACGAGTTCAGCGGTCGCCAGCCGGTTACCGATGAACAGTTGATCGACAATCCATTGCATTTCCTCGGCAGTGAGGTTGACGTGGCCGCCCCACCATTTTTCAAATTCCAAGAAGCGCGTTCCCTCCGTGTCGACCTTGGCCCAAACGTTGTAATTCTTGGTCCAGAGGGTATTGGCGGGATTGAGATTCTCGAAGTTGACGACGATATTCGCGCCGTCGAATTTGCCGGCGCCGAGGTCGCTGGTCAGAGCGGTCAGCCAGCTTCCGCCCATGAGTCCGCCTGTATATCGCATCGGGTTCCGGCCCACGGTTCCGGCCCAGTAGGACAGAGGCGAGCCCGCGATAATGATCGGCCCGAACAGCTCAGGTCGCGTCGCGGCCAACATCATCACCGCCCAGCCTGCCTGGCAGTTGCCGATCACGCAGGGCTTGCCGTCGGCATCTGGGTGGAGGGAGATGACCTTCTCCAAGAACATCGCTTCGGCGCGCATGATGTCTTCGATGGTTTGGCTCGGCATCGGCTCGGGGGAGAAGCCGACGAAGTAGCAGGGATGACCGGCGCGCATCGCCACGCCCAGTTCGCTCTCGGCCTTGAACCCGCCGATACCAGGCCCATGTCCGGCCCGAGGGTCCACGACCACGAACGGGCGTTTCCTTTGGTCGATGACTACCCCTTCCGGCGGCTTGACCCTCACCAGCCCATAATTGACCGGCCGATCGAAGGTTCGTCCGTCCAACACTATTTCGTGGCCGAAAATGAGCACGTGCGGTACTGCCTTCGCCTTCTGCTCATAGTATTGGTCGCTGCGCTGCCGCAGCACATCCCAGAACAGGATCGTGCGTTGCCAGGCGTCCAACCAATAGTCCCAGGCGGTCAGCCAAGGGTTCGGCATGGCCGAGGCTTGGTGCTCGGTTTGTCTCCGATCGGATGCGCCCGGGACTGTTCGAGTTGAGGAGAGAGGCTGAGTCCTTGTCTGGTGAAGGTCGCTCGAGACTTTGGATTGCGTGCGACCGCCTGTCGGCGCCTCGGTCTGCATGATCGTCCTCTCTTTCTTCCCTAGGCTATATAGCCTGGATGTTTCATCCGGCAAAATCGTACACGGATATCACAGGTATAGAGCGGCTGTCCAGACAGACACGCTCTATATTGATCGCGCAAACAATAGGGACGGGATGAGGAGTTGTGCCGTTCTTGTGCGAGGCTTCACGCGAGCAGCAAGCCTATTACAGAGTTCCCGGTCTGGTACAGCCGTCGGGCGAGACGGCGTAGGAGTTCAAGAGACCGTAATGATCAGACGCGGGGAATCCGACCTCGTCCGTCTCCAGCCCAAAAATCGATTGCGTCGGACAGTAGCCGGGGAGAAAGGAGTCCTCGATCAAGTAGTCGATCTGCCTTGGACGTTGCATCTCGGCCCGGTAAGCCCGAGTGATATCGTCCTTGAGATCGTCGCCCTCACCCTTGATCAGACCAGTCAGAAGGGACGGAAGCGGCGAGGTCATCGCGTCCGGTATCAGCCGGTTCCGGGGAGGATCGGCGGTATAAAAACCGGCATTCTGTCCGTTCACACGAGTCGTATCGACATACCGGAGAAGCTGAAGCTCCTCGTATTCTGGGTCATCCGACTCGAAATTCAAGTCTCCGCCGAAGAGAATCCCCGCATAATTCTCGTCACGCTTGAGCCGTTGCAACGTGCGGCTCAACCGGTCGATTTCTCCGATCCGCCGCAACCGAGACTGCTCGACGTTCCACCGCAACGACCGGTACTTGGAAAGCTTGCCTTGTGAATGCAGAGAGGCCAAATAGGCTAAGAATGATCGGCCTGCTTCAAAGCCCGAATGCAGGTGGGTTGTGGCGACGAGATGCCTTCGGCTGCTTCCCGGTATCGTAATCTCTGCGATGAGCGCATAGCGCAACTCTTCGAGTTGGAAGCCACGATCCGTGTGACACTCGCCTTTTTCACCGCTCAGTTTCAGCCCTGCGAGTTTGCGGAGCCGGAGCGGCTTCTTTGCCAGGATAACCAACCCGTTGTTCAAATCGGCGAACAGGGCCCGTTTCTCGTCGGTGCGGATTCCGCATGCATCCACCTGGTGCACCTCATCATAGGCCAATCCCAGTTCCTTGAGGGCGCCGACATAGGCCTCCGATCGGAGGGGCAAGGGATTGACCTCCTGCAGAAAAGCGACATCGGGCTGCACTTTGGCCAGTTGGGCGATCAGCAAACGGAATCTGGTCTCGTTCTGCTCCGGCGTTTCTCCTGGAGCGACTCCGAATGTCCCGGTCAGCAATCCATGCAAGGCGTTGTAGGTGAGGACTTTGAAAGTATCCGGCAACCGCTCCGAGACATCGGCAATGCCGGACTGCTGATCCGGAAGACCCAGTGTTTGGCAGGAAATCGACGCAAGGCTCAGCGTGACGACCGTGATCATGCGGAGCAGTCTCGTCATGGATCCTCTCCCGCCCTGTCGAGGGTGTTGCGTATGCGAGCCGAATACCAATGCCGGATGGTTTGCGGATGGGCAAGGATGTCTTCCGAGCGCATCGCCGAGCCATAATAGGCCTCATTGGTAGATTCATCGGACATCGCAATGACGCCTTGGAGGGTCACGCCGGCATAGGCGCCTTCTGCCTTGGCAAGAGACACGATTCCGTGGCGGAGGGTCGGTGTCGTCGCCGCCTTTGCCGCGGCGCCCATGGGACCGATCGCCAAGGCAGTGCCTGGTCCGAAGACGAACCGCCCTCGGAAGAACGAGTCGGCCTCGTCGCGGCCCATAATGAGGGCGACGACTTCCGTACGAGCAATACCTATTTGAAGACCTGCGCTGACGCCCATCAGGCTGAAGAATGCCGGATCGCTCCATTGTCCGGTCTGTTCGTCCTTCACCAGCAAGATACCCTCTCCTTTGGCCACTCCGGCCAAGTATCCGATTCGAACGATCGCCGGAGCAATGAAGATAGCCTTGGCTTCCTGCACATTTCGCCGCAGCCAGTTCATGTCCGGATGAGCGAGCATTCGGGCGACGATCAGCCTTGCGTTATCGACGATCTCCTGAGCATCGGTAACATCCATGGCTGTGCCGGGAGCCGGACAGAGCATCAGCATCATGGCCGCAAAGAAGGCCGAAAGAATCGGGCGGGATCTGTTGCAGTGGATGATACGTGGAAAGCGGCGAGACTCCGCTGCTCGCGCGTCGAGAGGAGCAGCGATCATGCGGAAGGCGTCCCTGGCCTGGTCATGTTTTCACATCAGGCTGCCCGTCAACGTCGGCCGCCGGATCGGCGGCCGACGTTCAAATGCTTTGCCACACCTACGAGGTACGTTCTTCTCTTGGGACCTGACGAACCTTTTTCGAAGCGTCTTTAATAAACCAGCGGGATCCGCTTGGCAAGCTCACCCTTCAAGATCGACCTGATTTTTGTTTCAATCTGCATGTATCTGGCCGCCTTGGTGGCGGGCAAGACCGTCGAAACCTTATCGGCATAGATATGTTTCAGGTCGACTTCTCCCTTTTCGATCGCCAGCACCTCATCGAGCAGTGCCGTGGCCTGATCGTCCGGAACGGCTCCTTTGTTGATGAGATTCGCATAATCGGTAATCGTCTTTCCGAGCCGCTCATTGATCTGCATCAATTCGCCCTGATAGGAATCGTAGAGAGGCCAGAACGCCTTGGATTCCGCCTCAGTCAGCTCCATGTTGGAAGCCACCAGGAACTTCTTGTCGGCCTTGATCTTGTCCAGCAAGATCTGAGCATTCTGCTCGCTCGCCGGCGACCCAGGCGCCTGGCGGGAAGCCGATCCGGCCGCAGCCTGGGAAGGGGCGGCGGCTGGCTTCGAAACTGTCTCCTGTGATGCGCATCCGGCCATGATGAAAAGGCCGATGACAACCGAACTGACTCGTCGCGCTGATCGCATGGTCATTCTCCTTTGGTTCAATACTTGTTCCGCTCATCCGCACGTCCCCTGTCCGCTAGTAAATCAACGGAATCTGCTGGGCCATCTCGGCCTTGAGCAGCGCCCGGATCTTGTTCTCGATCTGAATATAACGAGCTGCCTTTGCCGGCGACATGACGACCGCAATTTTCTTCGCGTAGGCGCTCTTCAGATCGACCTCCGCTTCTTCTGTCGCCAGAAAGTCACGCATGAGCTTTGTTGACGTGTCGTTGGGAATCGGTCCCTTATTGTAGGCATCGGCGTACTCTTTGATGACACTGATCAATCGATGATTGATCTGATCCAATTCCTTCTGATAGGCGTCGTACTGAGGCCAGAACACCTGGTTTTCCGCATCGGTCAGCGCCATATTCTCTGCGACCAGCAGCTTCTTGTCGGCCTTGATCTTCTGCATCAGAATCTTCTGGTTGGCATCCGAGGTACCTTGAGCCTGCGAAGCTGAGACCAGAAGGAACAGACTTAGCGCCGCCATAAGGGTGATGGTCGCCAATGACTTCAATGACTTCATGGGTACGATCTCCTTTGCCTTATAGAATGAGATAGTTGTTGGTCCCGTGGTCAGATGCCGATGCCCGCTCATATCGAGCAGGGTGAACGGCGGGCCGACCCCACGGCATCGGCGCCACAAGCTGTATCAGATTTGACGACGGAGGGGACCTGTCAAAACTGAGAGGTCTGGCCGGTCAAATGATGACTCGTTCCTACGTTCTTTCGTGATCTTGCCCACCAATGAGTTCCACACGGAGTCTCACACGAACATTGCCCTGGAACAGGGTAGCACCAAAGCAAACGACTCGGAATATAGTGGGAACCCTCTCGTCCTGTCAACCCATCATTCCCCTTTGGTCGGAATTCCTCCCTGATCGAATCCTCGATTGCCTGCTACGTTTTCCCACGGGAGTAGTGAGGCGATCCCTCAGGGGGATAGTCAAGCGAGCCTTTGATCTCGGCGACCGTCTCTTCCGGAAAGTCCGGAAGGTACAAAGCTCGTTGCGCTTTCCACTCCTTGACTTCGGTCTCGACCGCCTGCACCAGTTGTTCGTCGAGCGGTTTCCCCGGGAACTCATATTCGATTTGAGTGGGGACGCCGAATCCGGTCCCAGCCGCCGCAACGAGCTCCATGACCCGGAGATTCAGATCGCTGGCGATGTCATAAAATTCGACGTAACCCGTCGCCTCGACATAGGCAAAGATCTCCAGATTGAGAGAATGTTCCGCAAACCCCTTGAACCGCACCTGCAGGCGATCGGTCAAGACTTTCGGATGGCCGTAGAGCATCCTTCGAATCTCAACCATCAGGTATCGAATCTGGTCCGGAGTCGTCTCATAGCGAAGCCTGAGCGTCGGGTGATACCAGAAGCGGTCGCGCTTCGAGAGGTTGTGCACCTGCATGCCGAGAAACTCCGAGTTGGCGATCTTGAGGACGGTTCGTTCGAGCGTGCGAATGCGGGTGGCGCGAAGCCCGATCTCTTCTATGGTCCCCACGGTTGTGCCGAAGCGGCACAGATCCCCGACCTGGACCGGTTGTGTGGCCATCAACGTAAAGGCCCCAAGGAAGTTCTCGAGGGTTTTCTGCGAAGCCAGGGCGATCGCCAGCCCGCTGATTGTGAGCCCCGCCAGCTCAAGCGTGGCCACGCTGAATCCCATGTACTCGAGCCAGAGAAACGACACGATGATGAGCATCAACATCTTGAGCACTCTGATCACCGGCTTGAAGTGCAACAATCCGACTCCAAATCCCTGTCCATCAGGCTTTGCACGTCCACGCGCTGCGACCAAATCCACCGTCCTCGCCAGAAGCCACGCCAACGCGATGAATAGGACGATTCTTGCCTCCCTCAGCACGTGCAGGGCGATCGACGGGCCTACCATGTCCGTGCACCAATACATCAGAATGGCCCAGATGAGCAGTCGCACCGGCCCCGTAAACAATCGTTCGAGCTCCCGCCCAATATCTCCATGAAATCGCCGGACAATGATGGCCATGACCCAGGTGATCAGCATCGCCGCAGGAAAGAGCAACAAGCCGAGACTGCCCAGCATGATCCATAGCCAGAGGTGAATGCCGAGGAGGGAGACATCGAGCAACCAATTCGGAAGCATCTCTTCGATCCATCCATAGCCGAACTCCCGGTACAATTCGGGAATTTCCGCGACCGTGACGCCGGCGAATTTCCAGATCGGCGCTCCGTCGTTCTGCGTAACCCGCTGCAGAAAGATGTCGAATACCCTGTCACCCGCCGAGATGGCACCGACCCGGTCGTAGGCCGGGTGAAGGTGGTCGTCTTGGTCGCCCTGCGGTTCGTCGCTCAACAGATCCGGGTCGATCCAGAGAGCTCGGTCGAGCACGATTCTGAGTTGCCGCGCCAGCTTGGGCCCTTGAATTGCTGCCTCTTCGCGGGCCAGCTTGTTCAGGTCCAGGTATTCGGCCGCCAGAACATAGTTGCGTCCCCCCGTTGCCGCCAGGAATCGACGAACAGTGGATCTTGGAACCTGCCTGCCCAGCCGGTCATAGGGTAGTCCAAGTTGCGACTGGTCGGGCACCGCTTGCCCAGTGGACGAGGTTTCGTTGGTCTTTTTCGAGATCAACTCTTTTAAGGACGGTTGTGATGGATTGGTCTTGGCCGACGACGGCGAAGCCAACAACAGTCCGAGCAAGATCATGATTGTTCCGGTCATCATGGCGAACCGCCGAGTCAGCAGTTGGCTGGGCATAGTTATTCCTCCTGGTCTGCCTGTCTGGGACATGGTGATATGTTCAAGGTGAAAGGTGGGCTCAGGTCATCGAGATTGAACAGTCTGACTTGGGCAGCAAGGCCAGCTCCCGTGTCGATCGCTCGGGTTGTCGACGCCCGGCGACGCGCATCAAGCTGCGAAGCTGATCACATCGGAGCGCTCCCTGATCCCGGCCCGGAATCGTTAAAAGGCGTAGATGGTGCCGTAGAAGTAGGCCAAATTGTAGGCGACATCGATCTCAAACCCACCTCTGCTGGTATCTTGCAGGCCCGCGGCCAGCCGGTCATAGGCGGCGCCGACCGCAAAGTTCTTGAACAGCCGGTACTCAAGGCCGGCATAGAACTCAAACATCACACCCTCGTAATCGGCAATCTTGAGATAGAAAAAGTCGGTGCGGCCCTGAATCTGGATGCGTGGAGTCACGTTGTAGTTCAATAGAATCCCGAAGGACGGCAGCGGAAAAGTTATATGCTCGTTCACCCTCGTCGAAGTGGAAGGTTGGTTGTTGGGCAGGAGGATATTCCCCTGTGCCGTAAGATCGAATTTCGTCGCCGCCACATAGAACCCAGGCGACAAGGCCAGCTCCACCTTGTCGGTGCGATAGAACGACCAGTTATAAAGAAACCGGTAGAGATTCACGTTCAAGTCCGACTGGATGCTCGCGTTGGCACTGATGGTGTTGCCGCCGATCTCTATTTGCCGGTCGAGAATGGTATTTTCTCCTCCCAGTCCAACCCGATACCACGAGAATCCAACCGCATGGCGATCGTTGAATCGATAGAGGCTGTCGACTCTGAGCGCGCTCGTGCTGTCGTCTCCGCCCAAGGTCCTCGCAAAGTCAACGCTCGCACCGATCCCTGTTCTTTCGCCGCGAACCGTGACGTCTGCATTGACGCCGAAGACATAGGCCCAGCCGGCGCGGATCATGAGCCGGTCGCG
>PHGD01000195.1 GCA_011090425.1 Nitrospira sp. LK70 | reverse complement strand
CGCGTCTCGATCGACGAGCCGACGGTGCAGATGACTTTTTCGGTGAATAACAGTCCCTTCGCCGGCCGTGAAGGCAAGTTCCTCACCTCACGCCACTTGCGTGAACGCCTGTTCAAAGAACTGGAAACCAACGTGTCGCTCCGTGTCAACGAGACGGACAGCGCCGACCGCTTCTTGGTGGCAGGCCGAGGCGAACTCCATCTCGCCGTGTTGATCGAACAGATGCGACGGGAAGGGTACGAGCTTCAAGTCTCGCAACCCGAAGTCATTCTCCATCGGGAAGGCGGCGCCGTCATGGAGCCGTACGAGGAATTGACGATCCAGGTGCCGGAAAACTATCAGGGCACGGTCATCGAGGAGATCGGTAAACGTCGCGGCGAGATGCGGCACATGCGGCTCATTCACTCCGATGTCGGGACCAGTGAGATGCATTTGGAGTACCATATTCCGACCAGAGGCATCATGGGGCTGAAGAACGCGCTCCTGGCGAAGACCCGCGGGACCGTCATCATGCACCATGTGTTCTCGGCTTACGAACCGGCGGAGGAGCGTGACCTAATCGTGGCGCCACATGGCTCGCTGGTCGCCTTCGAAGACGGCGTCAGTACGGGCTATGCGATCTTCATGACACAGGAACGCGGTGCCATGTTCATCGGCCCCGGCGTCGACGTCTACCGAGGGATGGTCGTGGGCCAGAACAGCCGAGACGAGGACCTGGATGTGAACGTCTGCAAGGAGAAGCACCTCACCAACATGCGGGCTTCCGGTTCCGATGAAGCCTTGGTGCTCACCCCTCCGCGCGAAATGACGCTGGAATTCGCATTGGAATACATCGGGCCCGATGAGTTGGTCGAGATCACCCCTCAGAACCTTCGCCTGCGGAAGCGGCTGCTGCATCCAGAAGACCGCCGCAAGGCGCGGAAAGCCGGAAAATAATTCTGACTGGCTCTCGGTTATGAGAATTCGGAAAAAATCACCAAAACCCTCGGCAAAACGGCCTCCGCTCTATTTCATCGGCTATCGTGGCACTGCCCCGGCCACCGAGGAGCTGAGGCTCCTCTATGAGCAGGAGTATGGCGCTCCATTAGCCATTCGACATGAAGAGGGGTCGGCCGAGTCCTGGCAGGCGACGCAAGGCCCTTGGTCTGCCCATGTGGTGATGCCACTCCCGATGAGCCATGCTGCCGAGGTGATGAAGCAGTTGTCTTGGGAACATGACCTGATGGGCGCCGTGGCGCCGTCCATCGCCTCCCCTCGCGACATGCCCGATACCGTCCTACTCGCTGCGCGCCTGGCCCGTTGCCTGACTCTGCTTTCACAAGGCACGGCCTATGACGTGATCACACAAGCCTATGTCAATCCCTCGGACTGGCAGCCACGTCCACTCATGAGTTTTCTTCTGGATGACCATGTGTCCATCGTCCATGACGACACCTCTCAAGCGGACCTGGTATGGTCCTACTCACTCGGACTCAGCAAGTTCGGCCTGGACGAGGTCGAAGTGTTTATGGCGAAAGGACTTTCCGACAGTGCAGCGAAGGACGTGCTGATTGAGTCGGCCGGCGAATTGCTGCGTGTGGGACATTCTCCAAAAGTCGGATCAGCTCTCGACCTTCCCCAGCTTCGTCGCACGATTCGCATCAGGAATTATCGGACCGCCGCACCAGCCGGTCGAATGTTGGGATTTCGAGAGCTTCAAACCTCGTAAGCCCGTCGATAACTCAACAGGTTATCGGGTTTTCGTTTGACGACAGTTGATCGCGGGTTGTTCAAAAAGTTCGTTCAGCAAGGCCGCAGCGAGCGAAGAGGCGAGGCGTACGCTTCGGTACGTTGAGCCTCTGAGCGATGCGAGAACGCCGCTGGCGGACTTTTTCAACAGGCCGATAGGCCTATCGGACCGTTGACATCCATTTAAACCACAGGTTACAAAGTTTATTGTGCACGGTGGGGTCCCTTCCAATCCGAGACCTCAGTACAGCAATCACCCAGACAGATCTAATATAAGGAGGTTTGCGATGAGCGATGTAGCACCGGAAATCAAAGTGGGCGATACGGCCCCCGACTTCAATCTCAAGGATCAAGACCAGCAGGACGTGAAGTTGAGCGACTACAAGGGCAAGAAGAACGTCGTGCTCTGCTTTTACCCTCTGGATTGGAGTCCTGTGTGCCAGGGTGAAAACAAGTGCTTGAGCGATGACTTCCCCAAGTTCCAGTCCGCCAATGCCGAGCTGTTCGGCGTCAGCTGCGACAGCTTCTTTTCCCACAAGGCTTGGGCGGACTCCATGGACCTCAAGCACCGCCTTTTGTCCGACGTGCATCGGACGACGGCCAAGGCCTATGGCCTCTACTTTGAGCCGCTGAACTGTTCCAAACGTGCGACCGTGATCGTCGATAAGAACGGCAAGGTCGCCTACGCGAAGGTGCAAGAAATCAAGACGGCGCGAGAGGACAAGGACATTTTGGCCGCGCTTTCGAAGCTAAACTAACGATTCAGGACTGAGGAACGAGGACTGAGGACTGGGCGGCTCCGAAGCTGAATTCACCGACAGCGCCGGTGCAATCGTGACTTACGGTCTTGCCACCTGTGAGCCCTGCAAGGCTTACGATCCTATTCTTGAAGCGACCGCTGCGAAATTCCCCGAGATCAAAATCGGTAAGGCCAAGATGCATGTGCCGGGCCGCTGTCGTGAGATCAAGAAGGCTCACACGTTTGAAACGTACCCCACCACTCATTTCTTCGCGCACGGTAAATTACTGCTCACGCGTGAAGGAGTCGTTGAGCCGGCCGAACTCGCAGCACTCATTTCGGACCACCTGCTCACGTAGCGTCCATGCACCGTGAGTGGTTGAATCGGGAGAAACCTATCCATCGCAACCGGATCACCGGATGCGTTGAATGGTCGGCGAGTTAGGAGGCAACCTGAGCATGAACAACACGATTGCGGCTCTCGTATTCGGTGCAACCCTGGCCTTTTCGTTCATGGCTCAGGCCCATACCGACGAATTTTTCGAATCCGTTGAAGCTCCGCACGGCGGGCAGCTGCGCATGACCGGTCCGTTTCATATGGAACTGGTCGCCAAGGCTGGAGATTTGACCGTATACGTCACCGACCATGCGGACAATGCCATCAGCGTGGACGGCGGTCTAGCCAAAGCCAACATTGAGAACGGATCGACAAGGACGCAGGTGAACTTGTTTCCGGTAGGGAGCAATATCCTCAGAGGCTCCGGCGCCTTTTCGCTGACGCCAAGTACCGTGGTCGTCGTTTTCCTAAAGCTGCCGAAGCAAGACGGCTATGCCGCGCGCTTCATGCCGTTGAAACCCAAGGGCGAACAGGGAGAGAAGGCCCCATCCCACGAGGATGATGCCGGCCCTCACCACCACCATCACCACCCACCGAAACATTGATTGGGAGAACCGATCATGAAACATCTACTGGGAAACTTAGCTCTGTGCGCAACGCTGCTCGCGGCGGCGCCGATCGGAGCCCATACGGCAAAACAATCCGAGCCTGTTAAAGCCCTTCACGGCGGGCAAGCTCTTTCTGCCGGGCCATATCATCTAGAGCTGATCGCCAAGGACGGCGAACTCATGCTGTATGTGACCGATCATGCAGACAAGGCCATCCCCACTGATGGAGCAAGAGCCAAGGCCACCATCCAACATGGGTATGAGAAGGCTAACATCCAGGTGGAATTGGAACCGTCCGGTGAAAACACCCTCAAGGGTACCGGG
>PHGD01000109.1 GCA_011090425.1 Nitrospira sp. LK70 | reverse complement strand
GGAAACGCGGCTTCGTAAACGGCCGTAGGAACGACGATCGGCAGGTGGTTCGACCAAGAGGTCGAGCTCAGAAAGTAGATTCTTCAACGCGAGGGGGGACTTTCACGTGATCGCACCGGGGGGAATTTCAGGTGATCGTTGACAAGAGCGAATCCCGGTGACTCAGGCCTACCTCTTCGGATCTCAGGTGGAAGGCATTCCCGACGAGAATAGCGACGTTGATATTGCGGCCTTTAGCCCAGCCGCAGATGTAATGGATGCCACCAAGAGGATAGAGTTAGTTGTAGACGTAGAACGGCAAATAGGGGCATCGGTTGAACTGCATTTGTACGGAGCCAGCCAATTCGCCGAAGCCAGGCCCACCAATTTTTTTGGATATCTGCTCACCCACGGTAAGCCAATCCATTAGTTCGTCCTGTTCCCGTTGCATCAAACCCGTGTCATAGTCACTTTCCATCCGCAAGCGAACGGATCACTTGCATCAGCGTTTCTACGATGAGTGCGTGATGTCTCTCAAATAGGTCAGAAACTAGGCGCGGAGTCCAGAGATACAGCCCCCTTCGAGAGAAGATTTGTATTGAGATCAGACCGATGGGTGTAGAGCAGTTTCTCCCACTGAAGGACTTGGTGACACAATGCTTCCGTCTTGCCGGCAGGTTTGGCATGGCTCACAAAAATGGCAGTGGCTAAGGCTGCGACAAACTGATTTCTTCGTCTTGCCAACTCCACAGTATGCCGACGTTCCTTCTCCGAAAAGGAGGAAAGAAGCAAGAGCCGGCCTTGATCGAGCGGTTTCTTGTATGCAGAGGGTAACCGCATATTTTTCAGACTTCTGGCCGGACAGACAATGAGGGGTTGATTGCCGCGCAGCAAGATCGTCAGGCACTCCCGCTCCATCGGAGAGTGAAAACCTCCGATGACGCTCACTTCGGCTTCCCGTAACTGTTGCGCGAGATCGTACGTTTTAAGAATCAGATCGCCCGGACATTTGACCGAACAGAAGAGAGCCAGAGTTTTGCGTTGGAGAACATCCAGGTTGCCTAGCGCGGAAAGCTCAGCAGGAGCAGAGTCTTCCAAATGTTTGAAAAGCGAACTAGGGTACCGAGGACTGTCTTGCTTAATCAGCACGGTGGATGACACGACGGACATATCAGCGTTACTGCGGAAACGAGGAGGACTCCTCTTCCGCGAAGCCATAGTGTTTCGCCAGCACGCGATCGATCTCGTCGATAATGGACTAGCCTTTGTTCGGATCGTTCTGCTGCTTGGGCGACCGGACACGAACCTTGTGTTCGGTCGTTACGACAAAGCATCCCTTCCATACCTCAACGTTTTCGGTTTGAAAGAGGCTTCGAACTCGTCTCACGAGCCCATTGCGGCCGGGATCCCGCAAGCGCATGAGGAGAAGGCCATGGTGGGTGCCCGGCGCAAACCGGCGCACGTCCGAAAAGTCCAAATCCTGCGTGATGAAAAAGCGTCCGACCGTTTGTGCCGCTTGCCAGACGTGATCGTCATCCTGACCGGCCAAGCCCTCCTGCGGGACGGTATCGGCCTCATGGCCAAGTGTGGCAAGAATGCGAGCGAGCCTGAGGGGAAGGTTTTCGTCCAGCTTGATCCTCACCGGATGTCCGGCACGCTCTGGACCGGCAGGTCTTCTTCGGCAGATGCGGCGGCGAAGGCGATCACAGCACGGACATCTTCTTCCTTGAGCGTCGGAAAGTCCTCAAGGATTTCCTCGACCTTGGCACCCTCCGCGAGGCTCGCCAAGACAGTCCGTACGGTCACCCGTGTGCCTTTAATCACCGGCTCCCCGCCACAGACTTTCGGATCGCGCGCGATGAACCGTTGATATTCCACGGTCGCCTCCCCTCTTCCCACATCATTCCCAGCATGTTCCCAAGGTTCACCCTGGATTGCAACACCTGTTCTGACGTCCCAGTTTTCACTCTATTTCTCCTGCATCCTATCCCATACGATACTTGATGTCGTAGTTGATGCTTGTCCTGAGCGAAGTCGAAGGGATGAAGTCCAGCTCCTCATCCCTGAAGCCGTAGTGCCACCAGAAATAGCAGTAGGGTCTGATCATGTATTGTGCGTGGCCAATGTATCGAACAACGGCTCCGATGTACAGAACAAGATGTGGCCACATCTTCATCAGAGCGAACTTGGACTCGTCTCATTATCCTTCTTGTGGACTCGATCATGACATACATTGCAGAGCGTGATGAGGTTGTCCGCAGTGTTCTTTCCGCCTTTGGCGTGATGAGTCTTGTGATGTAATTCTAAGTGCCTAGGGTCAGACCTATTCCAAAGGTTATGATCCCAGTCGCAATTCGTACATTGATAATTGTCACGCCGAAGAACTTCGCGGCGTACCAAGTCGGGTATTGCACGATCATGGGCGGGACCTTGTCGATCTGATTCCAGGACATAGCTACCCACTTTGAGATCGGGTCGCCCGGTATTTTGCGTTACAACTGGCCAGCCCTGCTCGGTTCTGAGCTCCCGAACTCTTCTGGCCCACTCAGTTCGGTCGTTCGCAACGTACCTAAGTTCCTCACCGGTGACAGGTCTGCCTATGTTTGCCCTTAGAAAGGCAAGGATCTTATCCCTTACGCCTAGCCTTTGCCTTCGAATTTCGTTTGCCAGGTTCCAACGGTGAGCCGCGTCCCTGTCTTGCTCATGATCCAGGAGAATGTAATCGTCCGGCCCTAACTGTGAAGCATCGACTGATTGTAAAGGGAATTCCTCTTCCTGGTGCATCTCTGTAGCGGTTAAGCCATTAATTATCGACCATCCTTGCTCAACACGAAGTTCTCGCACCCTCCGAGGCCAATCATTGATCCCAGCAACAACCATGAGCTCGTCCCCTTTGACCACCATTTTTGGATACTTCCGCAGGTAAAAAAGCATGCGGCTTCTGGCTGAGGCGGCTTGCTCTCTGGGCACTAAGGAGCTACCGAGGTCCCTCAGCAGGTGAAAGGCTGGTATTAGCGCAAGTACTTTTACACGAAGATTGGGGGAGCGGAGTTCGACCTTGAAGTTGACCAGAAGATCAACCAGCTGCTTTCGTAAAGTCTCTAATTCGCCCTGCCTCGATCTACGAGGCATTTTTAGAGAGTCTCATAGCAAACATCTATATATTGTGGTTGACTTTAGAAATCAACTCAATATACTGTCGCGCCTAACTTGTAAACCGTTCTCCCAAATGCTCTCTCAGGTTCGCTGCTAAAGATGGCCACAGCACGGCGTACTAAACGTCAAACATCGATCCCTAAAGACATCGCCACTATTCTCCGCCGTTATCCTGAGCTGTCTTATGGTTTGCTCCGCCATTCCTTTGCTTCGGAAAGCTCTCCGGCTTATAAGAAGCGAAAGTACCGCTTAATAGATCTCTTTGCAGGGGCTGGTGGATTCACATTAGGTTTCACTCGAACGGGAAGGTTCGAGCCTGTCTTTGCCAATGACTTCAATACATACGCGGCCAAAACGTACAATGCGAATTTTGGCGACCACTGCATGCATGGGGACATCAATGACATACTGGAGAACCAATCTTTCAGACTGCCGGAAGCAGAAATCGTAATCGGTGGTCCTCCTTGTCAGGGCTTCAGCCTACTCAACAAACAGCGCGATGGAGACCCGAGGAAACAGCTATGGCGAGCTTTCATGGAAGTTGTTCGTCGTGTTGATCCAATAGCATTCGTAATGGAGAATGTGCCGGAATTGTTAGCATCCGATGAATACACGAATATTAAGACCAATTCAGAATCGAAGGGCTACTTTATTACAGCCGGCATTCTAAATGCGGCTGATTATGGGGTGCCGCAGCGAAGAAAGCGCGCAATCATAATAGCTAGTCGTGTTGGTCGTGTGCCGCTGCCTATGCCGACGCACTCAGACCCTAATAAACCGATAGTTCTCTTCGATAACGGCTTGCTGCCATGGGAAACAGTCGTTCGGGCAATCGGAGATTTGACGCCGCCCGTTGGGGTTGAAATACGGGTTGGAGATGTTTCTCCACCTATGGATCTACACTTCGGTCGTTCGCCTACGAAGGAAAGCCTTGAAAGATACCGCTGCATTCCAGAGGGGGGAAATCGGTTCGATCTTCAAAGAAAACGCCTCGATTTGACTCCTCGGTGCTGGATCAGGAAGAAATCAGGCGGGACCGATCTTTTTGGCAGGCTATGGCAGGATCGGCCAGCATTTACCATTCGAACTGAATTTTTTAAGCCTGAGAAAGGACGTTATCTCCATCCTAGTCAGCACAGGCCGATTACACACAGAGAAGCCGCCCGATTACAGAGCTTCCCAGATAGCTTTCGCTTCTTGGGAACCAAGGTTGAGATTGCTAAGCAGATTGGAAATGCCGTACCTCCTTTGCTCGCGATGCGAGTCGCCGAACGTCTTCTCGAATATCTATAACCAGCCCATTCAACTAGTAATTTCAAGGTCCATCCGTAGGTCAACTGTGGCTGATGTCTTCACCAAGGCTAAGCGGTCGCAAATTATGTCACGGATAAAGGGGAAATCGACTTCACCCGAACTTCGCTTGGTACGTCTGCTAAAGGAGATTGGATTTCAGCTTCAGCGACATAAGAAACAGTTGCCAGGTTCCCCAGATGTCGTTTTGCCAACTATTAGACTAGCGATTTTTGTAAATGGATGTTTTTGGCATGGCCATAAACACTGTGCCAGAGCAAAACTGCCTACAACAAATACTATGTTTTGGAGGCTAAAGATCCACAAGAATATGCGGAGGGATGCCGATCAACGCAGGAAGCTTCGCAAAATGGGCTGGCGTGTCCTCACGCTATGGACATGCAAGACATTAACTCGCTCTGGCCTCAAATCCCGCCTTCGCAGATACCTTCATGCAAAGATGAACAAATAAAGCGTCACTATGTAGGTCAGACCTTGTACCTTGCAGCCGTTTCAGAGATGACGTGTGGTTGCCGGCGTCTCGGTGGATGGGTAGTAGCGCTCAGGAATAAGGTGGACTAGATACGTGTGAGCCAGGACTCGTGTGCGCGATCTTCTCCGCGCACGATCGAAAAGAAGGCGTCTTGAAGGGCGCGTGTAACCGGTCCGGGGGTACCGTTTCCGATGCGCCGGTTGTCAATTTCTCGCACAGGGGTCAACTCAGCAGCCGTTCCGGTCACAAAAACCTCGTCGGCAATGTACATTTCATCGCGCGTGAATCGCTCCTCCACCACGACGGTTTTTCTTTCTTGAGCCAATTGCATAACCGAGTTTCGCGTAATCCCTTCGAGCACCGACGTTAACGGCGTCGTCTTGAGAACGCCCCGGCGTACGATGAACACATTCTCACCCGTTCCCTCGGCAACATAGCCTTCGGGATCGAGAAGAATCGCCTCGTCATATCCATCGGCCTTCGCCTGCTGTTTGGCCATGATGGAGTTGACATAGTACCCGGATATTTTTCCCCTGGTCATGGACACATTCACGTGATGCCTCGTAAAAGACGAGACACAGGCGCGCATCCCATTGGCCAATGCATCGTCCCCTAAATAGGCGCCCCACTTCCAGGCCGCGATGGCCACCCGAATCGGATTGTCTCCTGGATGGACGCCCATCGCACCATACCCAATGTAGACCAACGGACGAATGTAACAGGCATCGAGACGATTGACACGAACGGTCTCGATGATGGCGTCGGCGATCTGCTTTTTGTCATACGGCATGGTCATCATGCCGATATGAGCCGAATCAAACAGGCGATCGACATGCTCCCGAAGGCGGAAAATGGCGGATCCCGACTTGCCCTTGTAGCACCGAAGCCCTTCAAACGCCGCAAGGCCATAGTGTAGCGAATGGGTGAGAACATGGACGTTAGCCTCCCCCCACCCCACCAATTTCCCATCCATCCATATTTTTTCGACCGGTTCCAACATTGAGGGCAAGCTCCATCAAAGGGATAGCACCAGTTCCGCTCCATGGGCGTGAGGGACTATAGCGTGAGGTCGAACGTGGGTCAAGCAAGCGGCAGCGGCTGACTCGGAATTTACTCGACCGATGATATGAGACCTACGTGGAGGCGCAATAGGCACGCAGGCGGGAACTCAGGAAGGTTCCGACTCGATCTTCTCCTTCCGAACTCATGGTCACGACCTTGGCGCCAAACAACAGGCCGCGCACCCATCGCACAACGACGCGCTGAATTTCGACCGGCTCATCTTTGTCGGGAAGAGTGAGTCGGACAACCAACCCCATCCCAGGGACCACTTGATGGTCTCCCAAGACCCGGAACCCGTTACGGCACAGGTTCATCACCGTTCCCTTCCCGAGAAAGTCTCCGCCCAGGTAGTACACCTCACAGCGAACGGGAATCCGATGATAGGTACGGATCACAAATTTGCTCGCGTGAAACATGTGCTCGTTGCCATCCCCCGGTTGGTATCACGAAACTGGAACGTACCGTCGCAATGATGTCCCCAAGCATACTTATCGAGACGACCTCCCTCATAGCCTTCTAAAGAGGGGCTCATGGGTGGTCAATGAGAACTTAAGGCTCCTCGTTCGCTTGACACCCTTCATATCTCCATGTTAAATGAACCGTTCTTCAAGTTCGGAGAAGAGATTATGTACGCGATCGTTGAAACAGGCGGCAAACAGTACCGAGCTGAAACCGGCACGACGATTCAGGTCGAGCGGCTGCCGGGAGACGTCGGAGCCCAGATTGAACTCAGCAAGGTCTGTCTCGTCCATGGCGATGCCGGCATTCTGGTTGGACAGCCCTTCATTAACGGAGCCAAGGTCACGGCTGAAATCCTGCGACAAGGGCGGACCCGATCGATTACCGTGTTTAAGAAAAAACGCCGCAAGAACTATCGCCGGACTCGTGGGCACCGGCAAGGGTTCACCCAGCTGGTGATCAAGAATATTGCGACGGCCTGAAGACACAGGAAGGGTTTACCATGGCAACAAACAAAGGCGGCGGATCGTCACGTAACGGCCGCGACAGCAATCCTCAATATTTGGGCGTGAAGGCCTATGGTGGTCAGACCGTGACGGCCGGCAGCATTATCGTCCGGCAACGCGGCACCAAGTTCTTCCCAGGATTCAACGTGGATCTTGGAAGAGACCATACCCTATTTGCCAGAATGAGCGGTGTGGTTAAGTTTGAGGGTGGGCGCGGCAGACGAAAAGTCAGCGTATATCCTGTTCCGACCAAATCCTGATTCTCTTTCCGCCTCCTCCGCTACGATCACACTGGATAAATTCTCTTCTCCCTCTCGGGTCACGACCGGATATACTTTCTCATCAGCAGTCGTCGAGCCGTCTGAGGAACGTTGACCGACTATGTTTGTCGATGAAGGATATATCACGGTACAAGCCGGTCGTGGCGGAAACGGTATCTGTAGTTTCCGGAGGGAGATGTTTGTGCCACGTGGAGGCCCGGACGGTGGGGATGGAGGCAATGGTGGCGACATCATCATGACTGCCTCTCATCGATTGACCACCTTGCTCGACTTCCGCTACCGGAACCATTATGAGGCTCAGGACGGGCGCGCCGGCGGGGGTTCCAACTGTACGGGCCGTTCCGGAGAAGCTCTGGCCATCGCCGTTCCTGTCGGCACCATCGTCTATGATGACCAGACGAACGAAAGGGTTACGGATTTCATCGAAGATGGCCAAACGGCCCTCATCGCCCAAGGAGGGCGAGGCGGGAAAGGCAACAGCAACTTTGCCACCTCCGTCAATCGAGTGCCGACGAAGTGTACCCCGGGAACTCCGGGTGAAGAACGAACATTGCGGCTTGAACTGAAACTACTCGCCGACGTCGGCCTGGTTGGTTTCCCCAACGCCGGCAAGTCGACGCTCATTGCAGCCATATCAGCGGCCCGGCCCAAGATCGCCGACTATCCCTTCACCACTCTAGTCCCCAATCTCGGGGTTGTCCGATGGGGATCCCACCGAAGTTTTGTCATGGCCGATATTCCCGGCCTGATCGAGGGCGCTCACGAAGGCAGAGGCCTGGGCGTGCAGTTTCTCCGCCATATCGAACGCACCGCTTTCTTGCTTCACCTGATCGATGTCTCAGAATGGACCCCCGACGATCCAGTGGTGAGCTTTAAGACCTTACGGCAGGAACTTGCCGCCTATGACGGGGAGCTCACTAAGCGCCCATTCGCCGTTGTCCCGACCAAGATCGATATCATCGGCACGAGCGGACGGCTTGCCCAGCTGCGGTCCTATTGTCACCTCAACGACTATCCTTGCTTGCCGATTTCCGCCGCCACGAACAACGGGCTTGATGACTTGGTCACCTACCTTGGGAAACAGGTAGAGCGTTTACGAAAGACGCCATGCGAGACAAACTCGTAGGACAAGCGAAGCGGATCGTCATCAAGATCGGCAGCAGCCTGATCGCTTCGCGTGCGGAAGGTCTGCGCCCTCAACAAATCGAGCGATTGGCGGATGAAATCGCCGGGCTCCGAACAGAGGGTCGGGAAATCCTGGTGGTCTCGTCCGGTGCCATCGTCTCCGGTATCCAGAAATTGCAGCTGAAGGATTACCCGAAAAGCCTCCCTGTCAAGCAGGCAGCGGCAGCGGTAGGGCAGAGCCGGCTCATGTGGGCCTATGAAAAAGCGTTTGAACCCCTCCATATTCAAGTGGCGCAGATCCTCCTCACCCACCAGGATCTCGCTGATCGCCGTCGATTCCTTAACGCTCGCCATACACTCGCGGCACTCATCGGTTTCGGCATCGTGCCCATCGTCAATGAAAATGATACCGTCGCGGTTGACGAAATCCGGGTCGGCGACAACGACACCCTCGCGAGCGAAGTGGCTCACCTGTCCGATGCGGACTTACTGGTGATTCTCTCCGATGTCGACGGACTGTATACGGAAGATCCGCGGAAAAACCCGTCGGCGACGTTGATTCCCCTGATTACGGAGATTACCCAGGATATTGAGCGTCTGGCAGGGGTTTCCAGCACATTTGAAGGGACAGGCGGGATGGCGACCAAGCTTCGAGCAGCCAAGAAGGTCGGTGAGTATGGAATCTCAACGTTAGTCCTCAATGGCGAACGAGCCGGACTCCTCCCAGGGGTGCTCGGAGGCGGGCCAGGTGGGAGTCTCTTTCTTGCCCGGGAACGTCGACTGAACAGCCGTAAACATTGGATCGCTTTTACGCTTCGCTCCCGCGGTCAGGTCCATCTCGACCAGGGGGCAGTCGATGCCTTGATCAAGCGAGGGAAAAGTTTGTTGGCATCGGGCATCCTTCAGGTGACGGGATCATTTGATGCCGGTGATCCGGTCAGTTGTCTCGATACAGGTGGAAAGGAATTCGCCAGAGGCCTGGTGAACGTTTCATCCGACTTATTAGGTCAGATGAAGGGCCTCAAGACAGCGGCCATTCATGAGCAGTTCGGCCTCCAAGAGTATGAGGAAGTCATCCACCGAGACAATTTAGTCATCCTCTAGTGTTGGGTCTCGAGTCATGAATTCTTCTAACCTCGACCTTCAGCACTCAACACTCAGCCCGCTCAGCGAGGCGAGCACTCAACATTCCCCTCCACAACGCCTCGGCTTATTCGGCGGAAGTTTCAATCCTATTCATAATTGTCATTTGAGCATCGCTCATCGCGTACAGGAATGTATACAGCTCTCCCAGATTTTATTCATCCCGACCGGTGACCCACCTCATAAACAGGACGGCTCACTGGCGCCGGCGAACGTTCGCATTGACATGGTACGTCTTGCGATCGCCGACAACCCGCTTTTCATGGTATCGGATACCGAGATACAGCGAACAGGAAAGTCTTACTCGATCGATACCGTCCGCTCATTACAAGCCCACTATGGCCCATCCACGGAGCTGTTCTTCGTCATTGGTCTTGACGCATTTCTTGACTTCCCTACATGGAGAGAACCGCACGAGCTCTTAAAGATCTGTCATTTCGTGGTGGTGCCTCGGCGTGAGCGATCGTTCCAGGCGCTGGCCGAAATGCCCTTGTTTCCAAACCTGGATCCACAGGCCCTTGGCCAGCTCGACACCGGCGTTCAGAAGCGCCTCGACATCGTAATCCCGTCCTGCCCAGGGATCACCTGTCTGGCCCTTCCACCCTGTTCGATCTCGGCCTCAGAAATTAGGCGGCGAGTTCGGGATGGACTACCACTGGCAGGTATGTTGCCCCCTTCGGTAGAATCTTATATACTTCGGCATAGCCTTTATCAGGAGGAGAGTGATCGCACGCGCATCTAAGGCCACCGCCCTCGCCGTAGCCAGAGCGATGCTCGACAAGAAGGCCCTTGATGTCCAAGTCCTCCATGTCGCCCCGCTTACTTCAATCGCTGATTATTTGGTCATTGGGTCGGCTGAATCCGACCGACAAACACGCGCAATCGCTGATTTCGTCAGGGAAGTACTCTCGCGCGTGGGCCGACGTCCACTGAGTCTCGAAGGCACAGCCTCGGGCCAGTGGGTCCTGATTGATCTTGGCGAGGTTGTCGCCCATGTATTCAGGCACGACACGCGTTCGCATTATGCCCTTGAGCGCCTGTGGAGCGACGCCCGGTCTATCCCGGTTCCAGGTCATGCGTCGGCTCCAGCCACCGCACCGAAGAGACCCATGATCCAGAAAACGACTTCACGGAAGATGGTCTAGGCCATGTTCAAACTGCTGGTCACCATTTTTCTCATCAGCGCCGGCGTGTTCATTTACGGTTATTTTCGCGAGTTGAACCCGGGAACGGTCGTAGTCCATACCGCGCCCGGCGCCGTGTTTGAGCTCAGTCCTGTCACCCTTGTGTTGATTTCCATGGCGTTGGGAGCGGTGCTCGCGACTCTTATGGTGGGGCTGCAGCAAACGGCGCACTTGATCCTAAACTGGCGTAGTAGCCGCCTCGTCCGTCGCAAGGAGAAGGTCGATACACTCCACCGAGACGGAACCCATGCGTTCATGTCGAAGCGCACCATCGAGGCCATCACTCTCTTGGAGAAGGCACTCACCATCGATCCCAATAGGGTCGATTCGCTCCTATGGCTGGGCAACATCCACCGATCGGAACAGAATTATCCTGAGGCAATCCGACTCCATCAACATGCGCAACGGGTGGACGATCGAAACATCGAAGTCTTGTTGGAATTGGGCAAGGATTTGGAAGAAGCCAAGCGCTACGAGGAGGCGCTTCAGACGCTCCAGAAAATTCTCAACATTGAACCGGATAACCTGACCGCGCTCATTCGAAAGCGGAATCTCAATATCCGTATGGAGCGGTGGAGTGAAGCCCTTGAGATTCAACACCGCTTGCTCAAGGCCAATCTTCCCACCCCTGAAAAGCAGACGGAAGCGGCACTGCTGGTCGGATGCATGTATGAAGTCGGCCGTCAACTGCTCGAACGTGGACATCCCGACAAAGCTCGTCGATACTTCCGAGGTGCCATCAAGAAGGATCGCGGTTTCCTCCCCGCCTATATCGGAATGGGCGAGATCCTGCTCCACGAAGGCAAGACGAAAGATGCCGTCGAAATCCTCAAGAAGGTCTACTCACGGACTCGAAGCGTGATTATTCTCCATCGGCTGGAAGAACTCTTCTTGGATCAGGGCGAGCCGAGTGAAATCATTCGGGTCTACCAGGAAGCCTTACAGCAAAACCCGCAGAATCCTGTCCTCCAGTTCTATCTAGGCAAGCTCTACTATCGGCTGGAAATGGTGGATGAAGCGTTCGACCTGCTGTCAACGATCGAAGGGCCACAAGACCATCTGTTGGACTATCACAAGATCATGGCCAATCTCTATTTGCGGAAGCAACATTTCCAAGAGGCGATCGTTGAATTGAAGAAAGCCCTCGGCTACAAGAAGCGCGTCGTCGTCCCCTATATCTGCACACAGTGTCAGCAGGAATCGGTCGAGTGGACAGGCCGTTGCCGCCGCTGCGCCAAGTGGAACACGCTCACCGCCCTCCCCTGGCTTGAAGCCGGGCACACCGCTATCGGCTCAGCCGCAGAGCCTAGCTCCGTGCGTGCGGTTCCCTATCAAGGCATTGCTTCTCCCTTTGAAACCGTGTAGGTTTCTCCCTCGTAAAATTATGAATCTGTTGATCTGCGGATCTGTCGAATATCATCCGGCCAATCGACTGATCACCAGGTCATCAGACGATTCTATCGTTCCCTTTTTGAGGCTCACATGAACCACGCAACCCTGGCCACAAAGGCACTGCACGACGAACTCCTTACCAAAGAAGAGTGCCGCTCCGTCTTGACGACACCGGATGACGAATTGCTCGCGTTATTGCATGCAGCCTTTCAAGTCCGATCCGAATACTTCGGCCGAACCGTCCGCCTCCAGATGTTACAGAATGCCAAGAGCGGAGCCTGCCAAGAAGACTGCCATTACTGTTCACAGTCTTCCATCTCGACCGCACCGATCGAGCGCTATAGCTTGCTTCCACAAAAGCAGATGATCGAAGGCGCGCGACAGGCTGCTGCCGCCAAGGCCCAACGTTACTGCATCGTCATCAGCGGGCGCAGTCCGTTGGATCGGGAAATCGACGAAATCGCCGGAGCCGTGCGTTCGATCAAGCAGGAGATTCCTATCCAGATTTGTTGTTCGCTCGGCCTCATGAGTGAATCCCAAGCCAATCGTCTGAAAGCGGCCGGCGTCGACCGGGTGAATCACAATTTGAACACAAGCGAAGCCTTTCATTCTTCGATCTGCACCACCCACACCTTCCAAGACCGACTGGCGACCATTAGGAATGCCCGCGCGGCTGGGCTGGAAATCTGTTCAGGTGGGATTGTGGGGATGGGTGAGAAAGATGAGGATGTCATTGAGCTGGCGATGGCCCTGCGTGATGTGAAGCCGGACTCAATTCCCTTGAACACACTTCATCCAGTCGCCGGCACGCCGTCGGAGAAGTGCGATCATCTGACTCCTCAGCGCTGCTTAAAAGTCCTCTGTCTCTTCCGGTTCCTCCATCCCCGTACCGAAATCCGCATCGCTGGCGGGCGGGAACATAATCTCCGTAGCCTCCAACCCCTCGCCCTCTACCCGGCCGACTCAGTCTTCGTGAACGGCTACCTGACGACACCAGGCGCTCCCGCTCCCGAGGTCTGGAGCATGATCAAGGATCTCGGCTTCACCATCGAAGTGGATTACCAGCAGCCCGTGACTGGCTGATTGACTTCCTTGTTGCCGTATAAGTAGCCTGTTGCCGTCCGATGTCCGTGGCGGGTAAAGCTCCTATCGTCCCTCGATAAACGCCCGAAGCCGGGGTATTATTTGAGCCGCATTGTTTTCCGCATCCATGCCGTCAAGCGTATGTTCCAACGACGGATTTCTGAGGAAGACGTGAAGCAGGTCTTGGCTACCGGAGAAATTATCGAAAGCTATCCCAACGATATTCCGTATCCCAGCAAGTTATTGTTGGGTTGGCGGGGAAATCGCCCGTTGCATGTCGTAGCTGCAGATAATACAGATAATGATGAAACTGTCGTGATCACAGTGTATCAACCCGATCCTCACGAGTGGGAAGCTGGATTTGCACGGAGGAAGCCTCGATGAGATGCGTCATCTGCAAGAACGGACACACGAAACCTGGAAAGGCAACGGTCACGCTGGAGCGCCAAGAAACGACACTGGTGGTGAAGAACGTCCCTGCTGAGGTGTGCACGAACTGCGGAGAAGAATACGTGGATAGTAAAGCGGCGTCGCAGTTATTGAAAACCGCAGAGGAGGTTGCCCAAAGAGGTGTTCAGGTGGACGTTCGATCGTACGAAGCGGCTTGACGTCCTGCGCCGCTTTGATCGCAGTTGGAAAAACTTTCATACTTTGTATCGCCCTCTTGCTGATGCATGGGCAATTTATGATAATGGCTCTTCAGGAAATAGTGTGGGTCACTGACTTCTCTTGCGTTATGCTCGGCACCTCGAAAGGAGGAGCCGAGCGATGCGGGACTTCGAACTCTATCAAGCCGTGTTGGGGCTCCGGGCTCCCTGGGCCGTCGTGAACGTGGAG
>PHGD01000108.1 GCA_011090425.1 Nitrospira sp. LK70 | reverse complement strand
CATTTGTTGATCGGTCAGTTTGCCGCGAAAGCTGTGCATCGGTGTGAATAAGACACCGTTTGAAATTGCGACAAGCAGTTCCCAATCGGTCTTGGACCGAGTGGTTTGAGACCGAAGATCAGCAGGCCGGACAATCAGATCTTGGCTGTCCGGTCCATTCCCATCCAGTTTGGACCCATGGCAACGAAGACATTGTTGCTCATACACGCCTTGTCCAGTCTTCGAATCACCCCGAGTCACCTGAGCAAAGGCCAGTGAGGCCAACGCGGATATGAGGATGAACGCAGCGACCGGTATCTTACTCATGTTCTATCCTTTCATCTCAAGACGAGGACTGGGCAGGTCACGTGATGCACGACGGTATGCGACACGCTTCCCAAAAGAAAACGAGAAAGGCCCTTGCGCCCGTGGGAGGTCACGACCACCAAATCCCTCTCCTTTGCCTCCTGTTCAATCACCGATGCCGGATTACCCGTGGCCACCTTCGTGCTCACCGTATAACGAGGGTTGAAGAGTTTGGCGGCGGTCGAATTGACGAGTTCGTCCGCGTAGCGCTCCGCACCCTCCCACCATGTTCCGGTTCCCAGCGCGTCATAGGGATCGTTGACTCCGATCGGAGTGAGGGCATGGAGCACACAGAGCTCCGTGGGATCGGCAAAGGGATGTTGCGTAAGCCATTTCGCGATTCGGTCGGCGTCGTCCCGGTCCTCGATCGCGACGAGCACGCGCTGAACCTTGCGGGCAGCTCCTCTCACGATCAGGACCGGCCGGGAGCCATGCAGAAGCACACGATGGGACACGCTTCCAAGCACAACCTCGGAAAGACGACTTCGTCCGCGCACGCCGACGACGATCAAGTCGGCTGAGAGGTTGTCGGCGCTGTCGAGGATGAGCTGAGCGGGACTGTCGATTTCGTTCACCTTCCTGATCGACGTCACCTCGGCCGGTACCATGGCAGCAGCGCGTTCCAGCAGTTGGCGTCCCGAATCAACCATCGCATTGCGGAAATCGTCGTATCCTTGCACGTTGCTCGCTTGGGCCACGACCGGATGTGCCAAAATCCCTAAATCAACGCCGTGGACCAGCGCGACATCAGTTGGATGGTAGAGTTGAAACGTTTGGGTAACGGCGGCGAACGCCTGATCCGACCAATCGACGCCGATGACGACTCTCATGGCATAGCCTTTCCCGTGTGAACCTCAGAACAACGGATGCGGCGCGGTCCCGAACGGGAGGACACGCGGTGATTCGCCGACATTGCCGCGAATACGCCACGCCCCGTCTTCGAGGACGAGATAGTGTACTTCTTCATACCAGCTGTCGATGGGGACGTACAGACCGCTGGTCTTCGACCTGGCCCAGAGGTGGCCGGTACAGGTGACTTCCAGTACCGCATCGCGACCCGCTCCGATCTTGGTCATCTTTGTGAAGAGATGGGTACTCGCGATCTCCTGATACTCATCAAAGAGATCTTTCCAGATTTTTCGAATATCGTCTTTCTTAAGACCATGGTAGTTGTATTGAGGAGAATAGATGCCCATGACCTTTTCAAGGTCGTGGGCTTTGATGGCTTCTTCCGCCTGCGTGAAGGTGCCGACAACGGCTTTGAGCGTTGCCGCGTCTACCTCAATCACCGAACCGGATGGAGGAACGACGATTTTCGCCTCTGCTGTCCCGATGACTGAAAGGAACCCGATTACGGCAATGAGGCTGGGAATGGTCGATGCCGCTCTCCCTCGCACAATCAAGCAAGTCTCCTTCTGATATCGAGCAGATTCAGGGTCAAGACACCGTTGTCGGTTTCACCTCGTCCATGTGACGCGCACAAAATCTTCGTCTTGGTTGTAATGCAGCTCCAGCTCGCCGTGATACGCGTGCTTCAGGGCTTCGCCGATTCTTCTGGGCAAATGGCTGTCGGTCGTGGAAATAACGAGGCTCTCGGGTTTGGTTTCAATCGACATGATTCGAGACAGCGGGCGTTCCTTTGTTTCTGCTTCTTCTGTGTTCTTCACCAGACCGATGATCTGTTCCTGTTGCTCGTCCTTAAAACTACCTTTGAGTGTGACAAGCCCTTTGGGATACTTGTCGCGGATTCTCATGCATGCAGGGCAGATGATCTCGTCGGCGTCCGCCGGCTTTGCGCCCCACGTCCAGCGTCCCTTGTGAAATAAGGCCCCGCATTCGGTGCAGATGGTCGGTTCTTTTGGTTTCCCCCGCAGCTTATAGGTGTCGTGCTGATACTCCTGGACGGCCCGATCGTGTCGAGCCCCCAAGCCTGCCGGTGTCTTTGCTTTCGCTGTCATGTGTGCTCCCCTATCGTGGCGGTGAGGCCGTTGAAGACTGTGTCCGTTCCTTCCACTCCGACAACGACTCCTCCGCCAAGTTCAAATACTCCACCACATCGTGATCGCTGACCTGCGCAAAGTCGACATAGTGGTTACCGACAGCCCAAAACGGGTCCGGCGTGGCAAGGACGACTAACTCATCCACTCGCGCGCGGGCCTCTCGGATGGTCTCTGTCGGCCCAACCGGAATGGCTCCAATCAGGCTGCCTGGTTTGAGATGCCTGATGGATTGAACGGACGCAAAAAACGTAGACCCGGTGGCGATGCCGTCATCTACGAGGATGACGATGCGGTCGGTGAGCGTGGGTAATCGCCGGCCTTGTCGATAGAGATTCTGCCGTCGAACGATCTCCTGCTGCTGTACCTGAATAGGCGTCTGGAGTTCGGATTGTGAGAGGTGAAACGCAGCCATCGCCTCCGGATTCAAGTACACAGTCCCGGTCTCTCCCACCGCCCCTAATGCATATTCTGGATTATCAGGTGCTCCCAGCTTTCGAACGATGAAGACGTCCAGCGGAAGATGCAGTCCCACGCTCAGTTGATACCCGACTGCCACACCACCGCGTGGAAGCGCCAATATGATAGCTGCCGGCTCGTCACGATACCGAATCAATCGTTCGACGAGCCGTCGACCCGCTTCTTCGCGATTCCTAAATGCCATGTGTCTCTTTTCCGCTCATTGGAGGAAGCTCATAGGTCTACATCAAACCGCTTGTCACACCGACCCCGATCAAAAACATTGCCAGAATGATCAGGATGGCCGTGAGGAGCAGGTGGTGGTGCGGCCTACCCTCATCCTGATTCCAATGGACTTCCCATGGAATTTCGAGGTAACGGGGATGACGAAACATAATGCCCTCCTTTTCCCGATGAAAGCCAGGGTTGAAGGTTCAGGCAACTTTCACTTCGATCGCTTTAGGCTTAGCCTTCTCCGACTTTGGAAGATGGACTTTCAACACGCCATCTTTGTATTCGGCATTGACCTTGGACCCATCGGCGTCTTCGGGAAGGACAAAGCTCCGCATAAAGCTGCCGTACGCCCGTTCCACGCGGTGATACTTCTTGCTCTTTTCTTCCTTCTCGTATTTCCGTTCGCCGCTGATGGCAAGGACATCGTCTTGGACGTTGATCTTGATCTCTTCTTTCTTCATTTCTGGCACTTCCGCTTTGATGACATACTCCTTCTCGTCTTCCGAGATATCCACCAGCGGCGACCACTCCGCGACAGTGATGGCTTCCTTCTTGTCCCCGGTAGAAACCGGTGTGCGGCCGAAGAAGCTTGAGAGTCGTTTCTCCATCTCTTCGAGTTCCTTGAACGGATTCCATCGCGTCGTGGGTTCCCATCTTGTCAGTCCGCTCATGACCTTTACCTCCTTCTGGTGTATTTTATGAAGCCTTCCCTCAGTCCGATGCTTGTGCATCGATGGTGCCAAGATCTCACGGTCGTATCGGGCACTCTAGAAAACCGATACGTTAGATGATCGGTGCACGTCCGTCTTACAAGGAAAAGAGGATGGTCTGTGGCATTACGGGGCAGAGACATTCATGAGGTTGTTGCCTCTTTCGACACTGATTGAAAGGCAACAAGGTGCTCCCCTTAAGAAGGAGAACTTTGAATCGAGGCTCTCATGCTCTCTTACTTGCGGGCTTTAATGATCGTCATGCAGGCGAAAGACGAGAATGGAACTCTCGTACAGATGCTGCAGGACCGAGACCACGGGGCATGGGTTATAGAGTCGGGATCAGCTTCGGGAGTCAAAAAGGAGCAGGCTGAAGGAACCCGTATCGGTTAAGAACCGGCCAAAGATTCAGGCAAAGCGGTTTAAGAAGCTGAGGCTGGAAAAGGAACGGGAGCGAGCCAGACGGACGAGAGTCCAGCCTGCCAAGAAACAGTCTCCACGCTGAGGGGGCTGAGAAGCATGTGATGACTGTCTTCGATCGGTCGTCAGGCGAAAGACATGGTACGACATGCCGGTGCATAATGCCGATGTCGCAGCGGTTTTCGAGGAGATAGCGGACCTCCTCGAGATCGAAGGATCGAACCCATTCCGCATCCGCGCCTATCGCAATGCGGCTCGCACAGTCCGTGATCTCCCTCGTGAGGTCGGCGCGATGCTCGACGAGGGAGAGGATTTGACGGAACTGCCCGGGATCGGCGAAGACCTCGCGGGAAAGATCAAGGAGGTCGTCGCGACCGGGACCGCCGCTGTGCTCGAAGAGCATCGCAAGAAGGTGCCGAAGACTCTCCCGGAATTGCTCCGTATTCCGGGCATCGGACCGAAACGAGTGAAAGCGCTGCATCATCATCTCGGCATCCGGACGCTCGATCAGCTGCAAAAGGCCGCGCAGGATGGGTGCGTGAGAGTGCTCCATGGGTTTGGACCCAAGACTGAACGCTCTATCCTGGATCAACTGAAAGGGCGGATCGGAGAGGAGAAGCGTTTTAGCTTAGCGGTCGCTGCGCCTTATACCGAAGCATTAATCGACGATCTGAAGAAATCTCCCGGGGTACTACAGGTCGTGGCGGCGGGAAGCTATCGACGAGCCAAAGAGACGATCGGAGATCTGGATATCCTCGTTACCGCCGTCTCCGGCAGCCCAGTGATGGATCGATTCGTGTCATATCCGGAAGTCGAAGAGATTCTGGCGCATGGCGCAACCAAAGCGAGTGTCCGGCTTGCCTGCAAGTTGCAAGTGGACGTGCGAGTCGTTCCTGAGGGCAGCTATGGAGCCGCGCTCCAGTATTTCACCGGCAGCAAGGCTCATAGTGTAGCGCTCCGCCAATTGGCTCAACAACGGGGGCTCAAGCTGAATGAATACGGTCTGTTTAAGGGCGACCGATCGGTGGCCGGAACCACCGAAGAATCGGTCTATGCCGCAGTCGGCCTGCCTTGGATACCACCGGAGCTGCGAGAGAATCGAGGGGAGTTCGATGCGGCGAGAGCAGGATGTCTACCGGATCTTGTCGAAGTTGATGACCTGAAAGGGGATTTGCACGCCCACACCAAAGCCACCGACGGCCGGAACTCCATGAGAGAAATGGCGGAAGCGGCACGGGCTCATGGGCTCGAGTACCTGGCGATCACCGACCATTCGAGGCGTCTCACGATGGCCAAAGGTCTTGATCCGAAGCGACTGCTCGAACAGCTCGAAGAGATCGATCGGTTGAATGAGACGCTTGACGGCATCACCTTATTGAAGGGTATCGAGGTCGACATTCTAGAAGATGGCAGTCTGGATCTCCCTGATGAAGACTTGCGCCGCCTCGATCTCGTTGTCGGGGCCATCCATAGCCATTTCCGACTGTCCAGGCAGAAGCAGACTGAGCGCATCCTGCGCGCCATGGACCGTCCCTGTTTCACGATCTTGGCCCATCCCAGCGGCCGGCTCATCGATGAGCGAGCACCGTACGACGTGGACATGGCGCGTGTCATCCGTCATGCCCGAGAGCGGGGTTGTTTTCTGGAAGTGAATGCGCATCCGGTGCGGCTGGATTTGACCGACACAGATTGCCGGATCGCGAAAGAGGAGGGCGTCATGCTCAGCATCAATTCCGACGCCCACAGCGTCTTCGATATCCAGAATCTTCGGTATGGAGTCGGACAGGCGCGTCGGGGATGGCTGGAAAAGAAAAATGTGGTCAACGCGAGGCCGCTGCAGTCTTTACGACCGCTGCTCAAACGCACGATGACGAAGACGTGAACCGTGAGACGTCAGGCGCGAGGAGGAGGCGGCACACCGCCTAATTCACATTATTCATGGATAAGTACCGTTCGGCATCGAAGAGTGGAAGGATGGACGAATCCTTTTTGGGATTCCGACTCATAGGCATCATCCACAATTTCATCGATTCATCCTCGCCCATCGTCAGGTCTATCGTCCCAAGGATCCGGCTCGCGAAGAGGCCGGAAAACTTTTTGCTGATAAGAGGAAAGCACGCCTAATTTAGGCGAGCTTCAAGTCCCGAAATGCCACAGTCTTCGCAATTCAGTGAGGTATCCTGCCCTCATTGATTCTAACGAGATCGAGTTTATCTAAAATTGAAGGAGGTGACGTGAGTATAGAGAGATCGGTAGTCTCAGAGTGGAGGCTCGCTCTTGTGTCCCCAGCGTGCAAGAGGATGCGGGCGCCGTCTTAGTAGAGGCAGTCAGGCTTAGACGACTGAAGGATTGCCGAGCTTGATTCCGATCAGAGAACGGCCCCCGTAGCCTACCCAAGAGCGAGCCGTTTTTTTGTGTTCATGTCGATCGAGTGCTTGTTTCAAGTTCTCCCTCCTGCCCCTCCCAACACAAAGACCTCCAACGACCACCTCTTCCTCGTTTTTGATCTCTCTATAAATTGTTTGGGAAAGATCACACGAGAAAAACGAAAATAAGACGAGAGCGGAGGCGGGTCTAGAGAGCTCTTTTGCACTCGTTGAAGTCTTGGCGGGGTTTTAGGCGTCCCGCTCGGTACCGGCGGGCCTGCTCACCGCCCCAGCGCTCGACCTCGATTCCCTTGGCTGTTCCTCTCACCGAGGCCTCCGCTCGATTATTAAGATAACCGCCTTTTATGAATAATCAATTGCCGATTGCCTATCGTATCGTAGCAAAATGAGACATCAGCTACCGGGCATTGGACGAACCAGCGGATTAGGCTGGAAGCGCTCACAGCATATTGCGAAGCACTTGCCGACCTTCATTCCCATAAGTATTGAGTGATCATGGCATTGAGATTGCTCGATTCTATTGAGGACCATCCATGACACAGTCTCGTTTCGAGAGTATGCAAGGAAGCTGGGAACATTTCCCGCATGAGGCTGATATCGGCGTGCGGGGAATCGGTTTGACCAAGGAGGCAGCGTTTGAACAGGCAGGGCTGGCACTGACCGCCGTGATCACAGAGCCGACGTCGGTTGCTTCGACGCAAGCCCTGTCGATTACTTGTGAAGCGCCAGACGACGAATTGCTGTTGGTTGATTGGCTGAACGCGCTGGTCTACGAAATGGCTACGCGGAAGATGCTGTTCAGTTGCTTCGCCGTGCGATTCAACAACCATTCGCTATATGCGACAGTCTGGGGAGAACCGATCGAGGTGGCGCGACACCAACCGGCCGTCGAAGTGAAAGGCGCGACCTATACCGAGCTGTCAGTCAAGCAAGATGAGCAAGGGCGTTGGATTGCGCAATGCATAGTAGATGTATGAACAGAAGTGACAATCAGGACAGGGAGCTGCGATGGATCTCAACTTATTGAAACGACGCGGGCGCGACGAATGGCACATCTCTCCTCGCGGCAAGATGCTGGTGCCAGGTGTGATCTATGCCACAGAAGAATTGATTCGTGACATGGATGAGAAAGTCTACGAGCAAGTAACCAACGTGGCGACATTACCCGGCATCGTCCAGGCCTCCTACGCCATGCCCGATGCCCATTGGGGCTACGGGTTTCCAATCGGCGGGGTCGCCGCGTTCGACCCTGATCAGGGAGGGGTGGTTTCAGCCGGTGGCGTGGGCTTCGACATCTCTTGTGGAGTCCGTCTGCTTCGCACAGAGCTCACGGTCGAGGATATCTCAGCGGTGAAAGAACTGCTGGCCGAGGCCTTGTTTCAACGCATTCCTGCCGGTGTGGGGAGCAAGGGGAAAGTGCACTTGGATCGGCACGAGATGGACGCCATGCTCGCCGGAGGGGCGAAATGGGCCGTGGGGAAGGGCTACGGGATACATGAAGACCTTGAATTCATCGAGGAGCGCGGCTGCATGGCCGGCGCCAAACCGGAGAACGTGTCGGAGTTCGCCACGAAGCGTCAACAAGATGAAATGGGGACGCTCGGCTCCGGGAACCACTATCTCGAAGTACAACGGGTGGCGCAGGTATTCGATGCAAAGGCGGCGTCGGTCTTCGGTATTCGTGAAGGGGACGTCGTCGTGAGCATTCATTGTGGTTCACGAGGGCTTGGTCATCAGATCGGCACCGAGTTCCTGAAGAGCATGGTCACCAGCGCGGCGCGGCACCACATCGAACTGCCAGATCGTGAGTTGGCCTGCGCCCCGATTAATTCCGAGGTAGGGCAAGAATATCTCGGCGCGATGCGGGCGGGGATCAACTGCGCGCTGGCCAACCGTCAGATCATTACGCATCTTGTCAGGCAGATCTTCACCGACATCTTGCCACAGGCGACACTCTCGCTGCTCTATGATGTCTCCCATAATACTTGCAAGGTCGAGGAACATGTCATCGACGGAAAGCCGACCCGTCTCTTCGTCCATCGCAAGGGCGCGACGCGGGCCTTTGGACCAGGCCATCCCGATATTCCTCCGTCACTACGAGCTGTGGGTCAACCGGTGTTGATCGGAGGAACGATGGGTACGGCTTCGTATGTGCTTGTGGGAACAGAGGAGAGCATGGCGCTGGCTTTTGGCTCTGCCTGCCATGGAGCCGGTCGGAGCATGAGTCGGCACCAGGCCCTTCGCCAGTGGCATGGCCGTGATGTCGTCAAGGAATTGGCCGCGCGTGGAATTCTGATTCGCAGTCCCTCCATGCGCGGGATCGCCGAAGAGGCGCCGGGCGCCTACAAGGATGTCAGCGAGGTGGTGGACGCGGCGGATGACGTGAAGCTGGCGAAAAAGGTAGCCAGGCTGGAACCCCTCGTGTGCGTGAAGGGGTAACTGGGATGGGCTGAAGTCATTAACGACAACGGAGATGGCGCAGCTGATGCAAGACGCAGGGCCGCTCTGATACCGTTCAACCAGCAACACACACTGGGGTCGTGATGTAGAGATCAACTTTCGAGCATCGCGAGCCTGCCTCACAGAGAGGACACAATCCTCAATCCTGCGTGAGAGGTGTCGCACTGGACGGCAGCACTAGGTAGTTTCCAAACCATGCACGCGTTTCAATTGTACTGAATCCTCACTAATCTAGTCGTTCAGCGGCTCGTTGCTCTTGCTAGGCGTTTACCCGAGGGTCTACCATTGGACTCCCTGCCATGACGTCGAAAACGATCAAGAAGGCATCATTAACCAAGAGAAAGTCACCCAGGCGCGCGCGAACGACCGGCACAACCTCGCGGTCTGACCTCGTACCACCGGCTGAGGAAAACTTCTTCGCCAGGGCTTTCCGAGCTAGTCCCCATCCCATCGGCGTCACAGAGCTCGACAGTGGCTGCTGTCTGGAAATCAACGACGCCTGCCTAGAGATCTTTGGGTTCCAGCGGCACGAGGTCATCGGGAAAACGACGCTGATGTTGGGGATTTGGCCTGATCCTCTGGAGCGGGCCAGGTTCATCGATCGGCTGAAGGCTGAGGGGTCCGTCAGGAACCTGGAAGTCTCTATGCGTATGAAAAACGGGAACCTTCGTCAATTCATCATCTCGACAGACTTGATCGCGCTCAATGGGAAACAGTGCCTGCTGACCATGGGGAATGACATCACTGAGCGGAAGCAGACGGAGGAAGCATTGCGTCGGAGTGAAGAACGGTGGGAGCTCACCGCGACAGGGACTACTGATGGGATATGGGACTGGGACGTTGCTGGGCATACCGTGTTCCTATCCCCGCGGTGGAAGCAGTTGCGGAGCTACCACGAAGAGGAGATCGGTGTGGACGAGACGGAATGGTCGTCTCGAATCCATCCGGAGGACTTCTCACGGGTGATGACAACAGTACAATCCTATTTCAAGAAGGAGATACCTGCGTTTCACTGTGAGTATCGTACAAGGCGCAAGGACGGAACCTATTTCTGGATCAGTGACCGTGGGATTGCCGTCTGGGACGCACAAGGACGAGTGGTTCGCATGGTGGGATCTGAAACGGACATCACCGAACGCAAGAGAGCTGAGGGAGCGCTGCGCAGGGCTCATGAAGAGTTGGAGCATCGCGTCGCGGAACGGACGGCCGAACTAGGCCGGTCCAACAAGCGGCTGAAGGCGGAGATCGCCGAGCGCGAGCAGGTGGAGGCTCTGTTGCGGGAACAGGAGCAGGAATTCCGATTCCTGGCGGACAACGTCCCGGCGTATTTCTCCTATATCGATACGGAATTGCGCTATCGCTTTGTGAATAAGCGGTATGAAGAGCTCTTCGGCCGCCCTCTGGTTGAGCTGACCGGGCAGTATGTCAAGGATGTGGTGGGAGAGGCCAATTTCCGCACGATCGAACCACACCTCCGGAAGGCGCTCGCCGGCCGGGAAACGTCCTTTCTCTATCCGAAGGTCTTGTCGAACGTCGATACCCGCTGGATGAACGTGCACTATACGCCCGATCGCGACGAGGCCGGCCGGATCAGAGGCGTGTTGACGCTGGCGACAGATGTGACATCTCAGAAGCGGTCCGAGCTGGCCTTGCAGCAGAACCAGCTGGTTCTCCAAGAGAAACGGCAAGAACTCCAAATGCTCACAGAACAATTGCTCACGGCACAGGACCGTGAGCGTCAGCGGATCGCGCGCGACCTGCACGATGATTTCAGCCAACGGTTGGTCGCCCTGTCACTCGATCTGGCGGCACTCGATCGGCAGTCCCCGCTCTCACCGGAGTCGCTCGGCAAAGCCTTGGAGCCGGTACGCGAAGAACTGGCGCAGCTCTCCGATGACCTGCGCCGGTTGGCCCATCGCCTGCACCCGTCCCTGTTGAAACATGCAGGACTCCGGGCGGCGCTCGAAGAACATATTCAGCAGGCCACGAAACGAACCGAGCTGCATATCACGCTGAAAGTCGGCAACGTGCCCGAGTCGCTCCCGCTCGACAGCGCGACCTGCCTGTTCCGGGTGTGCCAGGAAAGTCTTCAGAATGTGGTGAAGCATGCCAATGCAACGGACGTCCTCGTTAAGTTGAGCGGCTCGGCGAAGGGGATCGGCCTCTCGGTGACGGACAATGGGAAGGGTTTCGATGTGCATAACAAACGCAATCACCAGAAGGGACTGGGGCTGATCAGCATGCAGGAGCGGCTGCGGTTGGTGAAGGGATTTCTCAACATCCATTCCAGGCCGGCGGATGGAACAAAGGTCTGTGCCTGGATTCCCTTCCAGGAGAATACTCCGTGACTCGTCCTCGTATCCTCATGGCGGATGACCATTCGCTCGTGCTGGCCGGCCTCCGAAGACTGGTCGAAGAGGTAGGAGACGTGGTCGGCACCGTCGAAGACGGCCGAGCCTTGATCGAGCAGGCGCAACGGCTGCAGCCGGACATTATTCTCTTGGACATCTCCATGCCCCTGCTCAACGGCCTGGATGCAGCCCGACAGCTCACGAAGCTGGTGCCGGACAGCAAGCTGATTTTCGTGACCATGCATGCCACCCCCACCTACGTGACCCAGGCCTTTGAGGCAGGGGCGGTAGGCTATTTGGTCAAACAGTCTGCGGCGGAGGAGCTCAAGCAGGCTATCCAGGCGGTTCGGCGAGGTCAGCACTACATGACGCCGTTCGTGACCAAGGATATGATCGGCGCGAGGCTCCATCCATCCCAGGGGCCTGCCTGTAAACGACCAGTCACCGCCCTCACGCCGCGCCAGAGGGAGGTGCTGCAACTCATCGCAGAAGGGAAAAGCAGCAAGTCGATCGCCTCCCTTTTGCACATTTCCGTCAAGACCGTGGAATTCCATCGAACCCGCCTTATGGAGGAGCTGAATCTCCATTCGGCTGCCGAGCTGACCAGATATGCGGTGAGCGAAGGCTTGGTGAGTCTCTGAGCAGCTCCATCGTTCGTCACGTTTCGATGCACTCACCCCAGCAATGTTTCATCATGCAACTAGGCTTTGCCTAGTACCCCTCTTCGATACGATCATCTACTATGCATCGCATGGAACGTGGACTTCATAAACAGTGAGGTGTCCTATGACACTCGCGGCGATCATTGTGCGCGTGCACTGTGTGTTGGAGCAGCGCGGTACCGATTGTTCCATGGAAGAGTTGGTGACCCTCTGTCCGGAGCTCACGTGGAACCAAGTGTTCCTCGCGATCGATTACTTGAGTCGAAGCGGGCAGATTCGCATGATGTTGGCCAGCGACAAGACTTATAAGACTTATAGGGTGCAGGCCTATCATTCCGTCGCAGGCGCGACCATTCCTGCGTCACCAGCTCCCTAGTAAATATTCCCACAAGAGACTCGGGATTCCCCTAGATCGTCAACAGCAAGGATTGTGCTAAGGTTCATCCACTTCGCAGTCTAATGTGATGCATGACTAGACTACCTTGATCAAAGGATCTCGCCAAGTGTCAGGACATGACCATTCGGCGCTCGAAGCAGCGGAGGGGTCTATGGAAACTCAGATCATTCAAGAAACCGGTTGGAAGTCCAACCGCACCAGCGCGAACGTTTATTGCACACACCAACGGCTCATTGATGACGTCCGGACCAGCGGCGGCAAGCGGACCGGGAAGGTTCGATGTGTCGAGTGTAGGGTCATCTTCGATGATCCCTACGAAGGTTTGAAGTGACCTGACTGAGTGAACGCAGGATACTTGCCCCGCTCATGTGGTGCATCCTTCCAAGAAGATGCATTTGACGTAAACGCGACCTAGCGCTGGTCTTGGTCCGTGCGGTATTCAGCCACAGGATTTCCTACAGCATGACCGCGAAGTGCCCCGCCCATACAGGGAATTCCCTGCTGCTCGGTTGCTGACTGAGGCGGCGCACGTTCTCAAAGTCATCATGTCCAATGATGCTTGGAGCCGCCATTTTCATTGGCGAGCTTGATCGGCATCCAAGGTGCCCGAGGCGCTTCTCCGTTCCAAGCGGAACGGAGTGTCTATGAACCAGAAGGAGGAGGACACATGGAAGTCATCATTCGTTCCCCAGGTACCCCGCTCGAAGAAGTGGTTGTCGAATGCCCCGATCTGACGTGGAACCAGGTGTTTTGTGAGTTGGACCGCATGAGACGAGGAGGGCAAGTCCGACTGACGATGAAAGGTCCCGGCCTCTACGCGTTGTCTGGCACAACCGCGTCCAACTCCTCCATATAAAAATAGATAGAAAACAAAAGGAGAGATGGGATCATGCAACCACAGGTCGTAAGAGAACCGAAAAGACGGAAGAACTCTGAGTCCATTCAAAGTCAAGAGCTGGCCGTGCCTCAGAAGGAACCGGTCCATAGCCAACCGGCTTCTCCTCGCGATGATGTACAAGCTCGAATTACCGATCGTGCCTATGAACTCTATGCCGAGCGTGGCTATCGGCAGGGCTATGCGCTCGATGATTGGCTGGAGGCCGAGCGGGAAATCCTCGGTCTCGAATGCAACGCGTAGAATGGCCGAGATGCCGGTCCCGCTTCAGTCGGGCATCAGCTACTTCGATGGCCCTCCGGTGATCACCTGTGCCGCCTTCGCCATGCGCGAAGGACGCTTTACCGAACCAACAGACCCGTTCGTCCATCCATTCTGGAATCGAGTACGCGACACCGTATCCGACAAAGCCATCGGTATGCGACGCCAAGGTTTCTTTGGCGCAGCCCTGCTGCTCGTGGCGGAATTGGAGTATATCGGCATCATGGAAAGCCTGAAGGCGCTTGAACCACGATTCCGCGTGCGCACCGATTCGTGATCGGATGCGACCGAAGTGTGCCGCGTCGCCTGTGGGATCATGGTGTTGAGGTAAATGATTGGTCACCGCAAAATCCCGCTGACGATCATCTCCACTGCTTGCTCCGGCGTGAGTCCCGGCGCCGTCAACGTTTCGAATTCTTTCTTGTCCACGCTCCCGATGGCTGCTTGGATGACCTTGGCGTCAGGATGAAACACCCTTATGCCCAAGAATCAGGCTGATTTTGGAGGGTTGTACAACCCTGCTGGATTGAGACCGTGGCGTTCTGCGGCAACGGGGCGGACTCCGCTGTGGAATTAGTCGCCACGGCAATCAACACCGAAAGTCCTCAGAGCAGAACTTGTGTTGCAGTATCAAGTTGATACATCAGGGACTTCACAAGGTGCATGGCCATGGCACCGTCATTGCGGTAGTTACACCCACGGGCATGTGTGCTAGACGATACACATGAAAGCAGCTTGGAGGTTTGCCCATGAAGACCACAGTATGACACCCGCGTCGTGAATAGAGAACACCCAAACCATCACCCAACAAGGAGGAGTGCCATGGCAAAAGCAGGTGAAGAAGAGAAGGCCGTCGCCACGAAGAAACCGAGGGAGATCGTATCGCGCGCCGAGGAATTCGAGCATTGGATGGAGCGCTTCATGGACGACTTTTGGCGGCGCCCGTTTCCCAGTCTCTTCGGCCGGGACCGTTGGTTGCCCATCCGCCCGATGTCGATCCGAATGCCGTCGCTCGATGTGTATGAAGAAAAAGACTCCGTGGTAGTCAAGGCCGAGCTTCCCGGAATGAAAAAGGAAGACGTCGAAGTGAGCCTCGCGGGGGAGAATTTGACGATCAAAGGCGAAAAGAAAGAGGACAAAGAGGTGAAAGAGGACGACTATTATCGGCGAGAGCGGTCATACGGGTCGTTCTTGCGGACCGTCGCCTTGCCGTGCGAAGTGAAGAGCGATGAAATCAAGGCGTCCTTCAAGGAGGGCGTGCTGGAAATTCGGATGCCGAAGACGGAGGAAGCGAAGAAGAAATCCATCGCGGTGAAGATCGATTAGGCGCTATGTGTGGATAGAGCGCATGAGTCTTCGATTCACGATCGGGTTGTGCGGTATGATCGTCGGGGTACTCAGTTTGACGCTCTGCCAACCTCCGATACCCAGGATCGCGAGCGAGGAAATGCCGTCATTCCCGGCAGTCAACCCTGAGGCGAAGGTCATCCTCACCGCCTGTAGCCAGGCTGAGCGGGTCCTCCTGGTCCATGATCTGGATGGCCCCCTCTCCAACGTCTCGAAGTACTAATGCCCTAATAAGATAGAGCGCATAGCCAGCCTCGGCTGTTTGCCGTGGTGTATTGGGTAAGTGAATAAGGAAGCCCCGACAGTGTCCGCCCTTGATAGCAAGAGAGACTACTATGAAGTACTCGGGATCGGTCGAACTGCGACCCGCGATGAGATCAAGCATGCCTACCGCCAGATGGCGCTGCAATACCATCCGGATAAGAGCAAGGACCCCGGCGCGGCTGAGAAGTTCCGCGAGCTCGCGGAGGCCTATGCCGTGCTTTCCGACGATACGAAGCGAAAAGAATATGATACGACAGGCCACGCCGGGGTAAGCGAACGGTGGTCGGCCGACGACCTCATGCGGGATTTCCAATTCGGAGATTTCTTCGGGGGCCGCTTTGGTGATTTGTCGGGGATTTTCGGAGATCTCTTTGACCGGCGCATGAGGCCAGGAGCT
>PHGD01000194.1 GCA_011090425.1 Nitrospira sp. LK70 | reverse complement strand
TCTTCCACCGGCTCCCTTCACAACCGAACCTCCGTATCTTTCGTTTGAGTGGTTGATGTCACCCTTTACGGTCATGCCCATTCAGATGTTCGCATGGGTTTCAAAACCGGGCGAAGACTTCGCCGGTAATGCTGCGGCTGCGGGGTTATTGCTCGTCTGCGTGACTCTTGCGATGAACGGGTTGGCAATTTATGTCCGTTACCGGATGCGCAAACGTGTCACCTGGTAGCATGGATCTCATGGAATTACCATCCATCGAATGTTCGGAAGACCGGCCTCGGCCTAAGCCCCTCAAAGCGGAGACGAAGGCCCTGAGTTTCTCCTATGGGAGTCGACCGGCATTGAGGAGTTTGTCTATCCCCATCGCAGAATACAAAATCACGGCATTGATTGGACCGTCCGGTTGCGGAAAATCTACTTTTCTCCGTTGCTTTAACCGGATGCACGATCTCTATCCAGGGATCCGTTACGAGGGACAAATCCTGCTCTACCCAGATAACCGCAACATCCTGGCTCGCGGGGTGGACCCGATTGAGGTGCGCATGCGGTTCGGCATGGTGTTTCAGAAGCCCAATCCTTTTCCTAAGTCCATCTATGAAAATGTTGCCTATGGGTTGAAGGTTCGGGGCTTGACGAACCGGCGCGCCTTGGAGGAAAAGGTCGAGCAGGCTCTCCGGAGCGCAGCCCTCTGGGAAGAGGTCAAGGATCGGCTGTCGGCGCAAGCAACATCTCTGTCCGGAGGCCAGCAGCAACGTCTCTGTCTGGCCCGCGCCCTCGCGACGGATCCGGAGTTGCTACTCCTGGATGAGCCGACGTCGGCACTCGACCCGATTGCCACGGCCAACATTGAGGAACTGTTGCTCGATCTGAAACAGCGCGTGACGATCCTGATCGTCACGCACAATATGCAGCAAGCAGCGCGAGTGTCCGATTGGACGGCCTTCATGTATCTTGGTGAACTAGTCGAGTTTGGCCTCACGAAGCAGTTGTTCACGAACCCTTCGAAGCGGCAGACAGAAGACTACATCACCGGACGATTCGGGTGACCTATGGTTCAACAGCGACATTTCGACGAGGAACTTGCGGAGCTCAAGGCGAAGCTGGCGCGGATGGCCGGCCTTGCGGAAGACCAGATCGACAAGTCATTGACCGCCCTAGTCACCCGCGATTCGGCGTTGGCCTGCCGTGTGATCGAGCGGGACCACAAGGTGAATGCGTTGGATGTGGAGATCGACGAGGCGTGTATCGAGCTGTTGGCACTCCATCAACCGGCTGCGCGCGATCTACGGCTCGTCACGACGGCCATGAAACTGTCCACTGAGCTCGAGCGCATCAGCGATCTGGCGGAGAGTATCTGTGAACGAGCGATCGAGTTGAATGAAGAGCCGCAGCTCAAGCCCTACATCGATATCCCAAGGATGGGGCACCTTGCGCGGGTGATGGTAAAGGAAAGCATCGACGCCTTCGTCAAAGGAGATGCGATGCTCGCCCGAAAGGTGCTTGGTGATGATGACTTCGTCGATGATCTCATGGAACAGTTGTTTCGTGAACTGCTCTCTTTCATGATGGAAAATCCCCACACGATTTCGCGTGCCATCCGATTAAGCTTTATCGCCAAATCTCTCGAGCGAGTTGCCGATCATGCCACCAATATCGCCGAGCTCGTGGTCTACCTGGTAGAAGGCAAGATCATCCGACATACATCACCACCGGTTCGGTTGTAACGCCCTGATTTCATCCTATCCATGGTGCACCAGACCAGAAACCTGAATGCCCGTTTGTTTGAAATGACCCTCCCCCTGTGCTAGCATCCCCCGCATGGGTGCCACCACGAGGGCTAAGCGGAGAGAAGCCCGCCGCGCCCCATCCCCCTCTTCTCATATTCAGCGCGAAGTGATCGGCGTGATCTTGATCGCGTTGAGCTTGCTCATGCTCCTGAGCCTTCTGTCATTTGTGCCTGGAGAGGCGAAGATTGTGGCAACCGGTGCATCGAACGCCGACCCGCCTCGAAATCTCATCGGTTCATTCGGAGCCCTCTTGGCCGGAGCTGTTTTTTATGGTCTCGGTGGAGCGGCCTATCTCTTTCCCCTGCTGCTGGGGCGATTGGGATTTCGCTGTTTCTCTCAGGTGCCGGTGAGTCTCAGGCTACGGACAGCCGCTAGTTCCCTAACAGCGGTGTTCTTTTTAGGTGCTTTTCTGCATCTTGAAACCACGGGGGTTCCGACACTGACCAGCGGGATGATTTCCCGCGGGATGGCTGGTGGTGTCGTCGGTCAGACTATCGCCGGAGGGCTCCGTGCCGTCTTTGCCGGAACCGGGGCTCATATCCTGATTATTACGGGATTTCTTGTGTCTCTTCTTCTGACAACGCCTCTGTCGCTGGCCGAAGTTGTGCGTCGGATGCCGGAACGTTGGGCCCTTCTCCGCGAGGGCTTGTCCGCGTTGGTACCTGACCGATCAATCGTGGTCCAGAAGGAGTCCGTCAATCGACGGTCACGGGTGAAGTCTCCGAGGTCGACCGCCGTCACTCTGGACGAAGAATCGGCTGTTGAAAAGAACGAAGAGTCAGAACCGAGCCCACCTCCTTCTTCACCAGGTCCGGTCATCCAGCCATTCCCTGTGATAGCCGCCACAGTGGACACGCAAACGACCGAGCCGGAAGTGGTTGATCCACCGGCTGAGCCTGTGGATTATCAGCTACCTGACCCTGAGATTCTGTTAAGCGATCCTTCCGGACCGATGGATCGGATGTCGGATGAAGAACTACGAGCGCAGTCCGAGGTCTTGTCACGAGCATTGATGAGTTTCGGTATCGAGGGCATTGTGACGGAAGTAAGGCCCGGT
>PHGD01000107.1 GCA_011090425.1 Nitrospira sp. LK70 | reverse complement strand
TCTCGGAGTGAAACCACTTGAAAGCTTGAGAACAATTCAATGCATGACGTTCAATGCCTTTCCCCCACTGCACGCAACTGTCCAGTTCAAAGTCATCGGCCCGCGTTTTTCAGGCACGCTTAAAGCGATGCTTGCTGAGGATGACAAGGTGACGGAGGAGAATTCGCTCACGATGTATTCGCCCTGGGCAACCACTCCAGAGCCATTTTTGGCAGAGGGGAAGACGTCGATTAGAGACCATTTCCAGAAGAAACGCGTAACGTTCACCCCTACGATTCCAACGGATGACCAGCTCATAAGTGCGCTTATCGATGAACTGAAACGTCGGGGTGTCTCCGTGAGCGGTGAAAGCCAGGAAAGTGGTACCTGCGACCACATTGCAGTGATCGCTGAATGGGACACCTTGTACGGACGTACCCTACCAGAGATCTTCACCGAGGAAGCCCACCGTCACAGCGTAGGGGCTCAATGCAAGCAACCTCAAGACGGATCACGGAACTCGCAGGCCACAATCCCATTGATACATCGATATAGTTACTTACGTGGATTGGATGGAGAGCTACCACAAAGCAAACCAGCTAGTGCTTCCGGATCATCATCAGAGGACAAAACATCATCTTCCCTCTTGCTCAAGGAACAACGTCAGGTCATCGAGCTCATGGAGCGTCCAGAGGGACGGAGCCAATTAGACTAGTGTCATGGGTTCAAAGCCATCGGTGTGCTTGGCAGCGATGTCTACGACAAATTGCTCATCCTGCAAGCACTGAAAAAGAGTTTCCCCTACGTCGTGTTCTTCACGACAGATCTCGATGCTCGCTTGTTCCACCCCGGCGAATTAGCGTGGACTCGCAACCTGGTGGTCGCCTCTCACTTTGATCTGACCCTCAATGAGAAACTCCAGGGGACCATCCCGCCGTTCCGCGATACCTACCAGACGGCAACCTTTTTCACCCTACTGAGAGTATTGGATGTGCTTAAAGATCCAGACTCGAAGCAAAGGAACTGGCCTGAGCACAAGAAGCCGATGCTCGTGTTTCAACCAGACGGCATTCAACAAGTACTCAATTTCGAACTAGTTCCCCAAGTAAAGCTCCATGAAATTGGACGCAATGGCCCTGTGGACATTAGCGTCAATAAGTACAGGCTCAATATTGATCAAACACAGTCCCTTGAGCCAATCAGTACGGTACGAGCAGCCTCAGCTAATCTGGACGATGCCCTCATGAATGCTTTGAAAGCGATCGCTTGCCTCTTGGTTGTTGTGGTCCTCCTCATCTCATCTAGTACGTCCCTCTCCGGATGGGTATTCCAGTCGCTCCTATCTCCATCTTCTGTGAGCACGAATGCTATCGCAACTGGTCTTGTTCTCTGTCTCTTTCTGTTACCTCTGTTATTTGGCGGCATCCTCTATTTGACATCGGATTTCTATGAAGGCGAACCCTTCTCCTTTCTCGATGGGGTCAGTATTTGGCCGAGCCAAAGCCTAAGGGGTGCTGCGGCTGGGCTAGCTCTGCTATTCGGGTGGCGACTTATTCATTGCGGCCCCGGTGTTAGTTATAGCCTAAAAAAACAATTTCCTGAGTTGCGCAAACCGCGGCGCAATCCGACCCAGTCATCCTCAACTGCACCCTGGCTACCTGAGTGGCCCAAGATATTCATAGGCAACTGGAAGCTGGACACACAAGTAAAAACCCTGGCCATTCTCTGGCAGGAGTACCGAGGGCGACTACATTGGAACTGGCTCTTGATGAGAGTTGTACCTGTGAGCGTACTGTTCTTCCTCGTCGGAAAGTTGGTACTAGGGGTTAATGGGCTTCCTTTCACTCCATTTCGCGGTAATGTGGCAAATCAAGTTAACTATATTCTCTTGCAACTGTCGGTATTGGGAGTGATCGTTGTCATCTTTCTCGTGCTCGACATCACCCAACTGACGAGCGTGTTCATCAATAAACTCGTCCCGAAAACAATAGGGCAACTCACTCCCCCATTGGCTTTGGCTCCTCTGAGACTCATCGAACAACTAACCGATCGTATCGACAATTATATTTGGTGCCCCACCGTGCTGTTGGTGTTGATGCTGATGGCTCGTTCCGAGTTTATCGATAACTGGGATTTTCCGATTGGGCTCATGGTAATCATCGGTCTCAGCGCATCCTACGTCATCGTGAGCGCGATTCAGTTGAGGCAAGCCTCGGAGATCGCTCGTCAACGGGTCATTGATAGTTTCTCTGCTCAACCCTCGAACACGCTCGCAACGGATTCCCCCGACACAATCCGGAAAACGATCGAGGAGATCAAGGCCCTATCCAAAGGAGCGTTCATGCCGATCACCGAATTGCCGGTCTTTCGCGCCGTCACACTCCCGACCGGCTTCTATGCACTTTTAACCCTCGCCGAAACCTTCATCAAAAACTGACCCATGGTCAAGGACTGAGTGTGGTTGAGGATGAGATCTTGTATGGTATCAGTCACCAAATCACCGAACTAAAAAGTCCCCTGAAGTCCGCGGACAATGGCCTTTCACTGCTCACCGCAACGGATAAGGGGCGCATGCTGCGAAAGGAGGACTTCATGGTGATTCAAGCATTGGCCCGCTGTGGGCTCTATCTCTGTGACATCGCCAAGCAGGTCGAGGTGCAGCCGCGGACGGTACGTCGTGCCTTGACCCGGGCTAGAAGTCATTTCAAAACCTTCGGGCCGTATGAACTTGTAGTGTCGGGACGACGAACGAGGCATATCCGCTTCAACGACCTCAATGATTCCAAGCCGATCCCTCACAAGACCGATTTTGCCGGTCTCCTCGAATCGGACGTACCGATCGTTGTACAACACACCCGCCGTGATTCGCGCCAGGCGTAAAACCCCTTGCTCAGCATCATCGCATTCACGATGCTGCCTGACCGGGAGTCCCTGCCTCCTTATCGTCGTTGTGGTTGCCGGTTCTGGTGTCGGCCGTTCGCAGGGGCACAAGGGATACGCTCCAGCGCTACAACCTCCACTTGAATATGCCGCGATTCCGTGATTCGATGAGTTCACTTTATGTTTCGCCGATGTCCACCCCACCGGATGAACCATGCATAACAAGCCAGGAATCGACCGGCACCTCTGGGAGATCCGCCCCATTCGCGACCTATTCATCTTCGGGGTCCTTGCCGGTCTACTTTGGTTTCTCTACGAATTGCATACTGTCTTCTTGCCTGTGTTTATCGCTCTTCTATTCGCCTATTTGGTGAGTCCGTTTGTCGGTTACGCGTTCAGGCAATGGTCGGTTCCTCGCGCCTTGACGGTCGGCATACTCATGTTGCTGATGACCCTCACTTTCGTCGGCCTCGGATTCTGGCTCATCCCCCTCTTAATCGAGCAAGCTCAGACATTGATACAGAAAATTCCGGTATATGTACGGAGCCTTGCACAACGCTATCAGGACCTACTGAGTAGTTCCTTTAACCTACGCGACCTCCTTGGACGCATGTACGGCGACCCTCTGACAACGCTCCAGCCGCTTTTCGTAGGGACCGGTCATGCATTCGGGCTGCTGGGACAGCTGCTCGGGATCACGGTCAACGCCGCCCTCTATACGATCTTGATCCCCATTTACTTTTTCTTCTTCGCCTGGAATTTTGAACGCATGAGTCAAACCGTCGTTCGCCTGATTCCGGTCGCGCATCGACCGCATACCCTGCATGTCCTAGGCCGAATGGATACAGCTGTGCGTGACTTCGTTTTCCAACGCCTCCTCATTGCGGTGGTCACTGCTGTACTGTACTCAATAGGATGGGCATTGACCAAAGTCCCCTATTGGTTTCTTTTGGGAGTGGCCATAGGTTTAGCCTCTCTAGTGCCATATCTCTCTGCCGTCGGATGGCCCTTAGCCGTCATACTGAAGTACGCCGATGCCGTTACCGTCGGTCAATCCAACGAGACAGAATGGATGGCAATTTTACTATGGCCGAGCGTAGCCTACCTGGTGGTGCAGTTTATCGAAAGCTGGATCCTGACTCCCTGGCTTCAAAGCCACTCCACGGACATGAGCGCCGCGACAATTCTCATCGTCGTCTTCGTGGGCGGAGCCGTCGGGGGGCTGATCGGGCTGATCCTTGCGATTCCCGTCGCCGCCTGTCTTAAAATTCTGATCGAGGAATTCATTAGGCCGCAGTGGCTTCAATGGGTGCGCGGGCCCTAGGCTCAGGATTCATGAATTTATGGATCTACAGATCGTCCGAGGTGTGATTTTCTGAGGGCGGAGGTGCCGCCGTGAGTGAAAGTTTCTACCTAACCCGTCAGCAGTTCGCCCGCATCAAGGACTGGCGCAGGATCGTCATGGACGACGACCGTTACACACACACCATCTTCTCCACCATCCGCATCGCGGCCACGGTCAGTTTTGATCTCAGTGAAGTGAACGGGCCCTGAGCCTAGGCTCGGGTGAAGGCCGTTCCTCTCGCGTTTCAAGTCACGGTGGCAAATCTAGGGAATGACCGAGTACCGCCGTCTAAAGAACAGGCGCACCTTAAGACCAGATCATGGTGTCAACAGCCAAAAGCGGTATGGGAAGGTAAGCAGTTTGTCGTGGCACGAGCAAGTAAGCATCTTTCGCCTGTACTGCTACTTCTTTGCTGTAGCTACGGGATGCAACGTGACCGGTAGCCATTCACATAATGTCTCTCGGGTGAGCAGGCCATACATTGGTTGAAGGAACCATCATGTCAAAACCGAAACGCATAGATGCCGACCGCTTTATTCGTCAGTATTATGAAGGAGAAGGCAGCGGCGACGGGGCCTTCCCGGAAGACACATTGGCCTCCGTTTCATCTGTCCATCCACTCTCATCCGATAACGCTAAGAAGACCGTGGACATTACACTATCCGGAGGCGATATCGATGCAGCCCGTGACCTGACGGACGCCGGCGAAGAAACCGTAGGCGGTTCGAACCCGACCCCGGATCAGGATGTGGTCCAAGAATTGGGTGAGGCCGTAGGCATTACCTATGACGACGCGGAGCCTTTGCGGTTCGGCGATAAAGTAGCCGATCGTGATGCGCAGAGATGGGAACTGAATCCTGCTTCCTCCGAAGGATACCAGGAACGATTGCAGGAACTCACATCCGGGGAGACCGGCACGCCGAAACGTCCGCAGACCAAACGACCGAAACAAGTCGCGAGAACCGAACAAGGCACATCCAGACGCAAAGGTACATCCGGCCGCAACAGGGTCAGTGCCAGAAAGGCCCAAAAGAAGAGACGCTGATGTTGATATGAATAAGTCGATGTACGGACACGTTCTCCACGGGAGGAACGACCATTATGAAAATGAAGACGTTATCGCAACATCACCAGAATTGTCTGCACGCCTGTTTCGCGTGTGCGCAATCTACGAAGCCCGCCGGAACGATATGTTCGACATGGAACATCACGACCATCATGATTTGATGACACGCTGTATCGCGGCTCTGCCGCGACTGTGTCGACATTCATTCCGGCGCTGAAGTGACGTCATTTCTCCGAGGAATAGGAATTCTGTCTTTCGCGAGGACAACTCGTCCTTCCTTCATCTCTTTATGGACACGCAATGGCTGGACGAGGAAATCAATCATCGGCTCGCTTTTGAGTGAGTGGTTGCGTTGTGAGGAATTGATGCCAGGAATTTTGGTTTTGGCAAGCATGAGAACGAAACAAGCTGCGGTCTCATTTTCCCGGTCAAATAAACGTACTGTCACCGATTTGAACTTCAACTAAGAGGAGCTTGATCATGGCCAAGACACTCATTGAACCTACTTCCACATCGACGGATGAGCTTCGAACAATGTTGCTCGAATGGCGTTCAGTGCTTCAACAACAAATCCATGATCTCCTGGCGCAATATCGGGAGCACCACTCTGCGAACCACAATGATTCCGTCCTTGACCTTGAGGACATGTCCCTACGAGACAGCACCGCCGAACAACAATTATCATTGCTGGAAGCACGTAACCGCACCCGCATGATGCTCGATACCACACTCCGCCGCCTCGACGATGGAGAATACGGATTGTGTGAGGATTGTGGTACCAAGATAGACACGGGACGGCTGCGAGCGCTTCCCTTCGCAAAACGTTGCTTGTCGTGCCAACAGCAGGCCGAAGTGCTGGAGAAGATTGCGCGACAAGGAGATCGTCTGGACGACGCGTAGGCCTTGCGCCGCGCCCCCTTCCCTAAGCATTACCGTTCGAAGATTTGCGAGTACGTGCGGTTGAGGGTCAGATCTTGTATGGTGCATTTCGCAGAATGAGCTATCTTCATGATAGGTCGCCCACCACGCTTTACATTCCGGGCTCACTGTTCAATGTCACCGCTTGGATCAAGACACGGTACCGGGAGTCGCTTTAATACGTGACGGAACGACGTGAACTCTCACGCCCTTCGACACGCTCAGGCAAACAGCTGATCACCGGAATGTATGGAGCAGAACACTAGGTCACTCTCGAAAGAGGGCTGTGCCAAATCAGGACGGGCGGGATCTTCAGAACATGGGTAGGGCTCGACACTTATCCACATTTCTAAATCGATCCCCGGGTTCCATTTTCCTCGCGAACCATTGCGTATCTCTCACGGCGGAAGGCGAAACCTTCCGATGATCCTGCTCGATGCGAATCTCTTCGTCTACGCCCATGTGACTTCCTTCCTTATTCATCGGTTTCCATCCGGATTTGCACGGCTTTCGCCGAAGCAAAGACGAAAGAGGACGGCCGCTGTTGATCTCGTTGGCCCATCCCGATACGATGGCCACCCGCTATGTGGCCCAAGATTTGGAAGACAGGAGTGACGGTGGTGATGATTGCGGGATCTCTCGCCGGCTGTGCGACCGGACGCTATGTACCGCTCGGTGAAACGGACAAGACGGAGATAGAGCAGCTCACAGAGAATGTCTATCGGGTGGAATATCGCGTGAGCGCCTTCACGTCGCAAGAACAGCTGGGCCGCTATCTGCGCCGACGCTGTGCGGAGCTGACTCTCCGTGAGGGCTACGACTTTTTTCACCTGGCTCAGCGCACCGACGTGCTGGGCTTCTCGCGTCGGACGACCATGACAGTGACGCTGTACAAAGGCCACAAACCTGTCGGGGTTGCTGGCCTGTACGATGCCCAGGAGGTGTTAGCCGAGGCAGTATCTGTTCTGAAATCCGACTAAGGAGACCAGCGAGGAGGCGGGCTCACTTCCAGCCCACGGCTTCGCAGTGGCAGCGGGCATGGAACGCATCGGGGTCGCCACCCCACACCAGCAGGGCGTTCTGCATGGCGGTGAGCTCCGACTCGGTTGCCCAACGTTTCTCCAGAATCAACTGACGATGCTGTTCGAGAAAGACACCGCCGAAGTAGCGGCTGAAGCCTGAGGTCATCTCCAGGGTCCCGAATGCATCGGACGACGCCGAAGCGACAATGTTCCGAAATCCCGCTTCCCGTAATAACCGTCGCTGTTTTCGGCCGAACCGTATATCGCCGCCGTTGAATTCGATCACCTGCATTGTCAACTTCCACAATCGATCGACATCCTCATGGGATGGAAAATAAACATCGCCGTCGAAATCGGCATCGCGCAACCCAATCACACCTCCCGGTTTGAGGATGCGCCACAGTTCCCGCAAGGCGTTCATCGGCTCGGCGAGATGATAGAGGACGGCGTGAGCCAAGACGGCGTCGAAGGTTTCGTCCTCGAACGGAAGTGCATACAGGCTGGCATGGTGGAACTCGATGTTCCCAACCCCACGCTGTTGTGCCTCTCGGCGGCCCATGTCGAGCTGGCGGTCTTCAATATCAACCCCCACGACCCGTCCCTGCGGAACCAACTCCGCAAGACTGACCGTGATTTCGCCGGGCCCACATCCACAGTCCAGCACCTGCATGGCAGGTGTGAGATGGGGCACAAAGAACGCGGCCTCGCGAGTCGCACTTCGCATGGCCAGTCCTCGCAACACCAGTGGATCGTAGCCCGCCGAATAGATTTCGTGTTGCTTCAAGGACATGATTCTGACTGAACCAGTGCGACGTCAGGCAAGTCCATCAAGATAGGTCGTAAACCGATGATCGGCCAGCACCGCGTCAAGCCGCTGGCAGACCAGCTTCAACAAGTCGGTCCCCCGTTCACTAGAGAAGTCGAGCATACCGCCGGCAATAACCCATGTCGTCAGCGGCGCACCGAGCCCGACTTGAACGTCACGACGGAGGTCTCCTGTCGAATACCCTTCCACACCGTTGATCTTCAGTGTCTCGTAGTACAAATCGAGCAACGACTCCTGCAGAGTCCGGCGCAGCTCCACCGACAGCGAGCTGGACAGAAAATACGCCAGGTCGCGCGGCCCTCGAGAGCGCCTGGCCACCTGCCAATCAAATACGGTCACGCCTCGTCCCTCACTTGTATCGGCAAATGCCAAATTGTCGGCTCGGAAGTCCCCGTGCGTGAGTGTCTGGGGACCATGCGAGCACTGTTGAGAATATTGCGGGAACACCGATGCGAATCTTCGTGCAGCCTCACGTAAACCAGGCGTCAGAAACTCGGCGCACCGTTGTTCGAAGCGGGGCAACATGGCCTGGTAAATACCGGCCCTTGCCTGGACCTCATCGGTGAGGGCGCGCAACCAAGACAAGGTCTCAAGGAGAGGGGCATCCCAAAAGTGAGCATGCAGGAGACCGAGCTGCCGCACGGCTATCTGGGCATCCGTTGCTGAACACCCAGTGAGATTGTCGCCGAACTCCACCGCACTGAGATCTTCCAACAACAGAATGCTTGCACTTGTGCCTTCATCATACAGACTCAGGTACGGCCGGGGTACGCGTATAGGGAAGGCCGGCTGCAGAGCCACGTCTCGATAAAAACCGGCCTCGGTTTCGTAGATTCCCACCCTGCGAAGTTGTTGCCTGACGGCAGGATCCGCTGAGGACAATTTAGCAAAGACGGTAGGGGGCGCACTTGATTCCTGTTCGCTGTAGACAATGTGAAGGCGGGCGGTTTGCCCTACGAATCCACTGCCTCCAGCGACCGGCGTCACCTTGATCCCCACAACTGCGGCTCGGTCGAGCACGCCGGCACGGCGCAGCATCGTCGTGAGCCAGGTTACGGTAATAGATTCCGGTGTCGACGGAATGGAGAGACTGTCTTCCGGCATAAGACGGAAACTAACACACGGACCCATCCATTTCAAATGGATATATTGCGAAATGTACGTAAGGCCATACAAGGGTCTTGCGCCGATCCTCCGATGCTGGCAATCTTCCGCTGTTTAGTTCACTGCATGCATAGACACATTGCGTCAGAAGCACGATATGGACAAACCGCGCTATGCTCTCTGGCAACCCATCATCACCGCACTACTTGTATTCCAGGCTGGTTGTGGAGCAACGCAACTGGGAATGTGCGCGCCTCATACAAAAGAAGAAGGTGCACCTACTCGAAATTGGGCCGAGTGTTTCGACCAACCCTTCTCGCACGGAGGCATCATCCATTCGGTGTTCTGTCTGCCTGACGGCACCGGCAAACCTCCCCTGCTGCTGCTCCATGAATTGACCGGGCTGTCTCCGGGAACACTTGCCTACGCCGAGGAGCTCTCGAAGGACTTCACTGTGTATGTGCCGCTGCTCTTCGGCGAGAAAGGCAAGTTTTCCCTTACGAAAGGATTGTCGGCCTATTGGTTCCGAGGATCAATGGAGTTTTTTCCAGGCGGTGAATGGGGCGTCCCGTCACAAGGAAGCGCTCCCATTGTGAACTGGCTGCGAGGGGTGGTGCAGGAGGTCGGAGAACGGCACGCTCTACAGTCCATCGGCATCATCGGCAACTGCCTGACCGGTTCGATCCCGGTCGCGCTGCTTGATCACCCACAGGTCGCTGCGGTGGTGGTAGCGCAACCTGCCCTGCCATTGCGCCTCTGGTGGTACACCGATGCCGACCACAAATCTCTAGGCATTTCTTCAGAAGATATAGCTCACGCCCAACGCAGCAAGGCCAAGATTTTCGGATTGCGGTTCCAAAGTGACTGCATCTCGCATCCCGACAAAATGAACACGTTGCGGAAGCGTTTCCGTAACCGGTTTCGATTCGAGGGAGCAATCGAGTACCGGATAAACGGAAAGCCGGCCAAGGCTCACAGCACATTGATCGGTTCGTGGAGAGAGCAGGGCGAGGCAGGACAGCCTTCGCGAGACGCGCGCAACAAGGTTCGAGAGTTTCTCCTCGAAGAACTCAGTGAGATTCGTCCGGCTGGAAAGGAAATGATGCCTCGCTTCATTTTGAGAGAAGGCCTTCCTCTCGTCGAGATAACGCATCCGCGCTCACCGGAAATAACCTACGGTCCATTCTTGACTTTCCCTGTCGAAGCAGCTAAGCACATCTCGCCCGGTGCCGCCCAAGAGCGACGCTCGCACCTCACCTTGTCAGGGAAGGAGCCTTCCCAGTGGCCGAGCTACGACTCTTTTATGCAACCAACCGCACCTACCTCGGTGAGATCGCTGGCGCCCCAAGGGCTACGGCAAGAAATTTAGTGATGACGGGATCGAGAATCTCCGCTTCGGTCGTGTGACCGTCAAGGTCGATGACGCCAACTCACCAAGTATCTTGAGACGGATTGCGAACCCATGTGACGAGGGGACGGCGAGAGACTGATCAAGTACCTCCCCAAGTGCGCCGAGTTTGCCGACATCATCGCCTATCGAGAATAGATCAATCGGTCGATCGCCGAAAAGCAACAGGAACAGGCGAACGGATCGAGAGGCCTTGTCCAAATTCGACCACCTCAAGTTACCACCGGTCGTTTCATTGACTCTCCTCGAACCAGGTGCTAGATTCCAACCGCCTTCGTGAAGTGTGATCCGTGTACGATCTGAAATATCTCCGCGAAAATCTCGACCACATCCGCACCTCTCTCGGACGACGCGGGAACGACGTCCCCTGGGCTGATATCCAAACATTGAGTGAAGAACGTCGAGCGGTTACGACCCAGGTCGAGCAGTTGAGGTATGAACTCAATAAGGGCTCAGAGGAGATTGCTCGGCTGCGTCGAGCCAAAGCACCGGCTGAAGAAGTCATGATGGCGATGAAACAAGTGGGGGATCGCATTAAGGTGGCCGAGGGAACCCTCCGGAAGGTCGAGGATGCGCTCACCGACGTCGCGCTTCGTATCCCCAATCTCCCACATGGCTCGGTCCCGGTGGGCGCTGATGCATCGGACAATATCGAGGTCCGTCGATGGGGTACCATACCGACGTTTTCGAGTCCTCCCAAACCTCATTGGGAAGTCGGAGAGAACCTGGGAATCTTGGATTTCGATCGAGCCGCGAAGATCGCAGGTGCCAGATTTTCCGTCATGACCGGAGCCGGTGCCAGGCTGGAGCGAGCGCTGATCAACTATATGCTTGATCTGCACACTACTCAACAACATGGATATCGAGAGGTCGTACCTCCACTCCTGGTAAATCGTCAAACGATGACCGGAACCGGCCAGCTTCCCAAGTTTGAGGAGGATCTTTTTCGCCTGCGAGATGAAGAGTACTTCTTGATCCCGACTGCGGAAGTGCCGGTGACGAACCTGCATCGTGAGGAGATCCTGAGTGGAGACTGCTTGCCCCTCCGCTACACGGCCTACACCCCTTGCTTCAGAAGAGAGGCAGGGTCCTATGGAAAGGACACGAGAGGACTCATTCGCCTTCACCAGTTCAACAAAGTGGAGCTCGTAGTATTTACAACACCGGATGGTTCATACGAAGAGCTGGAGCGGCTGACGGGCCATGCTGAATCGGTCTTGCAGGGTTTGAACCTCCCCTATCGCGTCATCACGCTTTGCACCGGTGATATGGGATTTTCTGCCGCCAAGACCTACGACCTCGAGGTGTGGTTGCCGTCTCAGCAACAATACCGGGAGATTTCGTCCTGCAGCAATTTCGAATCGTTTCAAGCCAGGCGAGCCGGCATCAAATATCGTCCAATCGGGGGAAAGAAAGAGGCAAAGACCGACTTTGTCCATACGCTCAATGGCTCCGGCCTGGCGGTCGGCCGAACCTTGGTCGCCATCTTGGAAAATTTCCAGCAGCCGGATGGCTCGGTTGAGATCCCTTCGGTCCTGAGGCCATATATGGGAGGGCTGGAACGGATACAAAAGGAATGAAAACTCAAGGGTGGCAGTATCCTGTCGCACTCGATTGTAAGTGATCCAGGTCGAACAAGTTCTGTTTATAATGAGCGGTCGAGCATGCCGGTGATGTCCACTGGACCGTCCCTATCTAGAGAGAAACCGATAACAGCAGAGCACAAAAAACCATCGAACTGCATGGTGTCTGAATGTTTAAATCCGGACTCGCGTAGAATCCTGAATGGGTCTGCTTACCTTTTTAACCAATCTTTGAAACGGGTTGCGCCTGTATGGTGGAAACCAGCAGGGACCAATGATTGGTCATTTAGCCTCCCACCGAAGTAGCGCGCCTGGTTATCTGCCACAACTTCACGAGAATCTTGTTTAGAATGTAAGTAACGACGTGCGACTTCGTCCATGCGGATCCGCTCAGGTCCCGCGAGATCAACACTGCCGTTGTAGGGTGCACCTTCTGCCACTTCGATTAGGAAGGCAACGACATCATCCGCTGCAATAGGCTGCATCAGTGCCGGAGGAAGTCGAGCCGTGGTGCCTTTGGTTCCGAGGTCGGTGATTGTCTGGATAAACTCATAAAACTGTGTTGCCCGAACAAGGGTATACGGAATTTGTCCTAGCTGGACTATTTGTTCTTGAGCTACCTTTGCACGCATATAACCAATGTCCGACATACGATCTGCACCGACAACCGACAGAATAATATGATGCTGCACATGTGCCTGTGCCTCAGCAGAAAGAAGATTTCTTGTCGATGTTTCAAAGAACTGCATGGCCACTACAGCCTCGAATGATGGTGGGTTCGTGACGTCGATAACCACCTGAGTATTCTTCAACGCCTCGGCTAGCCCCACACCGGTGAGCGTGTCAATGCCTAATGTCGGTGATGCTGGTACGCCCTGATGTCCCTGTTGATTGAGTTGCTTCACAAGCTTGGACCCGATAAGTCCGCCACCGCCAATGACGACGATTCTCATATCGGTTTGTACGCTTTCCATCCATGAATCGACGGTTTGAAGCTTCTAGAATTACTCTCTCCCTCTGGACACTCCGTGCAGATCAGAACTACTTCACGAGTTCCAACAATGGGGACTTCTTGTCTTTAAGGAAGAAGACTACAAATTTTGCTGGAACGGTCTTGCTCGCATTTCGGCCCACCGTATGCACATCATTGGGTCCTTCATAGAAGGTCTGTCCAGGAGTCAAGATGACTTGTTTACCACCTTCTACCTGCATGACGATGGAGCCTTCCAGCACGTAGACAAACGTATGAGCATTATGCCGGTGGACTGGGTCAGACGCATCAGGTGGGAGAGTGACGGTGATCATGACTCCTTCCTTGCCAGGCATATCTGCAAGATCTTTTGAGAAAAGCGGTGTCACTTCTGATTGCTGTGCCAAAACCGGACTGGATATGAGGCTCACTAGCCAACAGATGAACAGGATGTTCCTCATTGCAAAATCCTTTCTGTGTGAAGTGACGATATGAGATGCGTAAAACAGCTCATCCATCATGCCGGAACGATACAGACCGCCATATTTCGATGAACTACTTCAGTCACAATGAGATAACCTACGAGGTCATCTCTTTTTTCGATACGAATGATTCCCGCGAGGGCGAGCCCTTCGCGACTCGAACCAGGCATTGACTTGGTTCGGAAAATCCTTTGGCGCCTTCCGCTCGATTCGATGAGCTAAGTCTGCCAGGGTGTAGCTATCGAGTGTTTGTCGCATACGATTCTCCGCCTCCAACATGATGGCATGAATACTACAGAACCCCTTCTGTGCCCACACTGGCGGTGACGCGCCGAACAACGTACAGTTGAGACGGATTTCGGTGCATTTGAAGAGCGTCTTGTCACCTTCCAACGCTGAGACAACATCCCATACTGTAATCTCTTCAGGTGGACGAGCAAGCAGGTATCCACCACCAGCACCTTCGCTGGCAGTGAGAAGGCCAGCCTTCTTCATTTTAAGAAACAGTTTGGCGACAAAAGCCGGCGAGATCCCTTGAAACGTTGCCACATCTGCGACGTTCGTTTTTGTCGAGACTGAAGAGCTGACTAGAAAAAGAAGACAGTGCAGCCCATATTCAACGCTGGAAGCATAGAGAGCCATCGAACTAAGACTAAATATGTCTTAGTTAAAGAAACGCTGTCAAGTAGGGCAAGGCCTTCGTCACAGTCCTCTCTTCACGTTACCTGACCAGTTGAAGAGATCGCAGCGAGTCTGGGTTTGATGGATACTCCGTGATGTCGTCTCGTACGGCTCTCACCTCGCCGCTACATGTCGTCACCCCTCCGTGGCTTCGATAACACCAGGCTCCCATCTGTCGAATTGTCCGAAGCTTCCGGAACCCCGTCCGAGTGAATCTTACCCGTAAACTCGCACCCGCGAGCGAAATATGAGACCTGTTCCTAACCGGGATTATTCATGACGGTGGCCACTGATCGTGTTCGTGGCGATCGGAAGGATCAGGAGAGGAGTCCGGCCGTGCGGGAGGGGGGGCGATTGGGAGTTTCAGAAGGGTGAGAAGGCCTGGCACCACACGACCATCAAGGACCGACTCTGGAATCGGGCGCGTTCGGACAGACCCCGCCGTTCGCCGTCTGTGAAGATGCAGGTTGTGACACGGCATGATTCCGCGTTAGCCGGGTGTGGCGCCGACCGCGATGGCGACGCGGCGCCAGGTCTCGCCCCACGGCGAGAATTGGGGCAGATGCAGGACCAGCCGACGGACGGATCGTTCCACCCACACCGCCAACTTCAGCAGTCGTTCGCGCAAGGTGGACACCTGCGCGCTAGCGCAGGCGGTGCCGTGCGCCTGACGGCGCAACTCCTGGAGCAACACGTACGCGGCGGCTGTGAGCAGGACCCGGAATTGATTGGCCCAGAACTGCGAACAACTCGTCCGGCCCAACGCGAGCCCGTCATGCAACTCCTTGAGC
>PHGD01000106.1 GCA_011090425.1 Nitrospira sp. LK70 | reverse complement strand
GACGTCCAGGTTCACGCGACTCACGGTCCACGGCGACTGCAGGCCCAACAGGTACTGATAGAGTGCGGTGTCTTGCATGGTCGGTTCCTCCTCGGCCGACCATCCTATCCGTTCACCCTACCCACGGGAAACCCGGAAGCACCAAAATTCAGGCTTCGATGCTGCGCGGCTGCCTGTTGGTTAAGCCGCTTTACCTCCGGTTCCGGAACATTCTTGATCGTCAGAGTCGCCATCGCGGCCTCCTCTCAGTGAGCATCCATACCGCTACCGATATGGATACCATCCTGACAGCACCACCCGGTCAAGTGCCGTCCCAGAAGCAGCTTGGGGGAATATGCCCACCCCTCCGGGCAAATCGACGGAGTCCTATACCCTGCCCCATCCGCTTGACTCTCTCTCTCCTTCCCCCGTACGCTCGCTATGTGATGAGACTGTGCCTCGTTAGAGGAGCTGAACCATTTCACGGTTTCGAAAGTCAAGGAGACGCAGCAGATGGCTCAACGACCTTTTCAAGCGGGGATTGTCGTCAACCTAAATGACGGAGAAAGCAGTAAGGATGTCGTCATCTATACCGTTCCTGCCAGGAAGCGATTCGACGTAAAATTTCTCGGCATCAATGGTTTCGGGCAGCCGAACCAACCCCTCTTCTACGCCATACACGTGACGACACGATCGCAACTCGGCATCTATCCGATCGCACCCACCGGCATTGCAGAAATAGCTGAGCCCGAATTTCCAACGAGATTTTTTGGGAGCCAGGAAGCAGCCCTCTACGCAGATCCCAAGTCCGACCTGCTGTTTTCGGTAGCACGTAAGGATGCTAGAGGCAATGTAAGGGTGTTCATCAGTATCTCCGGACTTCTCGTGGACGTGTGAGGAGATACAAGTAAGCAGATTGCTGGATGAAACTCCTCAATGAGAGACCTGCAACCACTAACAAGGAAATTGCCTCCACATGAACACGACGCCAAACCCTTCTTCCATCTTGCAGACCGCCTTCGGTTTTTGGGGTTCCAAGGTCCTGCTTACCGCCGTGGAAGTCGGTCTGTTCGCCGCACTGGCAAACCGTCGGCTCACCGGAACTGAGCTGGGCAAGGAACTGCAATTTCACCCACGCGCTGATCCCGACTTTTTTGATGCCCTCGTGGCAATGAAGTTTCTCGGCCGCGAGGGTGACGGTGCTGAGGCGAAGTATTTCAATACCCAAGAAGGCGCCATGTTCCTCGATGCAGCAAGCCCTCGCTACATCGGAGGGATTCTGGTCATGCTCAACGCTCGTCTGTTCAAGTTTTGGAATGATCTGCCCGAGGCGTTGCGGACCGGGCGGCCACAGAATGAGGTGAAGCATGGGCAGAAAGGAATGTTCGAGGAACTCTATTCAAATCTTCCCAGACTGGAACAATTCATGGGCGCGATGACCGGACTCTCACGTATCAACTTCGAGGCGTTTGCGGAGAAATTCGACTTCTCGAAGATCCGGACTCTCTGCGATATCGGCGGCGCAACCGGACTGCTCAGCATTGAGGTCGCGAAGCGACATCCGCATCTCACGTGCACCAGCTTCGACCTGCCGGTCGTCGAGCCGATCGCGAAGAAACATATCGCCGCCGCCGGCTTGGAGGGTCGTGTGCGCACAGCAGCCGGCGACTTCTTCAAGGACCGGCTGCCGAAGGCCGATCTCATCACGATGGGCATGATCCTGCATGACTGGAACCTCGACAAAAAGATGCACTTAATTCGATCCGCGTACGACTCGCTGCCGCCAGGCGGAGGGCTGGTGGCCATCGAAGCGTTAATCGACGATGCCCGCCGCGAGAACGTGCAGGGACTGCTGATGTCGCTCAACATGCTCATCGAATTCGGCGACGCATTCGATTATTCAGGAGCAGACTTCCGCCGGTGGTGTGGCCAGGTCGGTTTCACACGGTTCGAGGTTATTCATCTGGCCGGGTCATCCAGCGCGGCGGTGGCGTACAAATAAGCCATCCGTCAATGAACGAGCCGCCCCCTGATGCCTTGCCCTTAAACTTGACTCTCCCTCCCCTCCCCCTTACGCTGAGGCCTTCTATGGGCACCACCAATCACAAGAAAATCCTCATCGTTGAAGACGAGCAGGACATTCTGCAGCTCGTCAAGCACTATTTGGAGAAAGAGGGGTTTCGACCGGTCACCGCCATGAGCGGGCTTGAAGCTCTGAAGAAAGTGAAAGAGGAGAAACCCGATCTGGTCGTCCTCGATCTGATGTTGCCTGAAATGGATGGACTCGAGGTGTGCAAACGCCTCCGCTCCGTTCCTGATACCGCCATGCTCCCGATCCTCATGCTGACGGCGAAAGCCGAAGAGTCGGACACGATCGTCGGTCTTGAATTGGGCGCTGATGATTATGTGACCAAGCCGTTCAGCCCCAAAGCCCTGATCGCTCGCGTGAAGGCCCTGCTGCGTCGGATCGAACGTGTGCCCGCAGGCGGCTCAACTCTGCACCACTATGGTGCGCTCACCATGAATCTGGATCGGCATGAGGTCAGTCTCGGAAAACAAGAGGTGCCGTTGACGGCGAAAGAATTCGGCCTGCTTGATCACTTGCTTCGGCATCGCGGCCGTGTATTGACCCGGGAAGTACTGCTCAATGCTGTGTGGGGCTACGATTACTATGGCACGACCAGAACGGTCGACGTGCATATCCGCCGTTTGAAACAAAAGCTGCCGCTTCTCGAAGAAGCCATCCTGTCCGTGAAATCATTGGGATATAAACTGAAAGACTCCGACGTGTCAGAATGACATGGTCGATTCGCTGGAAAGTAGCATTCGGCACGCTCGTGGCGGTCGCCTGTGGACTGTTGATCACCGGCGTGATGACCGTTCATTCCCTTGAACGGCGGTACGTCACGCAATTCGGTGATGAGCTGGAGGCCAAAACCAAGCTTGTCGAATACAGCTTTCAACCGCTGTTTCTCTCACCTTCCTCACCTGCGACCCCTTCCTCCTTGCAAGAGATGGCGCGCGACCTTGGCCAGCGAGCCTCCGTCCGTGTAACCCTGATCGCCGCAAACGGAACTGTGCTCGCCGATAGCGCAGTACGAGATACCGACTTGTACAGCGTGGAAAATCACCGGTCTCGGCCCGAAGTCCAACAGGCCCTTTCCACAGGACATGGAGAGGACATCCGCCCCAGCCACACGACCGGTGAACGGACGATGTATCGCGCCATCCTCATGCGACCATCACAAGGTGCGTCGCCGCTTGTCGTGCGCGTCAGCCTTCCGATGTTGGTCATGGACCGTGAGATCGCCGAACTGCGGCAACGTCTCTTTCTCGCCCTCGGAATCGCCTTCCTCGTCGCCCTGACGCTGAGCGTCTGGTTGGCTCACAGTATTACCAAACCTCTTTCGGACATCGCGTCGGCCGCCCGCCGATTGGGTTCCAGCAACCAAGTATTTCACGTCAGAACGACCGCACAAGATGAAGTCGGCCTCCTGGCCTCGACACTCAATCACATGGCGGACCAACTTCACGCGAAGATCGAGGAACTCTCGGAAGACCGCTCTCAGCTGCTGGCCGTGCTGACCTCGATGGTCGAAGGCGTGATGGTGTTGGACTCCCGCGGCCATGTGCTGCAGATCAATCCAGCCTTGGAGCGCATGTTCTGCATCTCCCGCGTGGAGGCTCGGGGGCGCCCCTGCGCCGAACTCTTTCGCCATCAACAGCTCACCGACCTGGTGACATCCATTCTACGATCGCGTACCCATCATCAGGATGAAATTGTGCTGCCGCTGAGTGGGAGATGCCTTCAGATTGAAGCCTCTCCTGCGGGAGGAGAGCGGGAAAACGAGGCCAGTGCGGTCTTGGTGTTCCACGATATGACCGAGCTGCGACGGCTCGAAAAGATACGGAAAGATTTCGTGGCGAATGTCTCTCATGAACTTCGAACCCCGCTCACTTCGATCAAAGGCTACGTCGAGGCGTTGCTTGACGGCGCCAAGGACGATCCCTCCGCTTCGACGACATTCTTGGAAATTATCCTCAAGCAAAGCGATCGGCTGAATCTGATCATTGAAGATTTGCTCGAGCTGTCGAAAATCGAATCGGGCGACGTCTCATTAAAAGAGGACCCGCTTCAACTGCGCTCCGTCATCGACCGGACGCTGGCGATGATCAAACCAATCGCCGATAAAAATCGTCACCGGCTCGTCACGGTGATCGATCCGTCGCTCCCCCCTGTAGCGGGTGACGAAGGACGGCTTGTGCAAGTCCTGACCAACCTGCTCGATAACGCCGTCAAATATACCCCTGCGGGTGGGACCATTACGATCGGCGCCAAACTCGCTTACTCGGTCGGGAGTGCCGAGCAGCCGGCCGGAGCGATCGAGCTCAGCGTCGCCGATACCGGAATCGGCATTCCCGAAGAGGACCGGCCTCGTGTCTTCGAACGGTTTTACCGCGTCGACAAAGCACGGTCACGAGAGTTGGGAGGGACGGGACTCGGCCTGGCGATCGTGAAGCATATCGTTGAAGGACATGGAGGACAGGTGTGGGTCGAAGGCAATCATCCTCAAGGGAGTCGATTTGTGGTCCGTCTGCCGCTCAGTACCACGGCCGGCAGCCTCCATCACGTGAGTGAAGCAAGTAAAGCATAGACACCAGCCCCCAACAGCGCCGCTCCGGGCAGTGTAAACACCCACGCTGAAAAGATCTTGTTCGTTACTCCCCATCGAACCGCAGACAGACGCTTGGTCGATCCAACACCTAAGATCGAGGAGGTGATGGTGTGGGTCGTGCTGACCGGCAAGCCGAAGTGCGCGGCAAACAGCAACACCGATGCGGCTGCCGTCTCAGCACAGAATCCATGAACCGGCTCAAGTTTCACCATTTTGATTCCTAGAGTCCGAATGATCCGCCACCCGCCGACGGTAGTTCCAAGCCCCATCGCCAGCGCGCAGGCCACGATCACCCACGTCGGCACTTCCGCTGATGTCAGCTGACCGGATGCCACGAGGGCGAGTGTAATGACACCCATCACTTTCTGAGCATCGTTCGCCCCATGGCTGAATGCCATGAAGCTGGCCGAAACGACTTGGAGTCGGCTGAATAGCTTGGTCGCCACACCCCGATGAACTCGAAAAAATACCCAGCTGACCAGGACCATCAGGAGAAATCCGATCCCAAACCCCAAGAGGGGAGAAAAAATCATGGCTTCGAGAATCTTGCGCAGCCCATTGAACTGCACCACCGCCCAGCCGCCGTGCGCCACCGCCGAGCCGACGAGTCCACCGATCAGCGCATGAGAAGAACTGGTCGGCAGTCCCAACATCAGCGTGAGAAAATTCCAGAGAATTGCACCACCCATCGCTCCGGCAACCACCATATTCGTGATCGCGTCGGAAAACACGATGCCGCCCCCGATCATTTTTGCCACGGCCGTCGAAAAGAAGGCTCCGGCGATATTCAACACTCCAGCCAACAGCACCGCAGCGAGGGGGCTTAATACACGGGTGGAGACGACCGTCGCCACAGCATTGGCGCAATCGTGCCACCCATTCGAAAAGTCGAACAGAAGCGCCAACACCACTGTCACTAGAAGGATCCCGCTGAGTTCAGTCATGGTCGGATTGAAATACTATTCGCCTATCCGGGAATTATTCGCGCATGAGGGGCGAGGATACACAGATTTCATGGCCAGGCATGCTATTCATGTGCGACTAGGTCTGCTTGAGAACAATGCGCTCGATGACGTTGGCGACATCCTCACAACGGTCGGTTCCTTCTTCGAAGGTTTCATAAATTTCTTTCCACTTGATGACGGCGATCGGATTCGTCTCCTTTTCAAACAGCTCTGAAATGGCATCGCGTGACACACGATCAGCCTCGTTCTCCAGGCTATTCACCTGCACACTGTACTCCTTCATTTCCTCATGAGACATGGCGATATGATCCACCCCGCGCCCCACCGCGACGGAAGCTTGATGGAGAATATCGGCCAGCCGAATCGCGCTCTCGGTCGGCTGCGTGATTCTGTACATGGCAAACCGGTCAGCCACCGCTTCCACCGCGTCGAGAATATCATCTAATGCGCTGGCCAAATCGTGGATATCTTCACGGTCAAGAGGAGTCAAGAAGGTTTGATTGAGGCGCAAGGCGATGTCGTGAGTAATCCCGTCCCCTACATGCTCCACTTCCTTGATTTGTTCGATCTTCTGATGGACATTCGTGTAGTCCTCCATCAACTCCTTGAGCAGACGGCTGCCCTCAATGACGTTGTGGGCCGCCTGTTTAAATAAGTCAAAAAACGCTTCTTCTTTGGGAAGCAGGCCGAAAATCATACCTCACACTCCTAATTCACGTGCGTCGATGATGGGCGACCGGACAACCTGCCACTTCCGATCAATGGCCTTACCATCGTACGAGGCTCGTTGCCCAGGTCAGTCCACCGCCGAAACTGCCGAGCAGCACCAGATCGCCCGGCGAGATGTTCCCGCTGCGCACCGCATCATCGAGCGCGATCGGAAGAGAAGCTGAGGACGTATTGCCAGATCGTTCGATCACCGATGCCAATCGGCCCCGGTCGATACCCAGGCGATCGGCAACGTGAGACAAGATTCGACCGTTCGCTTGGTGGAGGACGACCAGATCGAGATCTCCTGGACAGACGCCGAATTCTTTCAAGATCTCCAGGACAGCCTGTTCAATCCGGCGAACGGCTACCCGAAAGAGCGATGCCCCCTGCATGCGAAGCGTATGCTCCCGGTCACGCAGCCTCACTGATGACAAGGGCGTCCGCGATCCTCCACCCGGGACTCGAATGAGCCCATGGTGCGCCCCATCGGCATACAACCTGATCGCAAGAATTCCTCGCCACTCAGGGCTGCGGTCCTCTTCACCCTGTAGGATGACGGCACCAGCGCCGTCGCCGAACAAGAATGCCGTCGCTTCATCCTGAGGATCGAGCGATCTAGACTTTACCTCCGAGGCCACGACGAGACAGGTCTTAGCCTCCCCGCTCTGAATCATGGCTTGTGCCATCGATAGCCCGTACAAAAATCCAGAACAGGAGGCAGACACATCAAATGCCCCCACCTGTCTACATCCCAATCCTCGTTGAACCCAACAGGCTGTTGACGGAAACACCATATCAGGAGAGGTCGTGGAAAGAATGATGGCATCGATGGAAGAAGCCGCGCAATCAGCGGCATCAAGTGCCCGACGTCCTGCCGCAACGGCCATATCGGAAGATGCCTCGTGATCTCCGACCCAATGACGGGTTCGAATCCCGGTTAGCCGCTGGATTCGCGAGGAGGTCAGTCCCAGTTTAGGAGTGATCTCTTCATTGGGTACAACCCGAGAGGGGAGATAACTGCCTGTTCCAATGACTCTTGCTCGGATCATATCCCTCAACTACTGACCTACGTGGACAAAATTGTTCGGACCTCCAACGTGGGCCGGGATTATAGGGAGCCTGAGGAGACAGGTCAACCAAAGTGGCCCAAACCGTTTGTATGATTGCTTTTTGCCCATTTCCTTGCTATCTCTATCGGCCATGCGTCGCCATACTATTCGGATCAGTTCCATCCCGTTCTCCAGGCCATCTGGCTTATGCCTGGTAGCTTGGCTCGGCGTTGGCTCTCTCTTCATGGTCTCGTGCGTAGGTGATTTCTCAGCCAGCGACGTACGAAGCGGGATCAAGAAAGCCCTGAGTGGCACCGATGAGCAAATTTTCCTCGGAGATACGATTGAGAACCACTACCACCCCAACGTCATCATGAAGCGAGGGGAGGCGTATTTTGAGAAAGAAGAGTATGCGGAGGCATTGGTCGAATACAAACACTTCATGGAGCTCCATCGCAATCATGTCCTGGCCCCCTATGCAGCCTTTAGGATCGGAGAAATTCATTTTGCGATGGCAAAGACCATCGATCGTGATCCCGAACCGATACACAAGGCTATCGCTGCATTTGAGCAGATGAGAAAAGATTTTCCCGGAAGCCGCTATGAGAACCAGGCTCAGCAAAAACTCGCGGAATGCCAGGATTGGATCGCTCAGATGCACCTCTTCGTGGGACGATTCTATTACCGGCGAGGTTCCTACCTCGCTGCCGCGCATCGATTCCAGCAAATCTTGAAGGAGTATCCTGATAAGCCCGTCGCCGCAGAAGCCTTGTACTTCCTCGCCAAGGCATACCATGAAATGGGAGCCGACGATTGGGCGAGGGAGAATCTCATCTCATTGGGAGAAAAGCATCCGAACAGTACAGTTTCGGAGGATGGTAAAAAATTGCTGAAGAAAATCGGCGGGGCTCAACCAAGTACGGTTCTAGCCCAGAAGCCGGATTCGGTTCCCGCTTCCGACGCAGGCTCAGGGACGTTCCGAAGCAGTCGACCAGCCTCTAATCCATCCCCACCGGCAATCGGAACGCTCGGCATTCCTCCGTCGCTCGACTCGTTCGGTGCTTCCGCTGCCACCACACTGGGACAAGGCGTTACAGCCTGCCGTCTTGGCGCCTGGTGCTGAATCAGTAGTAGCGAATGCTGAGAACTGAGTGCTGCGTTGGTGAGACTGAGCGTTGAGTACCTACTTCAACAAGGCGAGAGCCCTTCATTGCCCAAGATACCAGCCGATCCCGTATCGCTCTAAGAAACTCGTCACCATGGTGAGCGAATTGGCGTAGATCATCACGCCGACGAGGACCAGCATGACGCCGCTCACGGTTGAAACGCCCCACAGATAGGTTCGCACTTCTTTGAAATAGGCTAAGAATCGATCAATGCCCAGTGCCGTGAGAAATAGCGGCAGGCCCAACCCGAACGAATAAAATGCCAACAATACAATTCCGTTAAGAAGAGAATCGGTCGTACCGGCATAGAGAAGAATGGATCCCAGCACCGGCCCGACACAGGGTGTCCAACCGGCGGCAAAAGCGACACCGATCAAGAACGACCCCAGGTATCCGGCCGGCCTACTGCGAAACTGATACCGATGCTCCATTTTTAGGAACTTCAGATTTAGAATTCCGAGCAGATACAACCCGAACACGACGATCAAGACACCACCAATGCGTCGAATCACGTCCTGATAGGAGATCAGGATCTGACCCAGAAAACTGGCCGAAGCACCGAACGCAATGAAGACCGATGAAAATCCAAGGATAAACAACAACGAGTTCAAGACGATCGCCTTCTTGAACTTGACCCGTTCGGTCGCGTCCGTCAGCTGCTCGACCGACAGACCGGTGATGTAGGAAATATAGCTCGGTACCAACGGCAGCACGCACGGGGACACGAACGAAAGGAGCCCCGCTGAAAAGGCGGCAATGAGAGAAATCTGTGGGATGGATTGCGTCATGGCTATGATTTCATCAGTTCATGAATCAGGTCACGGGCCTCCGGTGAGTCCCAATCGCGAGCGCCGAAAATCTTTTCTCGCACGATGCCTCGGCGATCGACCATGAACGTGATCGGAATCGTACGTGCCCCGTACGCCAGACCTACGCGGTACTCCGAGTCATGAAGAATGGGAAATGTGAACCCCATTTCCCGCTGGAAGGGACGGGTGACCGCTGCGCCCTGTGGATCCGTCGACACCGCCAGGATTTCGAACTCTCTTCGCGGCAACGTTCGATAAAGCTGTTCCATCGCCGGCATCTCGACACGGCACGGTCCGCACCAGGTTGCCCAGAAATTTAGTAAGACGACCCTTCCCCTGAGCTGAGACAAACTCATGACGTTCCCGGCAAGGTCTCGCAGCATGAAATTAGGCGCTTCGTCACCGACTTGGACGACACCGCGTTCGAAGCCCGGCCTCTTTTTAGTCTGGGGCGACTCCGCCTCAGAGCAAGGTGCCGCGAAAAGCACACCAACCGACACGAAGGTGAAAACAGCAGTCGCTAGGGGATGCTTCATGGCCTTGCCCGGAGGGACATTTACTTTGTTGCCCTCAAAAGATCTGCGATCGCGAGGTTTGAGGTTTAAGGATTTCTTACTCTACGCTCAGCATGGTTCATACTGGAAATATAAACATGTTACAAGTCCGCAAAAACCTGAGTCAAGCAAACGGCGAGGGACAAATTTATTCCTCCTACGATAGAAGTGATGGACAAAGCCGACTGATCTCTCTAGAATTGCACAGATTTGTGCGTGGTCTATCGCTCGGCACCACTCGTCACATTCACCATCAGCAGATACAGCAACGCTGGTATTTTCATAACCTGAACCCACGAGGGGCACATGCGAGATAATTTCTTGTTTACTTCTGAATCGGTCACCGAAGGACATCCGGATAAGATCGCCGACCAGATTTCCGACGGCATCTTGGACGCCATCATTGCTCAGGATAAATATTCCCGCGTCGCCTGCGAAACAATCCTGACCACCGGTATCGCTTTTGTGGCAGGAGAAATTTCCACCAAGGCCTATGTCGAGATACCGGATATTATCAGAGATGTCATCAAGGACGTCGGCTACTGCGATGCCTCGTGGGGATTCGACTACCATACCTGCTCGGTCCTCACTGCCATTCACCAGCAATCAAGTGATATCGCGATGGGAGTAGATTCCGGAGGGGCCGGCGACCAGGGATTGATGTTTGGGTACGCCACCAATGAAACGGACGAGCTCATGCCGATGCCGATCGTCTTGGCCCACCGGCTGACCAAGCGCCTGGCCGAGGTCCGCAAAAAGAATATTCTGAAGTGGGTACGGCCAGACGGCAAATCTCAGGTGACCGTCGAGTACAAGAACGGCAGGCCCGTGCGGATCGATACGATCGTCGTTTCCACGCAACACAGCCCTGATGTGACCACCAAGCAAATTGAGCGCGACATCATGGAAAAAGTCATCAAGCCCGTGATGCCCAAAGGGCTCTATGATCCAACAGGCGTGAAACATCACATCAATCCAACCGGTCGTTTCGTAGTCGGTGGTCCAATGGGCGACACGGGCCTCACAGGCCGGAAGATTATCGTCGACACCTATGGCGGTCATGGAAGCCACGGCGGCGGAGCCTTCTCGGGCAAAGATCCCACAAAGGTGGATCGCTCCGCCTCCTATATGGCCCGCTATATCGCCAAAAATCTCGTGGCCGCTGGGTTGGCCGACAAGTGCGAAGTGCAGCTGGCTTACGCGATCGGAATTGCTGATCCTGTGTCTGTACTCGTCGACACCAAGGGCACTGAAAAAGTGTCGGTGGATGTTCTGGACAAACTCGTGCGCAAGCATTTCCCCATGACTCCCCGGGGCATCATCGACCATCTCAAGCTTCGACGGCCGATTTTCCGCAAGACAGCTGCCTACGGACACTTCGGACGTAGCGAGCCTGAGTTCACGTGGGAGAAAACTGATAAGACTAAGGCATTGCGCAAGGACGCCGGACTGTAACTACCACAGGCTGAGGCCAAGGTTAAGGTTTAGCAACTGAGGCTCAGGCATAGGGAATGAGGTTGGGTTTTTAGCCTAGCCTCAACCTTAACCTGAGCCTTCTTTTCGAGAAGGAGGACTTTCGTGGATTACGATGTCAGAGATATCAAACTGGCGGACCAAGGCAGATCGAAGATCGAATGGGCCGAAGCGACGATGCCGGTGTTGCGGTTGATTCGTAAACGCTTTAAACGACAACAGCCGCTGAAGGGCGTTCGCGTCACCGCCTGTTTGCACGTGACCACGGAAACGGCGAACCTGGCTATCACATTGAAAGCCGGTGGTGCCGATGTCCGTCTCTGTGCATCGAACCCTCTCAGCACACAGGACGATGTGGCGGCTGCATTGGTGCAAGATGAAGGCATTCCAACTTTTGCGATTAAGGGCGAAGACAACCCCACCTACTATCGCCACATTGAGTCCGCCATCGCTCACCGCCCACATGTCACCATGGATGACGGTGCCGATGTCGTCTCGCACCTGCATTCCAAACGAAAAGAACTGCTGCGGAACGTGATTGGAGGGACGGAGGAAACGACCACCGGCGTCATTCGTTTACGCAGCATGGCTGAAAAGAAAGTGCTCAAGTTTCCGGTCATCTCCGTCAACGATGCCGATACCAAGCATATGTTCGACAATCGTTACGGCACCGGACAATCTACCATGGACGGCATCGTGCGCGCCACGAACCGCTTGGTCTGCGGCTCAGTGGTCGTCGTCGTGGGTTATGGCTGGTGCGGACGAGGCATCGCCATGCGGGCGAAAGGCATGGGCGCAGACGTGATCGTGACGGAGATAGATCCGTTGAAAGGTTTGGAAGCAGTCATGGACGGCTTCCGCGTGATGCCGATGGAACAAGCGGCTCCGGTTGGAGATTTCTTCGTCACCGTCACCGGCAACATCCATGTCATCCGTGGCGAACATTTTGCCGCCATGAAGGACGGGGCCATCGTCTGTAACAGCGGCCACTTCAACGTGGAGCTGGATATCCCAACCCTCGAAAAGCTGGCTGGTACGCGCCGGGTGGTCCGCACTGGTGTCGAGCAGTTTACACTCAAGAAAAATGGCCATCGTGTCAGCTTGCTCGGCGAAGGCCGGCTCGTCAACCTCGCCACTGCCGAGGGGCATCCCTCCAGCGTCATGGACATGAGCTTCGCCAACCAAGCACTCAGCGCGGAGTATATCGCCAAGAATTACAAGCGGCTCGAAAAGAAGGTCTATCCCGTACCTCCGGCCATCGACAAAGAAATTGCTCGTCTTAAACTGGCAGGCATGGGAGTGGCGATCGACCAGCTGACGGCGGAACAGAAGAAGTATCTGGCATCCTGGGAAATGGGGACGTAAAGAGCATGGTGCGGCGCAGGTACTCTCAGTGCTCGCTCACCGCGCATGCAAAATTGATTTGATTTTTATATCAAGGTCGATGCTCGGTGAATGCGCGCAGTGCGAGAGCACCCACGCCGCACCTGCTTGAAAGCGGGAAAACTGGAAAGGCCACCCAAGCAGGTGGCCTTTTTGTTTTGAATCAGCTTTTGCAGTCTTACCTAGTCGGAGGGCGTTGCAGTTTTGTTTTTGAGGCCGATTGCAATCTCGTGGTGGAGTGATAGAGTGTGGGCAAGGAGCCGTTGTGAACCCCTCTACATTCCAACCGCTGTCGCTTACAGATTTTGATATCTCTCCTGAGCGGGGATTCCTACCATCTGACCCTTGCGACACTCTGCCCGACTGTCCGGTGCTCGACCATCTGAGTCGTGAGATGCCGAAACTGTTGAGCACCCGCCAGGTCCGTCGGTTTATTGATGGAAAACCGTCGTTGCTCCCATCCATTCCATCGAGTTGGCGCGACGACGAGTATCGAGCGGCTATGCGAATCCTTTCATTCGCCGGTCATGCCTACGTCTGGGAAACACCAGGCAAACCGACCAGCAAGCTCCCTTCCCAGCTCGCGCAGCCATGGTATGAGGTCGTCCGGAAGCTCGGCCGTCCGCCAGTGCTTTCCTATGCCTCCTACGCCCTGGACAACTGGCGCCGACTTGATCCGACGACGCCGATTCAACTCGACAATATCGTGTTGCTGCAGAATTTTCTCGGTGGGCTGGATGAAGAGTGGTTCGTCGTGGTCCACATCCAGATCGAGCAGCAGGCAGGACTTGGTCTAGATGGACTGCTGCAGGCAATCAATGCAGTCTCGACCAGGAAAGACGATGAAGTTCTGTTGGGGCTACAGGCTCTGGCGTCTGCTCAAACCGACATGCGGAACACGCTGCTCCGCATGAAAGAGCGCTGCGATCCCTATGTGTACTACACCCGCGTGAGACCTTATATTCACGGTTGGAAGAACAGTCCGTCGCTGCCCGACGGCCTTGTTTATGACAAAGTCGAAGCCTATGCGCAACAGCCGCAGCAGTTTCGTGGCGAGACCGGGGCACAGAGTTCAATCGTCCCTTGTCTGGACGCAGGACTGGGCATCCGTCATGCGCCCGATCCTTTGACGGTGTATCTGCAAGAGATGCGGGAGTACATGCCGCCCCGTCACCGCGCCTTTCTTCAGGCTTTGGAGAACCAGACTGACAACCAGCGACGCGCCGTCCTTTCAGGCTATGTTCATGATCGCAGACAGAGCCACCCTGAACTGTGGTCTGCCTACTGTGCCTGTGTCAACCTGCTGGCGCAGTTCCGGGAAATCCACATTGGCTATGCAGACAGCTACATCAATCGTCAGAACCAGACTAGTACGACCAATCCTACTGCGGTGGGCACCGGCGGCACCCCCTTCATGACCTACCTCCAGAAGCATTTGGACGAAACCAAACAAGCCATCGAGGCCTAACCTGGGTGACCAGACTTGTTATCGTCTCCCGATCCTGAATCTTGCCCACCGATAGGAAGAACTCCGGCTTGCTGTGAGATACTCACAACCAAGTTAGTGCTGGAAGCTGCCTGAAGCGCCCTGAGATGTAACAATTCTGGATTCCCTTTAACCATCTGCGCAGCGTTGGCAAGACTTCTTAAGTCCTCCGCCCCACGATTTCCTTGGACACACATTTGGGGCATACTGCCCCTCATTGATGGAGGTGTTCATGGCGAAATCGAAGGCGGAACGAGGCCGCTTCTCCTCGCACAAAAAGATGGATGCCGTGCTTCGGGTGCTGCG
>PHGD01000015.1 GCA_011090425.1 Nitrospira sp. LK70 | reverse complement strand
TCTGGCTTGATACAGTACCGTCTCACCGGGAGACTCTTCCGTTCCGGCAAAGAGACCGCCGAGCATCACGGAAGACGCCCCGGCAGCCAAGGCTTTCGTGATATCGCCGGAAAACTTGATGCCTCCATCGGCAATGACCGGCACCCTGCTCCCCTGTAAGGCTTTGGCGCAATCTGCGATAGCGGTCAGCTGCGGCATGCCGGCCCCCGATACAATACGCGTGGTGCAGATCGATCCAGGCCCGACCCCGACCTTGACCGCATCGACTCCGACTTTGAGGAGATCTTTGGCCGCCTCGGCGGTGCCGATGTTTCCTACCACCAGCTCAAGATCCTGATACTGTTTTTTGATCATTTTCGCTGTATCCAAGACGGCTTGCGAATGACCGTGAGCCGTATCGATCACCACCAGATCCACGCCGGATTTCTTGAGCAGCCCGACCCGCTCCTCGGTATCCGCTCCGACCCCGACCGCCGCTCCGACCCGCAAGCGCCCGTGGCTGTCTTTACAGGCATTCGGGTACTTGATCCGTTTCTCGATATCCTTGATGGTAATCAGACCCTTGAGTTCAAACTGCTTATTGACCACCGGCAGCTTTTCGATCCGATGTTCATGGAGAATTTCTCGTGCTTTCTCCAGGCTGGTGCCTTCCGGTGCAGTGATGAGCCGGTCTCGCTTCATCACCTGCGAGACCTTCAGGTCCATCCTGCTTTCGAACCTCAGGTCGCGGTTGGTGAGAATCCCGACCAGCTTGCGCCCTTTCGTGACAGGGATGCCTGAGATCCGATATTTCGCCATGAGCTGGTGCGCATCGCGAATCGTCTCATCCGGAGAAATCGTCACCGGATCGAGGATCATTCCACTTTCGGACTTCTTGACTTTATCCACCTCCATCGCCTGATCCGCCGGAGACAGCACGCGATGGATGATCCCGATTCCCCCTTCGCGCGCCATCGCGATCGCCAACCGCGACTCCGTTACCGTATCCATAGCCGCGCTGACGAGCGGAATATTAATCCGCAGATTGCGCGACACGAAGGTAGCGGTATCGACTTCATTGGGCACAATCTGCGACTTGGCCGGCACGAGGACCACGTCGTCGTACGTCAATCCCAGTCGCGGTTCTTTGTCAAGCATCGCTCCCCCTTCATTCTTTCCGGGTTCGTTGGGCATTTTCCAGCTCGGCCAGTTCCTCGGCCTCGTCCTGCAATCGTTCGCTGCCCTCTTCGGCCGGCATGAACTGCTGCACCCGCGTGTTGCCGCTGTCCACGACAAAGACACTCCCCTTCGCGTCGACGGCGATCCCGTATGGAAAATTGAATTGCCCGTCCCCGTTGCCGAACCCGCCCCACTGGGTGATGAAATTGCCCTCGCGATCAAACTTCTCGATCCGATGATTCCCCGTATCCGTCACGTAAACATCCCCGGCTCCGTCGACGGTGACGCCCCAGGGAGAGCGCAATTGACCGGCCTCCTGTGCCAACGAACTGCTGGCGTGCCCGGCCGCTGGACTGCCTCCCCACTTCGTCAGCAGCTGCGGCAAGACATTGGTGCTGGTGTCGAATTTCTGGATGCGGTGGTTTCCCATGTCGACCACATAGACCGCCCCATCCTCCGGATCGACCGCCACCCCGCGTGGGAAATAGAACTGCCCATCCCCATTGCCGAAGCCACCCCAGGCCATGATGAACTCGCCGGACATGTCGAATTTCTGCACACGGAAATTGGCGCTGTCGACGACATAGAGATAGCCGCGCACGCGGTCGACGGCAATCCCCCAAGGCGCATTAAATTGTCCTTCACCGTTTCCGCGCGAACCGAACTTCATGAGATAGCCGCCGAGCTTCCCATCGAACTTTTGAACCCGGTGGTTGTTGGTATCCACTACCCAGACATCGCCCTTGCCGTCGCAGGCGATGCCGGTGGGATTGTGAAAATTCGAATTGGCTGAGCCGAAACTCCCCCACAGAATGATGAAGTTCCCGGCATTGTCGAACTTTTGTACGCGATTGTTGCCGTTGTCGACGACAAACATCGATCCCTGCTGATCGACGCACAGTCCGTACATCGGAGCCATAAACTCTCCGCCGTGCAACAGCGATGCGCCCCGTCCCGGCTTCCCCCATTTCGATACGCACAGATAGCCCGATGTATTGACCAAAATTGTGGTGCCGGCCGGCGTGGAGACATTGTTGCCGATGTCTTTGAACCACACATAAATGGTCTTGTGTCCGTCCCCCGGCGAGAGAATGAACGGAATCGTGGCTCCAAACTTGATCGCCGGCGTTGCATCCACCCACCCTGGTGTCCCAGCCATCGGTGTGAGCGGACTTTCTGAAATAAAATAGGCCCCGACGCCCGAATCCAAATCAGTCGCCGAAATCGTCACCACGACATCGTGGGAATTCGTCATGAAGGCCCCATGATTGATCACCGCGTAGGGATTCTGCGGCGCCGTGATATCGATGAGCACGGGCGTCGCCGTCACTTCTTCCGACAGTCCGCTCTCCGTCCCGTCCTCCAACAACGCGGTCACGGCATAAAAATAGGGTGTATCGTTGGTGAGGCCTTCATGCGTGTAGGGGTTCGTCACACCTTCGATCTTCGTCGCTCCCTCAAGCGCGACATGGGGCGAGGTACTGAAATAGAGATTATAGGATTGCGCATCGGGCACTTCCATCCAGCTCAGAAAGACCTCCGTGTCACCGGCCTTGACGGCAAGGCTACGGGGTGGCTGCAACGCCCCGGCCTCCACCGGTTGCGTCGGCTGATCCTTCCCACGATTCATCTCTTCTTCTGTCGGTACATACTTGAGGACACGGTTGTTGCCGCTGTCGACGACGTACACCGCGCCCTCCCTGTCTACAGCGATGCCGTAGGGGAAGTTGACCTGCCCCTCTGTTTTCCCGCGATTCCCGAACGAACAGAGGAAGGTGCCGTTGCCGTCGAACTTCTGAATCCGGTGGTTACCGCTGTCGACGACATAGACGTTGCCCAACGCGTCACAGGCGATGCCCCACGGAGACTTGAACTGTCCTGGTCCCTGGCCTTCTCGTCCCCACTTGGCTAAGAAACTTCCGCGGGCATCGAATTTTTGGATACGACTGTTGCTTTCGTCGGCGACATAGATGTTGCCGACGAAATCCACCGCAACGCCGCGGGGAAAAAAGAAGGCGCCGTCGAAGCTGCCGTCACGACCCCACTTCAACAGCGGCTGGCCGTCGGCCTGGAATTTTTGAATGCGCGCGTTGCTCGTGTCGGAAACGTACACATTGCCCTCTTGGTCCGTCGTAATGCCCCAGGGTACGTCGAAGCGCCCCATGTCGGCCCCACGCCAGGCGAACCCGAACTTGCCCCACGCCTTCTGCACATTGCCTTCGAGATCGAACTTCTGCACCCGATTGTTGCCGCTATCGGCCACGTACACGGCATCGTCCGGCCCGACAGCCAAACCGCGAGGGTAGTAAAACTGGCCTTCCTGTGAACCGGGCTCACCGCCCCATCGGGCCAAGAACTTTCCGGTCTTATCGAATTTTTGGACCGAATGGTTGTCGGTATCAGCCACGTAGATGTTGCCGTCCTTGTCAAGTGCGATCCCCGTGGGCGAGCTCAACTCTCCGTCGCCCGCTCCCTCATGGCCGACAACCATGGCGAGGAGATAGGGCGATGGGATGGCCATCACCTCTTGCGATTCAGGACTTTCCCCTTTCGGAGTGACGACGGTGACGACATAGTGATAACAGCTGCCGTTGGCAAGGTCGTCATGAACGTAGGGACTGGAGGCTCCTTCCAGGCAGGTCGCCTTGTCTTTCTTCACTCCGATCACGCTCTTGAAATCTTCGGGACCGGCGATGGGACGAGTCAGCTCCGAGAACTTGATCTGGACACCCTTGGTCGTCTGAAAGTAGAGATTGTAGTACATGGCATCCGGAACCGGGTCCCAAGTAATGGTAATGCGTCCATTCCCTGGTTTTGCCTGAACGTTCTGCGGGGGCAACGGTAATTCTTCTTCCGCTACCACATCTCCCCCGCCCCATTCTCCCTGAAGCCCTTCGATACAGAGAGGGAACGGATTGCCTGTACAGGTGTCGTCGAAAAGCCAAGCTTTCTTCACGGTGTTGCCCTCGGATTGCTGGTGGAACAATTCAGAAACAGTGGACTTTCAATCGCTTAGACCAGGATTGGTCACTCTAGCAAAGCAACGGAAATGGAGTCAAGACAACAACCGCATGTCTTAGAACATGACATCGTGGATGAACACTCTCTATAGTATCAATGACCGGATCGATTACAATGCACCGGTTACCCGAGGAAAACCCGTGATCAGATTTTAGAAGTTCAAAGGGGAATACTTATGAGAATGTTTCAAGTCAGGCAAACTGTCACGTATGAACTGACGACAGCCGCAGGAACAGAGCAGGAAGCCATTTTAAAAGCCAAGGGCATTCCACTGGCTCAATGGGCCTCCGAGGCCGATGAGATCACGGCGGAGATGCTCGATGAGACCGATGAAATCGATGAATACTGAATTCCGTTCCTCTGGACCGGCCTCCACATCGACGAAGGAGAGAGAACGATGCCCAGGTTTCAGATCGTCCGAACTTCAACGCTCTGCCTGTTATTCGTTGGAGCCATGGTTACTGCAACATTCGCTGGTGAGAAAACACGCACAAACAGTCAAGCTTCGCCATTGGATAAGCAAACCGAGAATCGGGCGAGGTATGTCATCAAGATCGCCGGATGCAATGATTGTCACACGACCGGCTACGCAGAAGCGGCCGGCAAGATTCCGGAGAAAGATTGGCTCAAGGGAGATTCGATGGGTTGGCGCGGTCCCTGGGGCACCACCTACGCGAGCAACCTGCGCCTTTCTATGCAGAATCTTTCGGAAACCCAATGGATCAAGATCGCACGTTCGGATGAGTTTCGACCGCCCATGCCGTGGTTCGCTCTTCGCGAGATGACTGAACAGGACCTGCGGGCCATCTATCGGTTCATCAGAAACCTTGGACCAGCCGGCGAACCAGCACCAGCTTATCTACCGCCAGGGCAGGAACCGAAGGGACCGTTCATTCTGTTCCCGTCGAGTCAGGAGGCTTCAAAATAGGCAATGAGTGAGGGAAGGTTCTTGCGTCTCGTCAGTCCAAAAGCTCAGCCGCCAGGCACCGGCGCCCTAGTGACGATTTTCGCACATCTGCTTCCGTTCAACGACGTCGCTCTTGACCGTCGGTTCGGCACTCGCAACCGGTGCTTTGGCTGCAAGCCATTTCACCATCACAACTGTACGTGACCGCGAGTTATTGGCTTTTCTTGTAGACGACGATCCCACCCACGAGAATCCCAAGCATGACGAATACGAATATTAAGAAGCTACTGTCCATGACCAACTCCTTTCTTCCTTATCGTTTCGTAGCGTGAACTGGGACAGTGTATTAGCCTCGCGTGACCTTCTCCGCCTTCAAGCCATGAAAAGACTGCGAATGGTGCGGGCGACCTCTCTGAATAGGAGATCGCCCGCGCATGGCGCTTAGGACGCCGGAAGAATCTCTTCTGTTAAGGACCCGCGCGAAGGATGGGTCGAGGGGTGCTTTGCTAGGAACAAAAAATCGACATACCAGCGATCATGCTTTTACGCCAGACTCGAATCTCCTCACAACACACCTGCCTCTAAATCCCCTACGCGGGAAATACGACGGCCGATTGAGAAAGGCTAGCATGACTGGCGAGGCACCCGCCCATGGTTCGGCGGGCCGACGTGATCCGGTGGACTCAGGTCTTCCATCTCCACCTCCTCCTGTTAAGGAATGACTCGAAGCATTGCACACACGACAAGTCACTGGACTACTTTCTCCTTACTCCTGTTGGATCGCCACTGTCAATAAGTAGAATCGCGGCCCTACCGGGCTGGCACAGGCATAGGCGATGCTACTTCCGTCATAAGAGCCGGACTGAGTGGCATGCCCTGATTGTCCAATAGCTTGAGAACCAATTTCTAGCGCTGCACGCGGAGGATGGGACCTAAGGCTAGCCATTTGGTCGGTCCCAAGGCGGACATATGAGGCAGGTGGGCGACGTACCAAAACACGATGTCTTGCTCCTGCACTCCCTGGTTATCTTCGTCATATCCCAGTTGACCACGCGCTCCGAAACTCCACGGCACGTCCTCGGTCGCGTTGGCCCGCCTGATCGCCACATCGAAATCGGCGAACTTGTCTCGTTCTCCATCATCTTTTAATGGAGCGTACCCAGTACCGGGCAAGATCCAGACACCATGGCCGTTCATTTGGTCGCGAACCAGCCATGTTTTGTTGAGCGCTGGAATCTTGATATCGTTCCGTTCATTCATATATTTCCGCCAGCCCGGTCCCCAACCCCCATCCGCCCCTCCCTCTTCATGGACGAACACCTGATCCATGCCGTTGCCGTTGATGTCGAAATCAAACCGCCAATAGGGATGATGATCATGGTTAGTGTTGCAAGAGAGCCCTCGGCTGTGGAGCACAGGACGGAGTTCGCCGTCCTCCGACAGATGCCACGATTGATAAATATGGTATTCACCGATCCGAGCGTACGTTCCCACCTCAAGCCACTTCACATTATTCTGAGTGGCGTTCTCCATGCAGACTTTCTGATTGCCACAGTTCACGATCGGCACGAGGTCCTGCCACCGCAGGCGATCTTGAAACGGCCCGCAACGTCCACTGTCGGCCCGTGAACCGAACCAGGTAAAGGGGTTCCACCAGACACGTTCCTTGACATATTTGACACGGATGACCGGCATGCTGGCCTTATTGAGAATCAGCTCATCCGCATACTTCACATTTCGCAATGCCAGTCCAGTGTTGTCTCGAACCTCCCAGTCGAAACTCCAACGTCCCCAGTCCACATGCTCGGATTGCGTCTCGGCAAACAAGGGCTGGGACGGGGAAAACGCGCAGAACATGATCACCGCGCTCCACCAGATTCGTTTCATCTCATTCCTGTTCATGACCGAGGCGGTTCCTGCCCGGCTTCCAAGACCTTATCCTCTGTCAAATCGACGACCGCCCAATATTTCGGATCTCCATCCTGCCCTTCTGAAAAGCTGATCCAAATCGTGCGGTGGGCGTAGCCGGGATCGTTCCTGAAGAACCCACGGTCCGGCTGCATGAGCAATCCATGGCCTTGGAGTTGCTCAACCTTGCCGACCAAACGAGGATCCGCTTTGGCCAACTCGATCCCCCGCTGTACATCCTGCTCTCCCTCAGGGGGTTGATAGCTTTCAAGACGCGAGACACTGAGCAGGTTCATTTCCTTCATGCGGACGTCAACTGCGACATTTTGACTGTAACTGTAATACACCAGCCTTGTCTGGCTTGTTGTGTGACGACAACAACCAAACGAAAGCTTACCCTCGGGCGGTATGCGATCAGCGTCGATGAACGCCCATCGGCTTCCCAGAAGCACTGTGACTCGACGGTCGCCTTCGGCGACTTTCCGCAATGCTGTAACCTCGTTCGCGGTCAACACAGCCGAAGCATTCGCGGACCGCTTCACCGCGGGATCCGTGATGGCACCAACCATGTTCGGCTTGTGGTGACCACCAGTGTCATCACCTGTAAATTGGAGTACGTGCGTCGACGGGGGCTTATCGGGCAGCCTGGCCTTCCCTACTGGTGTCTCCGGATCTTCCGGACCGAACGGACCCCGGGAGGCTGCATCAAGGCTACAACCATAGCCGATGCCAATGACCGTCATTAGAAAGAGAGCCTGCCACTCCGTTCGATCCATCACAGTCTCACACCGCCAACTTCGCGGCAATTCCCAAAGCGAGTCTGGAGACCTGCGCAGCAGCCTTGATGACGGCAGCCCGCTTTTTCCGAGAGGCCGCGTCGAGCACAGCTTTCTTCATCAACTCCTTGTAGGTTTCGATCTCGTCGTTGCTGAACGGAACGATTTGGGCCACGGTTTCGTTATTACACGTGTTGGCCAGCTGGAGGTACAGATTGGAGATTTCCGCCGCATAGATGCCGCGCCGAAGTGGGTCGTTCTTATAGGTTTCGAATTTCTTCCGCAGTGCCGCAACGGCCTCCAGCAGCGCCTGCTGACGGACCTTCGTTTCATCCTGTTTTCCTACTGCGAATTCGACGGCACCTAACTGATCGACCAGCACCTTGGCCTCATCACGGGCATGGTCCACTTGGACCGAGAGATCACTGATCTCCTGATTCGCGCTCTCGGCGGTTTCCATCAGCTGCTTGATCAGACTATCGTTGTCTCGCAAAAATCCGACGACCCCTCCGATACTGGTCTCCATGGTGCCTCCTCTATGGCCCGTCGCCTTTCTTCAGTTTGTCCAGAAGGTCGACCAAGTCGGCGGTAAAGGTCTGCGTCCGTTCCAGAGCCCTCAGACGGATGATGCGCGAGCCCGCCACTTCTTCCAAGGCATCGTTGACGGTCCGTGAACGATTCAGCACCTCCCTGATGCGCTCGGATTGTCCGGGAGCCTGCTCGATCAACGCCGATACAAACTCCGGGTCGACGGAGGCCAGGGCCGATTGGTCGGCATAGCGCTTCAATTGAGCCTGAATCGTCGCGGTCCGTTTCCACGAATCGTTCAAGGCATTGGCCGTATCGCGCAGACCGCAGAAATCTTCTTCAAACTGATCCCACAGGGCTTTTTCCAGTCCCTGATATTCAGTCAGGTACATTTGACCGACCAGATAGGCCGCTGCGTATGCCGCCTCGTCTTTCTTGCCCGCGATATTCCGGTACGAGGAAAGGACGAATTGATGCTTGGCTTCCTGCGCTTGCAACGCCATGAAACTCTCATGGAGCGAGCTGCGCGCCTGCTCCAAGAACGTGATGCGCACCTCGGTTTCTTTCTGGAACAGATCGATATTGGTCTGGGCTGCGTCAATCTTAGCGCCTTCCTTCTGGAGGAGTTCGCGGACCGCATCGCTGTGAATCGAGTGGCATCCCACCAGGCTCATGAGAATGAGCCCGATCGTCCCGACTAAGGCTCGTCCGATCATGCTGGTCTCCTTCCGCTCACCCATCCCGGCGCGTCAGCGGCGCAACTCGCGCACGGCCTCCGCGACCGACTGAACGTCGTCGCGCGACAAGGTTACGTCGATATCCAGGTAATGTTTAATGATGGCATTGATTCGGCGAAGCGCTTCCACGTTGGTGCGATATTGATCGAACGCCGTCAGGTCGACCGTCGACGCCGCCTGCGAATCTTTTTCAACGCGCTGCTCGACTCGTCCGATCAGTTCGGGAAATTTGTGCAGAAGATTGTTCATATCCCCCGTACCAGCCTGGAAGACGATCTCTCCGGTAGGCCCTTTTCGTTCCGGCAAATCTTTCAGCCGAATATCGTTGATCAGCGAGATCACCTCGGGACCCAACAGGTCGGCATCGTCTTTCGTTAAATCGGTGTCGGCCACGTCGGTCAGTGTGGGATTCGTCGTGGCCCATTGCAGCGCCAGGTTCAGTTTCAGCCGAGATTGGACATAGCGATACCACTGCTGATGCCGTTTGGTGACGTTGCCCACCAACTCACGGTACTGCTGCATCAGCCGTTCATTTTCGGCATAGGCCTGATCCTTATCGATCAAAGCCTGTTTGACTTCCGGCGGGGTCGCGCAACCGATATAGACCAAACTCAGGGCGACAATAATGGTGCGCGCCGCTTTCATGGTGATTCCTCCTTCCGACTCACGCCTGGAACGAGCACAAACGAGAAAGCAACGGACCTACCGTCAGCAACCTGTTGGGGGGAGGCCCAAGGTTAGCGAGAGCGAAAAATGATTGCAAGGAAAATATCGGGTATTTTTGGATATTGAGGTCCGGAGAGCCGGCAGACCAGTACAAGCCAGTAGTTTTACTAGGTGAGCCCTCGTATGATTTCTTGATAGTACTCATCCAGCATCGCTGAATGTGCCTCCTCGACGATGACCAGTTGCCGCTGGTCGAAGGTGTTGGCACAGTAAAGATAGTGCTGCCCGCGAGAGCGCCCTCGTTCGGCATGCACTTGTCGACCATCGGCTGCCTGGCGGGTGGTCTCGCTGATGACCTGGCGATCTTTCAATTGTTCCCAAGCCCTTTGTGCCGATGGCCAATGATTCTCGTAGAGCATCCTATCGGCATCCCCAGCTGACATCGAAACGGCGCCCGGATCGAAGAGCTGTCCTTGATCCCGCTCCGGCTGCTCATCCCAGTTCAGAGCCGCCTCGCCTTTGCGATCAAGCACATACAACGGGCCGTCGTCCACCACTTCTTCCACCGTTTGATATCGGATCAGGGCTGGGCGCTCGGCGAGCCGTAGTCCTCTGTTCGCCAACGCGCGCTGAAACGGCACTCTTCTGGCCAACTGCCGCGTTTTCTCATTCACAATCATGCGGCCTGATGGGTTCAGGACTTGGCATAGCCGGTCCAGTCGAATCGCAAGCCCTGTCCGCTGTTCGAATGACAGCTGCTGCGAGGAATCCTGCTCTCGTTCGAAGGCCCGCCAACTGCGGCTCGGAAGACCGCGGTCTTGTTCAGCCTGCACCAGCGCATGGGTCACCACCACGAGATCGTACGCACCTGAGAGCGGCTCAGTCTCCACATCCACGCACGCAAAGCGGAGATTGCGTAACCCAAGCTTGTCGGCCTTTCCCTGCGCAACGGCGACGGAAGCGGATGACCGGTCGACACCCACAAAATTCTTCTCCGGGAAGAGACGGGCATAGAAGATCGTCAGCACTCCGATGCCACAGCCAAAATCGAGCACGGCTTTCGCCTGGCCAAGGCGGGCCGTCGTCCGCAGCCCGATCTCCTCGTAATATTCATAGCGTTGGCTATAGAGAACCGGCAAGATCGTCGGCTGCGCGGCGAGATCATAGAACGCGATTTCATCGAAGCGATCGCCGGTGCGTTTTCGTTCGGCCTGGCTATTGAGCTGGTTCAGCTCTTCGATCGAGAGCTGCTGTCGCTGCCAAGCGAAATACTCTCGGTCGGATGTGAAGTGCCGGAGCCCCCACCAGGCAAGATGCTCGCGGAGTGCTTGCCGCAGGAAATCAAGGGCCATTTACTGCGCTCGCTCAAAACGGTTGCCGGCAAGGCCGCAAGGAGTGAGAACCACGAGGCGTACGTGGTGAGGGTACGTTGAGTGGTTCGAACGACTGAGAACGAAGCTGGCGGGCGTTTTCAGCGGGCGCCTAGGGTCTCTTGAGCATGATGGCATCAAAGTACGTTTCCGGAACAGGATGCGGCAACCGAAGCTGCCCCGCCCCGAAGGCCACATACTTCTCACAGGTCAGCTGCTCCAGGCCGATCGGACCCTTCGCATGCAATCTCCCCAGGCTCAGCCCCAGATCGCTCCCCATCCCAAAACTATCGCCCGCATGGAGCCTGGTCGATGCGTTTACCAGCACCGCGCCGGCATCGACTTCCCTGGTGAATCGCATGGCGGAGTCGTAGCGCGTGGTGGCGATTCCAGCGGTGAGGCAGGGACCGTGCATTCTGATATGGGCCAGCGCCTCATCGAGGTCTTCGACCATTTTGACGGCCAAGATCGGACCGGCGAACTGGGTCTGCCAATCCGCATCCGTCGCCGGAACGATCGCGGTATGTCCCGTCATCGCCATTTGCCCCATGAGCGCGACCGTCTTCGGGCAGGCATGCACTTCTACCTTGAATTGGTCCAACAGGCGGTTGATTAATGGAGGCAAGAATTGTCGTGCCACGACCTGCTGCACCAGCAAGGTATCCAGCGCGTTGGAGGCTCCCGCCTGCTGCACCTTCGAGTTGATCACCAAGTTTTGCGCGACGGACATGTCAAGGTCTTCATCGACGTACAAATGCGTGAGGCCTCCGTCATCGCAGAGCACCGGCACCCTGGCTTGCTCTGCAACTGTCTTTCGTAACCCGGCTCCGCCACGCACGATGATCGCGTCCAGGTATTTCCCCGAGCGCATCAGCTCGAGCGCGACTTCCTTCTCCGGGCGATCGATGAGAACCCAGGCTCCATTGGAAATGCCGCTTTCCGCTGCCGCCTCACGGAATCGCACATCAATCGCCTGATGCGTCAACTTCCATTCCGGAGCCCCGCGAAACACACAGAGGTTGCCCGATTTCAGACAGAGCGCGATCGATTCCACCGTGACGAGCGGACTCCGTTCGGAGATCACGCCGATCACTCCGATCGGCACCCTCACCCGGGAGACTTGCAACCCATCCGGACGTTCCCGCCGCGACGTCACGGCGCCGACAGGGTCCAGCAGATCGCCGATGACGTGAAGTCGTTCCACGATCTCCTTGATGTGGTCCGCCGTCATGCGCACGCGAGAGACGGCGGCCTTCACCCGATCTTTCGTCTCCGCTTTCTCAAAGGACTTGCCTACGGCTTCGACATCTTTGGCGTTTTCCGCGAGAATGGCAGTTTCATCCGCAGCCACTCGATCGGCAACGGCATGCAGCGCCTTCGCCTTCACCGGAGCTGGAAGCAGCGTCAGACCGACCGCGACGTTCCTGCAGTCCTTCAAGAGCTTATCGAGGTAGAGCTTGACCGGAACTTCAATCGCCATACTGGCTCCATTGGTTCATTGCAATCAATTCATCTCCCTGAGACAATGCTGCCGATTCAGGTTCAGGGCGACGGACTATACCACGCGTTTTTTTCATGAGTAAATAACGGAAAGCCTCGCAGTTCAACCTGCTACAATTGAACTTTGAGCTAATGAATGAGAAGCGGTGTGCCGGCTCGCGTTGGCGCAAGAGAAAGGAAGGGCGATGGGCTCATTAGCTCAGGTCAATGAAAGTGCTCTCGGACTGACTCTCTGTATGGTTTTGGGAGCGGTACTGGGAGCCTGTGCTCAACACAAACCCGTGAACCCGCTGAATCCTCCAACGCAAGCCACACCCGAACAATCGGCCGAACGGGAGCGGGACAGTCAACCTCTCAAGGTCGTACAAGCCCGTCCCAACGACAGCAGTTCACAACCATGCCTGATCAATTTCGACAATGAGGCCGCACTGGAACATATCTATGGCCAGGCCAGATCAACGCTAGCATACAGGACGACCCGAATCGGATTCGGGCCCTTGCAGATGTGTGATCCGTCGAAACATAGCGACTGCTGGGCCTACCGCCAACGTTGTTCACGAAGCGATGTCAACCTCGACACCATCGGCCTCACACATTTCCATTTGAACATGGAAGGAGGAGTCGAATGCTACACCCTTCCGGATCCGGGAGACGGGCTCGGTAAAGGGTTCGGCAAACTCGTGGACTTTAAATGCACCGATGTCGATTGGACGAAGACTCCTCGTGTCCTGTCCTCCCACAATCAGAATCAGTGGATCAAAATCTGGGTCGGCAATCTCGACAATCATGCACCCATGTATTTCGACATGGACTCGATTTCGGTGCTGTCCGATACATCGATTCAACTCTGGTTCCGGAAACGCGACGGCACCTGGTGGTACTGGCCTGAGCTGAAAGCCGGCAACACCTGGACCATTCGTGAGCATGTGCGCGATGTGTCGGAGGTTCGGCTACGAGGAACCAAGTCGAGCAGACCCAGTTCCTATGTGATTGGCTCGCTGGTCGTTCGGGACTAGCGTCCCATCGTGGCGGCGATGACTTCGTCCCCCCCCCCAAAAGACAGTAATTTCCTGGGCGTAGGCCCGATCGCGGGCAGCCAGAGCCGCCACGTCTGGCTCCGCAAAGGCCTTCGACCCCAAGAAGCGTACAAGCCCGAGTCGCACTTGACAACTGTTACCTCCTGAGGTAGCACTACGGTATGGGCAAGGTTCGCCGGGGCGGCTACCTCTTCCTAACGTGGAAGAGCGACCATTCTCCTCGGCACGTGCATGTGTATCGCGATGGAGTGCTCATCGTGAAGTGGGATCTGGATAACAACCAGCCGATGCTCGGCAAGGCCACGCGGCGAGTGCGCATGCTGATCGAAGAACTGGACTCCGAGGGGGCGCTATGAAAATTCGATCGGTCACCTCTAACAATCGCAGAAAGGCTTTCCTCGTAAAGTCCTCGAAACAGTCGTTTTGGCTTCCCTACTGCAAGGTCGATCCTCAACCAACCGGCACCAATCCGATCGTCAGCGTCTCTGTCGATCAGGAACTGGGACGGGAAGGGTTCAGTTATGTGTTGGAATCAGGCAATGGGGGTACGGTCCACAGTGAGCAGGTGTTGGAATACAACCAAGACTCGCGCTACTTGCGCGATGCGCTGTTGTATAAGCTGACGGTCGAGGCGCAGAAAAGGGTACGCGCGAGTCCCCTCTCGAAACGGGAGATCATTCGCCGGCTGAAGACATCCCCGACGCAGCTCTACCGTCTGCTGGACCAGACGAACTACCGCAAATCGGTCGATCAACTCCTGTCCCTCTTGCACATCTTGGACTGTGAGATCGAGCTTCTTGTGCGAACCAAGCCCACATCAGGCAAGGCGGCATAACGGAACAATAAGGGGGCCTGACGCCCCTCTCGAGACTCCCCCTGTCCTGTCCTCTCACGATCAGAATCAATGGATCAAAGTCTGGGTGAGCCATACCGAGAATCGCGCGCCGACGTATTTCGACATGGAATCGATTTCGGTGCTGCCGGACACCTCGATTCAACTCTGGTTCCGGAAGCGCGATGGAACCTGGTGGTTCTGGCCGGAGATGAAAGCCGGGACCTCACTGGAACATCCGCCAATAGGTACGCAACGTGTCGGAGGTTCTGATACGAGGAGCCAAGTCGGGACGAGCCAGTTCCTACGTGATCAGCTCGGTGGTCATTCGGGATTAGGAGGCTGCGGGAAGACCATCCGTTCATCCTTCGAGAACCTCAGGACGAACGGAGCGGTCATTGAATATACTGAGGTTCTCCGTTCGTGGTGAGCTTGTCGAACCATGAACGGGTTTCGGAGTCAGTTAATTCCACAACCTCTTGAAGACTCCCCTCGCCCAGCGGAATCGGATGCAAAGGGTAAAAGAACAAAGGGCACAGGGTTATTCGGAATTGTCCTGGATGAGACGGAACCCCAGGAGGCTGCCCCGGTAGCCGGCGAGGCCCCCGCCCCGGTTCGACGCACGCAGGTTCCCCGGCCTGTCGTACCAGGCCCCACCACGGAGCACGCGCTGGCCGCAGTCGCCTCCATTCGTCCCTAACCAAGCCGAGCCGTCAGTCGGAGCGTCTTGGTAATTCTTGTGCCAGCAATCCTCCACCCATTCGTAGACATTGCCGCTCATGTCAAAGAGGCCGAGCCCGTTAGGCTTTTTGCTCCCAACTGACTCCGTCCCACTCTGCTGGTACACCGCATAATCGACCAGCTGCTTCTCATCCGATGTCCCTGCCCAGGTCTCATCTTTGCTCCCACTACGCGCTGCATATTCCCATTCCGATTCTGTGGGAAGTCGATAGTGTTTGCCCGTTGCTTGAGAGAGCCACTTCGCATAGGCCACTGCATCATCCCATGAGACGTTGATCACGGGGCGCCTCTCTCGCCCCCATGATTCATCGCTTGGCAATCGACCCCCGGTCAACTCCACATACCGATCGTACTCTTGGAATGTCACTTCATACTTGCCTATGGCGAACGGTTCGATTGTCACTTGTCGGACAGGTTGTTCATCCTGGGACCCAAGATTGCGGAGGTCTCCCTGTCGATAGTTCCCTTCTGAGATCGTGACCATTTCCGGCTCAGCCACTGATACCAGATGCGTCCGTGCCATGACAATGGAGCCGGCATATTTAAGCGTAACCCCATGTCGCTCCACCCAGAGTAGAGGCCCTCCGACCACCAGCAGCGCGAGCAGACCAACTGTAACGGTGCGCCATCGCTGACGCATCACATGCGTCTTGCTCGCCGTGACAAATTGACGCTCGTGCGCGGAGAACGAGTCCGGCTTTTTCTTCAGCCACTCTAACGCTTCGGTGAGAGGAAATCCGCGGAGGAGAACACCGGCGTCCTTGGGATTCTCTTCGTACTGTTCGACCGATGTGTGTAGGCGCTGCTGCCAGGCGAGGAACCGGCGATCCGCGTCAACCCACCCCTTGAGCCGCTCCCAATGCCGAATGAGTGCCTCATGCGACACCTCGATCGTGTCCTCCTCGCTGCCCGTCACCCGCGAGGTCACCACGAGTCGCTCATCGGCCAGTGCCTTCACCAGGCTCTGCACCTCTGTGCCCAGCTCGCTCGACGTCGCACGGCGCCTGGTATCCGCCTCCCCTTCTCCCGGCCGAACCAGGCGGATGAAGATCTGTTGCACACGCCGTTGATCGTGCCCGTTCAAGCGGCGATAGATTGACTCGGCCTTCGTGGCGATCGCTCCTTCAAGTTGGCCCATTGCCTGATAGGCCGCATGATGCAGCCTGCTACCCTGTCGATCCTCCCATAAGCGCCGCAGCACGAATTCCAGCAAGGGGAGATGGCCTGGTTCATCGCCTGCCTGCTCAAGGATCAAATCCACGAGGCCGGTTTCGAAGCTCAGCCCCACCTTCCGAGCCGGCTCTTCAATGGCCTGACGCAATTCGTCCCGCTTCATCGGTCCAAGATTGACTTGGGCTCCTTGCAGTCGGTCGGACAGGGCGCGATAGCCGGTCACGGCCCGACCGAAAAAATCTCCCCGCAGAGTCAGCACCACGCAGAGCTTCGTCATAGCCGTGGCTTCCAGAATATTGTCGATCAAACAGCGCCTCGCCGTGTCGTCCTGACAGAGTGTGAACAATTCCTCCCACTGATCGGCGATCAGGAGCAAACGATCCGTACCTGGCTGCTTGGCGAGCACCCGGTCAACGATATCGCGGAGGGCGACCGTTCGACTGAGCAGCGCCTCGGCCAGCTTATTCGTTTCGATCAACCGCTCGGTTTCTTTCATGTCCGGCTCCAGGAACGGCATGAGGATCGCCGCCAAGGCATGGACCGGGCGATCCGTCGGCACGATCGTCGCGATCTCGTAGACACGATCGCGACTCTTGCGCAGTTCCGGCACCAGGCCGGCCCTCACGACCGACGACTTTCCGCTGCCCGACGCCCCAACCACCGCCACGAGATTGTGCTGCTGAACCGCACTCACGAGCTGGGTAATAGCCGCTTCACGCCCGAAGAAAAACGGCGCATCTTCCTCCCGGAAATAGAGCAGGCCTCGGTAAGGACAGATGGAGGCGAGTGTGTTGCGGACTGTCTCCAGCGCATCCGGGCCTGGCGGCTTCCCATGAACGGCGCTAACCAGCGTGGCCAGCAGAACCGGATCGTCAGCGCGAGCCCGAAAATCGACCCAGGTATTCTGACTCAAGAATCCGAGCGGCGGTTCGGCGCCAGGAAGGAGCACGGGAATGACGGGAAAACGCTGGCCACGACGCTCGGCGGCTACCTGACGCTCCAGCGCCAGATACTGCTCTCGCTGCTGCCAGGGCCCCATCTCGCCCTGACCGATGCAAAGGGCCACCGCCCGACAGCTCGCCAGGGTGGCCTCCAAGGCCTTCGGCCAGGATTGCCCCGGCGTCAGATACCACCGGTCGAGAAACACCGTGAGATTCTGCTCCCGTAAGCGATGGGCGAGCACCTCCACCTGGGCATGGTCGTGCCAGTGATAGCTCAGAAATACATCGAAGTCCCCAGTGGGCATTTAGCTGCTCTCGTTTGAGCGATGCTTAGACCATAAATAGAGGCTCCTACGAACGTATTCGTATGGCCCATCTCCCGGAGTTTGCCGATTCTACGCTTTCGCCAGACAAAGGCAAGAACCAGAAACTCCTGCTGTGGTACCCCGGAAATACGTTCGTGGTGAGTCCTTCGATTGACTCAGAACGGGCTTAGCGAACTCTGCGGTGAACCAGGTCAAAACGCATGAACGGAACCGCCTGAAGTCGCACGTCCTTCGACAAGTTCAGGGCGAACGGGTCCAGAGAAAAACGTTTGAGACGCACCCCTAGGGTGAAAGAGATGCCGACCGACGCTTTTCTTGACGAGCCAGGACCGTGGCGAGCCAGGCCCATACCCCCATGAAAGGAACCAATGCCCAGGCGATGTGGGTAGTGGTCGCCCCGAGAGATTTCACCGCGGTCACGAGCCAGGCGGTCGAGGCGTCGCCGCCACGCGAGATGGCCGTATCGATGAAGTTCTTGGCCTTGTATTTTTCCTCACGACTGACGACCGTGAACAAAACCTCCCGAGCCGGTTTGGACAGCGCATATTCCCCCACTCTTCGCAACACGGAAAAGACGACATAGACCGCGAGGCTCGGCCATAAGGCGATCCCCAGAAATCCCACCAGGCTGATCGCCGGCAAGGACAGTAACGCTGCCACGAGACCAAACCGGCTGATGAGCCTTCTGGTCATGAATACCTGCGTGGTCCAGGTCAGAAGGCTCGTCGTGAAGTCCAAGGTGGAAAAGAGCCGCGTACGGGCCTCAGGTCGGTCAAGATATTCCGCAACCAAGCGGGTCTGCTCAAGATACAGAAATGTGGCGGTCATGGTCAGGAGCGTCAGATAGCCGCAGATCCCAAGCAGATAGGGCGACGAGAAGGTCAGACGAACCCCCGCGAGAAAGCTGCCGTGGAGCGGCTCACCCTGCTGGGACCGATGATGGATCGTCTGTGTCCGCCCCCATAGCTCCAATCGGTACACGCATCCGATGCAGGCGCCCAAGAACAGGCTCGATACCACCATGAGCACTGGAATCGGGAAGACAAGCGTGAGGCCCGTGGTGAAGAGCGGGCCGAGCAACGCTCCACTGCTTCCCCCGGCCGCGATCACGCCAAACAGCCGAGCCCCCTGCTCCGGTGTAAAGAGATCGTCCATGAAACTCCAGAAGACCGACACGATGAACAGATTGAACACCGACAGCCAGACAAAAAACCCACGAGCCACCCACTCCGGATGCAGATGACTCGTCATCAACACGTAGAAAGCCAACAGATTCGTGATGAAAAACGCATAGACGGTCAGCAGCAGCCGGTAGCGCGAGCAGCGCGCCGAGAGCCATCCGAACAGCGGTGTGGCGGCAAGCATGGTGAGGAATGTCGCGGTCATCATCCAGGGGAGATGTTTCAATCCCCCTTCGATGGCCATTTCGTCGCGCACCGGGCGGAGAATGGAGTAGCCGCAGAGGAGACAGAAAAAATACGTGAATGCCCAGGCCAGCGGAACAAGCTCGTCCCGTTTGGCTCCTAAGGAGTTCACCCATCGATCAACTATCGGTTGACTCGGTACGCTCATCCCTGCGCAGTGTAGCAGGTATGTTTTCACCCGCCTACGCAAGAAGCCACGGCTATCAAACCGTGTAGGAATGCGCAGCGGGCATCCTCCGACGTCTTGGCGAAGAAGAACAGGCTTCGCGAGGTGTTGCCGAAGAACAAACAGGGACCACGTCTGTGAAGCCGTGGGGCTCCACCTCCAAGCGGCGGATCTGTTAGAATGCCGAGACCGTACGGAATTTTTAGGAGACAACAGATATGATCGATCTTCGTAGCGATACCGTCACCAAGCCGACCGACGAAATGCGGAAAGCCATGGCGCGTGCGGAAGTCGGCGATGACGTCTACGGCGAAGACCCGAGCGTCAATCGCCTCCAAGATATGGCGGCGGCCATGCTCGGCAAGCGGTTCGCCCTCTTCGTCCCCTCCGGCACCATGGCCAATCAGTTGGCGATCCGGTCGCAGACCCAGCCAGGGCAGGAGATCATCGTCGAGAGCAAGAGTCATGTCGTTCGCTATGAACAGGGAGCAGCCGGGGCGCTGGCCGGCGTGCAACTTCATTGGGTGACCGGTGAGCGAGGGGTCATGACGGCTGAGCAGGTGGAAGCCGCCATCAGGCCGAACGATCCGCACAGCATCACGACGGCCTTGATCTGCATCGAGAACACGCACAATGCCGGAGGCGGCACGATTTATCCGCTCTCCACGATCGAAAAACTCCGAGCCCTCGCCGTGAGACATGGCATTCCCATGCACCTCGACGGCGCTAGGCTCTTCAACGCCGTGGCCGCCACCACCTTGCCTCCGACGGCGTATGCCCAGCACTTCGAAACCGTCTCTGTCTGTCTCTCGAAGGGGCTGGGAGCTCCCGTCGGATCGCTGCTGATCTCCAACGACCAGCGACTCATGGAGCGCGCACGCCGCTTTCGCCGCATGTATGGAGGTGCGATGCGCCAAGCGGGCATTCTGGCCGCAGCCGGCATCTATGCCTTGGAGCGGCATGTCGCTCGGCTCAAGACCGACCATGACCATGCGAAAAAACTGGCTCGCCTGCTGCAGCAAATTCCTGCCATCCAGGTCGCACCGCAGCACGTCGAAACGAATATCGTCATATTCGATATCATCGACGAGCAGCGCTCGCCGGCCCAACTGGTGGCCGCGCTCAAAGCGCAGGGCGTACTCATCAACGCCGTCGGAGGACTGAGCTATCGAGCGGTGACCCATCTGCAGATCACGGACAAGCAGATCGACGAAGCAGCAGCTGTCTTTGCCAAGGTCCTCACAGGTTGATCGTTCGGCGTTGACACGATAGTCCTCGATCCATAGAATCTGATCGAGTGATCTGGTTTTCGAATACGATTTACATACTCATCCCATACTCAGAGACGGTTATGGACTCCACCACGACAAGCACTCCCACTCGTGAAGAGTTGAATGCCGAGCTGCTCGAAGTCCCTGAACCGCCGGAGCAGCCGGAATCGCCGCCTCCTCCGGGGTTTGAGGACAGTCTAGACATCGCACTGCGGCATATCAAAGGCCGACGGGGCGGTGACCTGGTGGGCATCATACTCGTGGGATCGGGAGCTCGGAGGGCCGTGACTTCTCATAGCGATATCGATCTGATCGCCCTCGTCAAGGGAGATGCCGACAGCCAGGAAATCCTCCGCGTCGGCGATCGTATGGCGGATATTCGCTACCATGGCCACCACTCCGTCGAGGAGGACCTCACGTACTCGCTTCGGCTCCCCTCGCTGCTTCGAAAAGGCAGAGTCCTTTTCGATCACGACGGCATCTGCGCGAATTTGATCGAAAAGGTGCACCAGCGCTTTCGCCAGGGTCCGCCACCGGCTTCGATCAATGAACAAATTCGCCTCAAGGCCGAGTGCTATCACCTGTTGGGCAAGACCCAGGACTTCATGGACAAGCCTGGAACGGCCCACTATCTATTGATGCTGTTTTACGAGGATTGCATCTCGGCGTTTTTTCGTTTGAGAGGGTTTTGGTTGGTGGCCCCGGTGGATGTTCATCGGTTCATGTTTTCGCGCGAGCCGGCGCTTGCCGACCTGGCCGGACAATTCCTGACGGCCGCCACCCTCCCCGATCGGCTCAATTTCGGCCGGCAATTTGCTGATCTCCTTTTTAAGGATGTCCCGAATCCTGCTCGCATCGACTGACCGAGACATTCAACCGGCCGTCTCTGCGTCAGGAAAGTGTTGCGCACATACGGTGAGAGGAACCGCACCTGCCTGTCGATCGATCAACGACCATCGCATCGACCGTGATAAGCCACAAACCAAGGAGCTCTCTAATGGAACTGGGATTTATCGGACTCGGCAAGATGGGGATGAATATGGTGACCCGCCTTCGGCGCGATCAACACCGCGTGGTGGTGTATGACCGATCCAACGAGTTGATCAAACAGGCTGAGAGCCAGGGCTGCGTCGGTTCTTCGTCCCTCTCCGATCTTGTCGGAAAGTTGAGCGCTCCGCGCGCCGTCTGGATTATGGTTCCGTCCGGAGCCCCTACTGAAGAAACCATCCAAGCCGTGGCTGCACTGTTGCAATCCGGCGACAGCATCGTGGACGGTGGAAATACAAGATTTCACGACGATGTGCGGCGGGCTGCCGAGCTGAAGAAAAAAGGTATCCACTATGTCGACGCGGGAACCAGCGGAGGGATCTGGGGATTGAAAGTCGGCTATTGTCTCATGGTCGGCGGAGAAGACGCAGCCGTCAAACGGCTTGAGCCGGTGTTGAAGACCCTGGCGCCTGAAAACGGTTGGGCCCACGTCGGCGCGGTTGGTGCCGGGCATTATGTGAAGATGGTCCACAACGGCATCGAGTACAGCATGATGCAAGGTTATGCCGAAGGATTTGAGTTGATGTCGAAGAGCGAGTACAAGCTGGACCTCGCGCGCGTGGCCGACTTGTGGATGCACGGGAGCGTCGTCCGATCCTGGTTATTGGAACTGGCCGCTGGTGCGCTCAAGGACGACCAAAAGCTGGACAAACTCAAAGGGTATGTTCAAGACTCCGGAGAAGGCCGTTGGATGATCGCCGATGCGATCGAAAAGGATGTGCCGGTTCCCACCCTCACGACGGCGCTCTTCACCCGGTTTCGATCGAGACAGGAAGAATCGTTTGCCGAAAAAATGCTGGCAGCCCTGCGAAATGCCTTCGGTGGTCACGCCGTCCGGCGATGACAGCCTCGTATCACGAGCATGCTATTGAAACCGCTTCGATGTCGGCGGATTTTTTTCAACATCCTGCATAGGAGATCCTGATGACCCAAACGACTAGTCAACGGATCGACATCAGTCCTGCCCAAGAACCGCTGTCATCCGTCGAACCTTGTACATTGGTGATTTTCGGCGGCTCCGGAGACTTGGCCCGCAGACGCCTTATCCCCGCTGTTTACAATCTTCTTCTCGACGGATTGCTGCCGACGAACTACGCCGTGCTCGGCCTAGGCCGCACCCCCATGAGCGACGAAGAGTTCCGAGCCACCGTCCGCAACGGCGTGGTCAAACATTCCCGGCAGGCTTTAATCGAAGAGACATGGAATGCCTTTTCTCAGCACCTGTTTTATTTGGCAGGAGGAAATGATGACCCCCAGACCTATGTGCGACTGAAGGAGCGGATCGAGGATCTTGAGCGGAGATTTCAACTACCGGGGAATCGTATTTTCTACCTGAGCATTCCCCCCAGTTCGTTTACTGCGGTCTGTGAAGGCTTGTCCCAGTCAGGTCTCGCAGGTACTCTCGGCTCCCGCGTACCTTACACGCGCGTCATCGTCGAAAAACCCGTCGGGCGTGACTTGGCCTCTGCCCAGGCCATCAACGAAGTGACAGGCCGCGTCTTCGACGAATCGCAGATTTTCCGGATCGATCATTATCTGGGCAAAGAGACGGTCCAAAATTTGATGGTGGTCAGGTTCGCCAACAGCATTTTCGAGCCGATCTGGAACTATAAGTACGTCGACCATGTCCAGATCACTGTCAGCGAAGCCGAAGGCGTGGGGACTAGGGCCACGTACTATGAAGAAGCCGGCGCTCTGCGGGACATGATCCAGAATCATATGCTTCAATTGCTCTGTCTCGTCGCGATGGAACCGCCCTATTCGCTCGATCCGGACGTGGTGCGAAACGCCAAGATGGAAGTGCTTCGCTGCCTGCGGCCCATCACGGCCAAGGATGTGGCCAAGTTTACTGTGCGGGCCCAATACACGGAAGGGACGGCACATGGTACGCCGGTGCCAGGCTATCGCCGCGAAAAGGGGGTGAAGCCGGACTCCATCACTGAAACTTACGTGGCCGTAAAATGTTTCGTGGAAAACTGGCGTTGGTCCGGCGTGCCGTTCTACCTGCGGACGGGAAAAGCGTTGCCCCTGCGGGCCAGTGAAGTCGCGGTGCAATTCAAAGAAATTCCACAGATCCTCTTCAATGCCGGCGGACAGACTCCCCAAGCTCCAAACGTGCTGGCGTTGAAAATTCAGCCCGAGGAAGGGCTTACGCTCCGCATCGTCTCCCGCGTGCCCGGCACCCGCGAGCAAACTCATCCGGTCGAGATGAGCTTCAAGTACTGCGAGGTCTTCGGTCGACCATCTCCGGAAGCCTACGAACGGCTCCTGCTCGACGTGATGGCGGGTGATGCTTCCCGCTTCATGCGGCGCGATGCCGTCGAAGCCTCCTGGGCCTGGATCACCCAGATCCTCGAAGCCTGGGACAAGTCGGGCCAGCGCTGGCTCCCCGAGTATCAAGCCGGTACCTGGGGACCGGTGGAAGCAGACCGCCTGATCCAAAACGACGGCCGCACCTGGCGGGTGCTGTAGAAACCATCGGAATCGGTCGATCCCACTATTATCGCAGGTGCTCAACAGCCACCACACGCCAGGCGAAGACCTTTCCAGTTCGGCTCGCTCATTGACTCAGATAGGCATTTTCAGTATGGTAAAATTGGTGTAGGAGCCCCGAGATGAACTTGGCCACGACGAGACTGACCTATCATGACTACGTACTTCTGCCCAGTGATGGGAAGCAGTATGAAATTCTCGATGGTGACCTATTCGTGACTCCTTCTCCCGTGACTCGCCACCAATTGATCGTCGGCAGGTTCCTCCACCACTTGATGACGTATCTCGAAACTCACCCCATTGGAACGGTGTTTACTGCGCCATATGACGTGGTACTCAGTGATACGGATGTTGTCGAGCCCGACCTCCTTCTGGTGCTGAATAACGGTCGTGCCGCCATCACGGAGAACAATGTTCAAGGCCCACCAGACCTCATTCTCGAGGTGTTGTCCCCCAGCACGGCCGCACGCGATCGCGAGTTAAAGCGTAAGCGCTATGAGCGCTTCGGCGTACAAGAGTACTGGATGGTTGATCCCGGCAGCAACACCCTGGAGATTCTCGTCCTGAAGGATGGGCCCTATGTTGAAGTATGTCGGGCTACGCGTCCAGTTCAATGTTCATCACCCCTCTTGCCTGGACTAGTTCTCAACCTGGACTCTCTCCTGAAGTAGCGCTCCTCTAGCTGAATCTTGTTAGCGTCCAGTGCCTCATGGTCCCAGATCTGATTCAGCCTTCCCCACAAGACATGATCCTTTCGGAGTCGGACACCCATCCCTTACGAAGTGCCACTATACGTATGCACAATCCTGCCCACCCTGAGACACATCATGTAGCGGGTGCGCCTGGCGCACCGTCATAAAGATAACCAGCATACTGGTCTCACCTTGAGGCAGCTTCAGTTGAAAGTCTTGACATATTCACCTCGCCTGGCCGCTTGATTCAGCGCCTCCTCCAGCTCCCGTTCTCCGGCAGTAGATGGGTGCGCCAGCGCCAGGTTCAAATTGATGACTCGTGCTCCTACATAGAGACAATCCAGGATTCCTGTGGCAAGTTCTTGTGGAGTGGCGCTCGGTATAGCGTCACGTCCTGAAGTGGCTTTGGGAAAAATGGGACGCACCATAAGGGTACAGTGAGGAGAAATCGTGGGAGCCGATGACGATCGCGTCGCAGAGAGAATGCCGGCAACAAAGGTGTCATGCAGACAGGCGGCGCTGTTGGCCGAGGTACAAGCCCCTCCATTAGGCCCTGAGACTTCGCGGATGTGGTCTTGGGTCAAATCGGGATGATGCATCAGGACTGGGCCATCAATGAGGCCGATCCGCACCTCAGGGCGCCCGCTGGTACGAGCCCTCAGCGCAGTAAGTTTGACTAAGAGCTTATCCGTGAATAATATTTGTCGTCACATGGATTTTCCGGAACGCGATGATCGCCGCAGCCAGATGGGTGAGGCCGAGGAAGCTGCGCGCGAGTTTCTCATACCGCACGAGCAATTTGCGAAAGCGAGTGAACCAGCTATGGGCAACCTCTACAATCCATCGCCTGGCTCGCTTCGTCGGATGCCGCCGCTTCTCGTTGACTTCCTGCCCGCGTCCTTTGACGTGGGGAATGTAGCCATGTGCTTCCATGATGCCCTGCGCCACCTCACCAGTATAGCCCGCATCAGCACACAAGTGTTTGCTGCGTCGCGCTGGCGGCGTGGGCCGCTGAACCACCATGCTGTCCAGGACCGCAGCCAGCTGGCTGACATCATGCCTGTTGGCTCCGGTCACGATGATCGACAGCGGGACGCCACGCCCGTCCACCAACAGGTGGCGTTTGCTGCCATTTTTTCCCCCGATCCGTGGGGTTCGGCCCGACGGCGTCCTGAGCCAGCGGCGCTTTCAGCATGGCCCCGTCGATACTCTGCCATCGCCACGCGATGCCTTCCATGTCGTCATATCCCGCCAACCCGGTCTTCCACAGGGCTTCGAATACCCCGGCTTGCTGCCACTCCAGATAGCGCTGGTGAATCGCACTCGCGCTTCCGAAGCGTTCGGCGGGCAGGGCCTTCCACTGACACCCCGTGCGTAAGACGTACACGATGGCCTCGAACACGAGGCGCGCGTCTTTGGGTTTGCGGCCCCCGCCGGGTTGGCGAACCTACCGTTTGGTCGGTACCCGCTGGCGCGGTGGAATCAAGGGTGCGACCCGCTGCCACAAGGCGTCCGACACAGCCCATGCTGGCACCCGCTGCTTCGTCGTGCGTGTCGCCATCGCTAACCTCCCTATGCGGACGAGTCGAGATGGGCACGCAGTGTATCATGTTATTTACGGATAAGCTCTAAATCCAAAAACACCATGCCTGTTGTCGAAACCTCCGTCGGGAACAAGTGCCTCTGTAGCAGCTCTTCCGGACCAACCTTTTCGCACATTTACTTTCAAACAGATTTCCTAGTGGCATCATTCCTTTGGCCGGTACTGTTGGGAAGCTATGATTCTTCGCTCATCCGATTACGCGGGTCCATATAGCCTAAGATAAACTACTAGTCAATCCAATATCTGGTGGTTTTACTCAGGTACAACATGTCGCATACACAAAATATGTGCCACAAAATAGCTGGGTACGTGTTGCACATATTCTTTGTGCATTTTGGAATGGACGCTATGGAGGCTCATTCAGAATGCGCTAGGGGTGTAGCTAAAAAGATTCTATAGTGTATCGATCAGATCCAGAATCCTATGCTCTGGTGATCTGCTGGACCAGAACAACTGTCAATGTAAATCGCTAACATTACAAATGCATGACGATGGTGGGAATCTGAAGCTCAAGCTCGGGTCAAATACATCACCCGTTCGGCCTTTGGTTAATTTTTTCCATAATCTCCTCCCTCTTCCCCAGCCCTCCGATAAATTTCACAAATTCACCGTTGCGATAGAGCGCCAGTGCGGGAAGAGACGAGATCTCCAATTCGGCGGGGATTTGAAAATTTTCATCCACATTCATCGTAAGAATGAGAAGGCTCGATCCCATATCGACTTGCAAGCCTTCGAGCTCCGCCATGAGGGCTCGGCAATGATCGCAGCCTGGTTTCCAAAATTCCACCAGCACAGGGACGGTGCTTACCGAAACCACCTCATCGAACTCCCGGTCGGTGACGGCTTGGAGACGGGAACTCATGGTCGCGTGTTTTGCCCCAACAGCGGCTTCAGGATGTGCGCGACCTGCTCGGCAAATAGCCGATACCCAGCGGTGGTGAGGTGAATCCCGTCGTTCGAGTACGTCTCCGCCAACTGGCCGCTCTCCGGATCCGCGGTGGCTTCGAAAAGATCGACCCAGGTAAGTCCTCTGGAGCCGGCGTACTCTCGGATAAGCCCGTTCAATCTGCTTCGGCGGTCTAGATGCTCGGAGATCCACACTTGGCTTGCCGCGCTGCCTGGACCATCCTCTACTCGTATCGAAGGAACCGTCACTGGAATCGGCAGGCTTCCTATCGCAAGCGTTTGCTCGTACATCGTGGCCAGATTACGCATGATTTCTGAGGGTGCCGCGTTCCACCCCAGATCGTTGGTCCCCCCGAGGATCGGAACATAGCCCGGCTGATGATCGAGCACATCACGCCGGTATCGCATGACCATTTCACCGGTCAACTCACCGCAGATCCCGGAGATGCGAACGTCCCCCGCAGGGCCTAACAAAGCTTGCAGAAACTGCCCGTATGGAGTCTCCCGTCCGGTCGGATTGTCCCTGGTCGGCGACTGGAATCCCGCCGTCAGGCTGTCGCCGAAACAGATGATGAGCGTAGTGCTACTCATATGACTGCGGCTCGATTCTACCGATGCCTGCCGGGACAAACAAGCCGCTGGATCAACGGCGTACCGAGAGTAAAACGACGGTAAGGAACCGTGATTTTCTTGACGAAGCGGTGAGCTGCCGGTAGATCTTACGTATGACGACGGACCTCAAAACGGCTCAAGAAATGATGGCCGCCGCCGTCGCCGCTCGCGCCGCTGAAGACCCGGAAATTGTCTCCGTCAAACGTGTCCTCAAACTGCTGGATAAGACGGCCAAATCGAACCGGACATACGGATCCACAAATCCCGTTGCCCAGAAATTCACGCAGCAGCTGTTCGAAGAATTGACCCACCACCTCGAGGCTCATTCGAAATTGGCTTTTCTCGTTCAACGGTCTGAATTGATGTGCAAGGACTACGTCGTGTACCAAGCGGAAAAGGATGGAGGAAGCGAGAGCATCGCTTTCAAGCTCTACGCCGACGGCATCCGAGAACTGGTCCTACACCAGGGTCTCACACAGGAGGATCTGTCGCTTTTCCTCACCTCCTTATGGAGCGACGTCGACTCGAACGAGGACGACGATGATATCGTCACCCGCCTGTGGTCTCGGAACCTCTCGACGATCACGCTCGTGACGGCAGAGGAACTCTCAAACTTTTCGACAGGTAACAACGCCTTCATCCGCCTCGACGGAACCATGAGTTCGTCGGATTCGACGCTCAGAGAATTGCTGGATCGGGAACGAGAACGCAAAAAGCGCAGCGGAGCGGGAACCGATTCCGAGGACGGAGGTTCCGGGAACGCCAAGAACCGTTTCCAGTCCGGACTTGCGGGCTATGAGGTCACGGAAGAAGAGCTTGCCGTCCTGGCGCAAGAAATCGAGGCAGAGCGAAAACAGGATAGTCTCATGTACATCCTGGACATGCTGACCGCGATCCTCGCATCAGAGCAGTCTCCGGCGCTGCTGACGAAACTCTTCAATCTGTGGAGCAACGTCGTGGACTCCCTTCTTCGCGAAGGCAAATGGACGGTGCTGGAGAATGTCTTGAGCCTCCTCCACGAAACGGATGCCGTACGGCCTGATCTGGACGAGGAACACAAGCAACAGTTGGCCTCGCTCCTCAATGGACTCGGCCGCTCTGAACGGGTGAAGATGATCGAGACCTATCTAAACCGGAGCCCCAACGCCGACGTGAAAGGACTGTCCACCATCCTGCTGCTGATGAAAGCGGATGCGGTCCCTTCGCTCTGTTCGCTTCTCGCGAACGTCACATCGCCGGTCCACCAAGCCATTGTGTCGGAGGCCCTCGCGGTCTCGGCGACGGATCACCCGGATCCGTTGTTACGCGGATTATCGGATCGCAAGCCTGGGTATGTTCGCAATCTGCTTTCGATCCTCATCAAGTGGAATAACCCCAAGTTCGCCGATCCGGTTGAAAAATTGATCCGGTATCCCGACGCGCAAGTTCGTCGCGAAGTGGTCCGTGCTCTCGGCTTGTTCCGACCCAACGGCAATGGCACGAAACTCGTCTCCCTCTCGACCGATGAAGACGAAGGGGTCCGCTTTGCGTCGCTCAAGCTGCTCATGTCCGGCCAGTACACCGTTCCCTTCTCCCTTTGGTCTCCTCTTCTGTCGGAAGAAGGGTTCATGGATCGCCCCATCAGTGAACGCCGAGCGATCTTTCAGGCTGTCCGCGCCACATGCGGCGACGAAGCAGTTCCCTATTGGCAAGGTCTGATGACCGAATGGGCCTGGATGAATCGGAGAAAAAAGGAAGAGTTGGCGGTCCTCGGAGCAGAAACACTCGGGAAGCTCGCCACTCCTGCCGCGATCGAGGCTCTCTCACTCGGAGTCAAAAAAGGAAGCGCCGCGGTCCGTCAGGCTTGCGCCGCGGCCTTGTCACAGGCTCAACGGCTACAACGCGGCATCCCGTCCACCGGCGCACCACAGTAGGAAGGGTGATCGTGAAGGAACGCCAGATAAAGTCTCCGCGATACCCGCTCGGCGAAGACCATACGCAACCGATCCTGACACACGAAAAGTCCCTCTCGCGGAAGATCGGTCAAGGATCAGAAGCCGGAGATATCCTCGATCAACAGTTGGTGATGCTGGGCTTTCAGCTCATCACACAGTTGAATACGCTGATTAAGACGTCGAGGATCCATGGCCGGGCCAACGCTGCTCTCGACAAACCCGTCGAAACGATGTTGACCCTCATCGAAACCCTTGCCCACGACCAACCGGTCACCTTGTGGGTGCAGGATGATTTCCTCTTCCTCGGCGACAACCATCTGAAAGTGACGGCGCAACAAATGCTGGTCGTCTCAAGCATCCTTGACGCCTTGAAAAAGTGGGGGATCGGCGGTTTGACCTTTTCCTCATCGGTTGCTTCCAAGGACCTTCGCGAGTTCGCCAACCTCTTCGTCAGTCTTGACCCAGCAACGAAGACGATTGCAGATTTCCGACAGGAATTGACGAACCTAGCCGTAGCCGGCATCGAACTGAAAGACCCTCGATTCCTCAACCTGAAAGAGGATCTTCCCGACGAGGGGAATTCGAAGACTCGGCAGAAAGCACGCTCGAAAGCTGCGTACGGGAAAGCGGGCGATGCGGTGGGCACTTTGACTCAATCGTCTCGCGACGGCAAGGCGCTGAACTTTAAGCAAGCTAAACGTGCCATTCAAAATATCGTCGACTTGATGGTGCAGGACGAACCGATCATGCTGGGCCTCACCACGCTTCGCTGTCACGATCAATATACGCATAATCACTCCGTCAACGTCTCACTACTCTCCATCGCGCTCGCAAACAAAGCCGGTTATCCGAAGGTCGAGCTGGCCGATCTCGGATTGGCCGCCCTGTTTCACGACATGGGAAAATCGACCATTCCCCTTGAAGTCCTGAATAAACCGGGTGAGTTTACCGAAGACGATTGGACGAGAATGCGCAATCACCCCACGGAAGGAGTTTTGAGTCTCACACAGTTACGCGGTATTACCAACCTTCCATCGCGCATGGCCGCAGCCTCCTTTGAGCACCACATGAACTCGGACCATTCAGGTTATCCCAAATTAAAAACACCATGGACACTTTCCGTAACGGGGCGCATTCTCACGATCGCCGATTGTTACGATGCCATGACGTCTTCCCGCGTCTACCGCCGGGAACCGATGTCGCCCTCGAAAGTGCTCAACATGATGCTCGCGAAATCCGGCAGAAGTTTTGACGCGACCTTGCTCAAACTCTTCGTCAATTGCGTGGGGATCATCCCGATCGGAAGCCTGGTGGTCCTCGACTCCGACGAATTTGCCGTCGTGCTCAAGCCTGCCACCGACAAGGCCGAGAGCGAGCGGCCGCTCGTCAAAGTCATCACCGATGCGCAGGGTACTCCCGTCGATCACGGCCCTGAGCTGGACCTGACCGAGAAAGACGAGGTCGGCGAGTACCGTCACAGCATCATACGCCTGATCGACAATACGGAGCACAAATTCGACACCATCCGTTACTTCGTCTAGCCTCGTAACCGACGCGTCTGTCACCCCCAGCCCATCTTCCTTCCTAGCTTGACAGCCTGAAATCCGATCCTCGACAATGCTTCAATGGGTGGACAGATCGTGATCGAACAATTGGAGTTCCGCGGCCGTTGCGGCGTGACGCCCGAGGAGCGCGCTCGCCCCCAACCCCTTGCCGTCGATTTGGAATTGGACTGTCGCCTGGAGACGGCAGGGTTGTCCGACGATCTTGTTCGCACGATCGACTATGCGAAAGTGACTCAGCGTGTCGTCGACATTGGAACCGTTCGAGAGTCTCAACTGCTGGAAACCCTGGGGGAACGACTCCTGGCCGCCCTGTTCGATGAATTCCCGATCAATCGCATCAAACTATGGCTGCGGAAGTTGCATCCCCCGATTGCCTTCGTAACCCGCTCCGTCGGGATCTGCATCGAGCGCACAAGGCTCGCGCAGCAGGTCGTCCACGCTGATCCACCACCGGCCCAGTTTCTCATCCAACAGCTTCATCGGCTTCCCAAGGGGAAGGTCCTCGACGTGGCCTCCGGCAGCGGACGTCACGCGCTGTTCCTGGCCTCTCTGGGCTACCAGGTCGAAGCCGTCGATCGCGATGAGCTGGCCCTCACACAACTTTCTGCCGTCGCCCGAACACGACAGCTCTCCGGTATCAGCTCGCGAGTGCTTGATTTGGAACAGTCGCCGCCACAGGAACCGAAGCTCGGACATGAAACGTACGAGGCCATTCTCATCTTCTTTTACCTGAACCGGCCGCTCCTCCCCTATCTCATCGACGCGTTGAAGCCAGGCGGTGTCTTGCTGTGTGAAACCTTCACCGTCGAGAACCACGTCCGGCGCCGACATCCAAAGCGTCAAGAGTTTTGCCTTGCACCCTGTGAACTCTTAAGCCTCGTACCCGGCCTCCGCATTCTCCATTATGACGAAGGGCTCCACGAAGGAACGAGCGGCTTGGAGTGCGTCTACACGGCCCAACTGGCAGCACAGAAACCCTTGGTTCCAGGACCATCGATATGAGCCGTCTGGACCTTCATCTGCATACCACTCACTCCGACGGAAGTTGCACGCCGACTGAGGTGGTGACCATGGCACACCGCGCGGGGGTGACGGCCTTGGCGATCACCGATCACGACATCACGACGGGTATGGCCGAAGCCTTTACGGCGGGACAACAGTGTGGTATCGAAATCATACCAGGAGTGGAAATCAGCTCGTTTGCCGGCAACTCCGAGTTGCACATTCTTGGATATTTTCTTGATTGGCAGGACTTCGATTTGCTTGAGCGCTTGACGACCCTGCGAGAAAGTCGCCATCGCCGAAACCCTCGGATCATCGAACGATTACAGACCCTCGGGATCGACATTACGTATGACGAAGTCCGCGCGCTCGCCGGCACCGATTCGATCGGCAGACCGCATATCGCCCGTGTCTTAATGGATAAGCACGTCGTCGCTTCCGCCAAAGAAGCCTTTGATCGTTTCCTTGCCGAGGGTAAACCGGCCTACATTCCTCGGGAGCTCCCAAGCCCCGCCGAAGCAATCAGCTGGATCAAAGCGGCTCGCGGACTTGCCGTTCTGGCCCACCCGACATGGGTCAAGCTTGAAGATTGTTCTCTGGTTGATCTGGTTCGACAGCTCAAAGCCGACGGGCTCGACGGTGTCGAGGTCTACTACAGTACACATGCTGCGCGACAGACTCGAGAATACCTCAACCTGGCTCAACAGCTCGGCCTACTGGTCACCGGTGGAAGCGACTTTCATGGTCTCACGAAACCCGACATCGAAGTCGGTATCGGTAAGGGCACGTTACACATTCCACCCTCACTGCTTCCCAAGATGAAGAAAGCTACCGGACGACTTTAGACAGTATCCTCCGCATGTTTCTCCCAATCCATTGACTCCTCTTCGGTATCCGCTAGACTCTGCTTATCTTCTTCAGATCTCGCACCCATGATCAACGCGTCGAGCTGGGCCGTTCAATATGTACTTGTCGCACTGGTTGCACTCTTTGCCGGTCCCCTACTGAGCAAACTGCCGGCTGCGCAGTCGTTTCCTCTCATGTTGTTCGGTCTGACAGGTTTCCAATCCCTTCGCCTTATCGTTGAAGGAGTGGGACTGGTCGCTCTTTGCATGCTTTTGCTTCGCGCATTCCGACAGATGCCGGACAACGGACGAGGTTTCTCGTTTCTGCGCCAACTGATCCTTCCGGTTACGGCCCTGTTCATGGTGATCGTGATGGATAAGGGTCTCCGGGTTGCCGGGCTTTTGCTTCTCGATCCTGTCGGACTCACACAGTATTTCAAGGTCTACGCTGCGTCATTGACCCTGATCGGGATCTGGATCACCGCCACATGGCTCCTGCACCTCGATGCACTTCAGCGTTTCTTTGCGAGACCTGCGCCATCGACTCGACGTCAAGAATCTGCAGCGCCGGCCGAAGGTGCCGACGAAATCGACCCAACACAAGAAAGCAGCGCGTCCGAAACCGCAGCGCAGCTCCCCACCACAGAGAATAGTTCACCCGGTACACTCGGCCGGTACAAGGTCTTAAAGGAGCTAGGACGGGGCTCGATGGGAGTGGTGTATCTTGGGAAGGACCCGACGATCCAACGATTCGTAGCGATCAAGACCATGCGACTCGACGAGATCGACGACCGCGATAAACTGCAGGAGGTGAAGGCTCGGTTCTTTCGGGAGGCCGAATCGACCGGACGATTGTCTCACGCCAATATCGTCACGATTTTCGACGCAGGAGAAGAAAACGGCCTCGGCTATATCGCCATGGAACTCCTCCAAGGCACCACGCTCACGCAATGGTCACGGAAACCGAACCTCCTGACGCTCGAACAAGTGATCTCGATCCTGGCGACCGTCGCAGAAGCGATGGACTATGCTCATCAGCAAGGCGTCGTGCATCGCGACATCAAACCGGCGAACATCATGCTGACCACCGAAAGGGTCGTGAAGATCATGGACTTCGGTATCGCCAAAATGGCGACGTCGTCGAAAACTCAGACGAATATCGTGATGGGAACTCCCATGTACATGTCCCCCGAACAGATCGCCGGGAAGAAGGTGGATGGGCGATCAGATATTTTTTCGCTCGCCGTCGTGATGTTCGAACTCCTGACCGGTCGCCCACCCTTTATTGCCGATAATGTCTCGGCGCTGCTGTTTGCCATCGCTCACACACCGCATCTCAGCGTAAGAGCGATCAGGCCAGATCTCCCTCCCGCGATAAAGGAAGTCCTGGACCGAGCGTTGCACAAGGACCCGGTCCACCGCTATCGCCGCGCCGGCGAGTTCGCCATGGAACTTCGGTCCTGCCTCGAAGGATTGGCCGCCTAACTACATGGGCTGCGTCTCTGGATTCTTCACAGGAGTTTCGCTTTCCGATCGACCCTATTCGGTCACCGCTATGAATCGCGTAACTGCGGGAGTTGAACACGACACCAGCCAAGCTGTGCGACCCGTGCTGATATACGAATCTTCAGTTTCGATACTGAAGGCGGCCTTTGGGCAAGCTTTGGTAGCAACCTACCGAGAGGTCTTGTTCGTGTTCCTGCAAGCATTGGAGAATGCGGCCGTCACCCGGCTGCATTGTCAGACAAAGCCGCTTCACATCTTCAACGCAGGCAAGCTTATATCCTTCAGCTTCCCTCCAGCGTACCAGCCGTTGCCGGACGATCTCTTGACATGGTGCATCCAGCCGCTTGAGGCGTTGTATCGCGCAACGCCGCCGATCTTCATCCGTCAGAGAATCGGGACAATAGCGCTGGACTTCGGCCTCGCACTTCACTTCTGCGATTTCCCTGGCACGCCTGTCATGCGGAACAGACAATCCACCAAGAGTGGTCTTAGCTGACGGGTCTGTCGTTCCCGCCGAGCGTTCAGCAGATGGGCTGACCATGCCTGGGATCGTCAGGTCGAGCTGAGGTACGCGCTGCGTGTCATCCATCGATGAAGCCGATTGCGCCGAGAAGAGTTCCTCCTTCGATGGGAAATGTGCCCAGATGATGGCCCAGACTAGGATCAACCCCGCTACTGAGATGGAGTTGGTGACAGCCTTTCCGAATCGTTCCTGACTGTGAGGAGTCTTCATTGCGGTGAGGATAGAATAAAGTTGCAGGAAAATCATCGAAACCGGAGTTTCGTGCAATCCCGTACCCTCGACCGAACGGCTCGCTCGAAAGATACATGATAAAGACAAGGCTGGAGTGGATGGAACTAGTTGTCCGGGGTTTCAACGATGTGGTTCTCGAACCTGGTACAGCCTTCCGCCAATAATCGATTGGTCAACATCTCACCAGGCCATTCAATCGGCAGATCGGCGGTGAAGACCCAAACGTCGGGAGAAGTCCAGGCAGGGCCGTGTTCGTCCGGAAGCTCCGGATCGAACAGATCGGTCCACACAGGCATGTAGACCCCATTTCCACATTGTGTGTGAAGGTGCACGATGGTGCGAGACCTCACCAACGGATCCAGTTCCCTCCACACAGCGGCGGTCTCATCGGCAAGGTGATGGAGGCGCACTGCATTCTGCGCGTCGAACATGGCATAGGCAGCGTACACCGGAGCCTCAATCGTATCCGGCGCACATGCCAGCTCGGGACATTGCTTCTTCAGCACGTCGAGAACCTCACGACGCTGCCGATCCTCCCACGCATCGGGCAAACCTGGATCCGGCGCGCCGATCAGCTCAAACAGCAGAAATGCAGTATTTTCGACCGGAGGAAGCAATCGCGCCGCCACGGATTGGACATGCCTGGAATCTGCGACCGTCACAAGGTGGTCATGGAGTGATTGAAGACTCAACATTTCCAGGGTGGCATCGGTCAAAAGACGCGATTCCACGCGAACAACCGTTCCGGCAGGGAGTTGGAGGTACTTGTGCAGAAGATCGGCCGTGGCGATCGGATCAATCTTCAGCTTGAGTGGGGCGGCTAAGTTCGCCTGCAGTGGAAGCTCAAGGGCAGCCATCGTAGCATAAGCCGGTTTTTCGTCGTTCTGCCCGTCCAACAGCAAGGTGCAACTTGCCTCGGCGACCCGATCGAACAGCCATTCGGCCATCTCTTCGTCGAGCGCCGCCAGCACGGTCAGTAGATCGTGCTCCCGTCCTTGCTCGAGAAACGCCTGCAAGGTATCGATCGCATCATCGGTGTCGCCATGATCGTGGCGACGCGCATTGATGAGATGAATCAGGTCCCGTGTGAGTGGGTCGGGGCGAGACCAGCCTAACATCGAGGCTCCCTACTGTACGAGCCAATGGTCACGGCTCGATGATTCAGAAAGTATGTTGCCAAACTTTTCCTACCCATGCAAGCGCCAGGACGATTATTCGCGACTCGCCACGCCTTAATCGATGCACATCCCTATTCTCCGATAATCTTCACGAGAACCCGTTTTCGGCGACGTCCGTCGAACTCGCCATAAAAAATACGCTCCCAAGGACCAAAGTCGAGTTTTCCCTCCGTGAGGGCGACGACGACCTCTCGCCCCATCACCTGTCGCTTGAGATGAGCATCACCGTTGTCTTCGCCTGTGTCGTGATGCCGATACACCGCCTCCTGAGGAGCGAGCCGTTCCAAGAAATCGTCGTAGTCTTGCAACAGGCCGGACTCATCGTCATTGATGTACACACTGGCTGTGATGTGCATGGCGTTCACCAGTACGAAGCCTTCCCGTACTCCGCTCTTCTTCACCACAGCCTCCACCTGGGGCGTGATATTGATATAGGCCCGCCTGGTCTTTGTCTCAAACCAGAGTTCTTCACGGTAGGACTTCATGGTCGTTGATCGCAGCATTGTGCCTGCCGCATCGACCGACATGCAAGAGGCCAGAGCGATCTTCGTCTTCCTACTAATCGACGCACTCAGCCACAAGACGTTGACCGTGTATCGCTCCGGCAGTCACGAGCATTAAGTCCTGTCCTGCTCTCACGTTCAATCCTGTCGAGAGCGCATCCACACCGAATAAACCTGTCAAAAGCGCCTACAAAATTGACAGTCCCTTGCCTTGGTGATAAGTACCTTTTCAGATTCTATGACGCTGTTCGCTAGAGGGAGGTGCTCGATGTTTGCTATCGCTGGAGGTCCGTCGTTCGTCGGCAGTCCTCTGAATTGGAATCTATTTTTTGCTCGTCAGCCGGAACCGGATCTTGAATTCACGGAAGAGGAGCTGGAACAGACCACCACGATTCGATCACCTTCCCCCATGAAGCCGCCCAAGAAATCGAGTGGGCGCCCACTTCTCTGGGTAGTAGTGCTGGTTTTGATCGGCGCCGGCGCCTATGTCGCGATGGAGCCGGAGATGATCATGGACTATGTCAGGCCCCTTCTCGGCGAATCGCCGGCCCCGCAACCACCACCTACTGCCAGAAAACCGGCGCCACCGAAGCCGGTGCCACCTGTCCCGGCTGCTCAGCCTCAAGCCGCTACTTCGACTCCGGCCCCTGCAGCACAAGTCGAGGTCCCGCAAGCCGCGCCGATGACGACTCCCGCTCCTGTTCCTCCATCGGCCCAGCCGATGCCGACAGCCTCAGCTCCGACAGAAGCCGCACCACAACCAACCGCATCACCCGCTATACCAGTCACAGCTTCACCAACTCCGCTCTTCAGCGAAGGCCAACGGGTCAGCGTACTGCCGAATCCCGCCGCGCCCGGTGAAAAGGTCGTTCTTCACCAGGATGCAGAAGGAACAAGACCGGGCCCGTCCATTCCACCGGGAACCGCTCTCACCATTCTCGACGGCGACCTGCAGGTCGGCGGTTGGGTCTATTCCGTGCGCAGCGACTTCGGCACGAAAGGTTGGTTGACGGAGAAGCAGCTTAAATTGAAACCCTGATCGTCTGATCGCGCCATTCTCGCCACGCACAGGGAGCGGTCATATCGCCGCCCCCTGTGGTATAATGCCGCCCGTTCGCGCCTCCATCGTGTAGGTGAAACATCACAAGCTACAGGAATCCATGCGCGCCGTGATCTTCGACTTCGACGGAGTCATCGCCGACACCGAGCCACTTCATTTTGAATGTTTGCGCCGGATTCTCGCAGACATCCAGATCATTCTGACCGAGGCAGACTATTACGCCGACTATCTTGGCTTCGACGATCGTGGATGTATTCTGGAAGCACTACGAATCAATCGGCGGCCGGTCTCTCCCTTACTCGTCGAGGAGTTGATGGCGAAAAAAGCTGCCGCTTATCTGACATCCATCAAGGATCACCTCGTGATTTTTCCGGGTGTCAGAGAATTTGTCGAGGAGGCCGCAGCCGCCTACCCCATTGCCATCGCCTCAGGTGCCTTGCGCCCTGAGATTGAATTGGTGCTGGAACAGATCGGGATCCGAAAAGCGTTTCGTCACATTACGAGCGCGGAGGATGTCACGTGCGGCAAACCAAATCCCGAGCCGTTCCTGCAAGCTCTGGCCGGATTGAACCGTCATCATTCCGCCGCCTCGATCCCGCCGGATGCCTGTTTGGCCATCGAAGACTCACACCCCGGCATTCGGGCCGCACGATCAGCGGGAATGAGGGTCTTGGCGGTCGCCAATACATACACCGTCCAAGACCTTCACGAGGCCGATGCAATCAGCTATAGTTTGAGCGAAACACGCATCGAGGAGTTGCGCACCCGCTTGTGGCCGACATGAGCTCGATACAACGATGAGAATCTGCTCACTCATCCCCGGGGCGACGGAAGTGGTCGCCGCTCTCGATTTGGCCGACCAACTGGTCGGCATCAGTCACGAATGCGATTTTCCTGCCTCGGTTCGACACGTTCCGGTCATGATCGAGCCTCTGGTCGGAAAGAACGGAAGCTCCGGTCTGGACATCGACAGGCAGGTCAAAGAGCTCGTTGCATCAGGACAGCGACTTTACCGACTCAACGAGGACGCCCTGTGCCGAGCCAATCCGGACCTTATCTTGACGCAAGACCTGTGTCACGTCTGCTCGATCACACCGGACCAACTCACCGGCGCGATCGACTCACTTCGGCATCGACCCAAGATACTCACACTCAGTCCGACGACGTTAGACGACATGATCCATGATGTCGAGCGCATCGCCGAAGCGGCAGGTGTACGTGGTAAAGGACAGGCATTGGCCCAGAAACTCCGTCGTCGAATGGACCAGGTTCGCAAAGAGACCGGTAGGATGCTCGCGCGACCGCGCGTGGTATGTCTTGAATGGCTGGATCCTCTCTATGTCGCAGGCCACTGGGTTCCTGAAATGGTCGAGCTGGCCGGTGGCGAGAATGTCCTTGGATCTCAAGACGTCCCATCACATGAAACGACATGGCACGCCGTGGAGGCAGCTCATCCCGATGTGATCCTTGTAATGCCCTGCGGGTACTCCGTCGAGGGCACGGTCAATGAACTCAGGCGCATGGGACCAACCGGTGACGTATGGCGGCGGGCCTGTGAACAGAAGGCGGATCTCTACGTCGTTGATGCAGCATCCTTCTTCAGCCGCCCTGGCCCTCGACTCGTCGACGGCGTAGAGCTGCTCGCAGCCATGCTGCACCCGACGCCTGACCATCCAATCGACCGAGCCAAAGCGATCAAACTTGAGGCCACTATCTTCACAGAGAGCTGCACGTCATGACGGTCTCTGAAGCTCAAGCCTATTGCACCGCCTACACGAAGCACAGCGGCAGCAACTTTTACTATTCGTTCCTGTTCCTTCCAAAATCCAAACGCGACGCCATGTACACGGTCTATGCCTTCTGCAAGGCCGTCGACAGCGCCGTTGACGAACCTTCCGCCGGGAACAATCCCAAAGACGAACTCAAGCATTGGCGTGATGAGCTGGAGGCGGTGTATTCGGGCACCTCGACCAGCCCTATCATGGTGAGCCTCGCCCACCATGTGAAGGGCTTGGGTATTCCGAAGGCGTACTTCGAGGAATTGATTAAAGGCGTCGAGATGGATTTGTTCAACAATCGCTATGTCACATTCGATGAGCTGTCGCTCTATTGCTATCGCGTCGCCTCCGTCGTAGGGCTCATCTGTTTGCATGTCTTTGGTGTCACATCGGCGCGCGCCCAGGATTATGCGGTGGCACTCGGCATGGCCTTCCAACTGACCAACATCCTCCGCGACGTCGGAACAGACGCCGCCGAAAGTCGTATTTATCTGCCGTTGGACGACTTACGGAAGTGGAATCATTCGGAAAAAGCCGTCCTCAATCGAAGCTATTCCCCGGAGTTCCGTGCATTGATGGAGTATGAGGCATCTCGGGCACACCACTATTATAAGCGCGCCGATGCGGCCCTCATGGGACTATCGCCTCAAGAGCGCCGCGCGCTGACCGTCGCGGAAATCATGCGTGGCGTGTACAGTCGGATTCTGGAACGGATCGAACAGTCGAACTATCAGGTCTTCGGACCGCGTATTAGTCTCACCAACGCCCAACGAATGGTTATTGCCCTACGTGTTTGGCTCCGCTCCCGGTTCTCGTGACCGAGCCATCCTCACACACCATCCTCATTCTCGGTGCCGGGCTGGCCGGCCTGACCACCGCGTACCATCTTCATCAACAGGGCTATCAAGTCACCCTGCTCGATCATCCTGCCTGGTTCGATGGATTCCGGACCGACGCATCCCAACCAGCTCCGATCGTTCTGGGATGTCACCATGAGACGAGGCGAATCCTTCGCGCGCTCGAGCGAGAAAAGCCTTCGGAAGGCGACCGAACGATTCCACTGGAATTTCGGTTGTCCGATGGACGAATCGTCCCCTATCAATCGACCCGCCTCCCCGGCGCTTTTCAATGGATGATGAGCCTCTTCAGCTTTGATGGTCTTTCCTGGCAGGATCGGTGGAGACTCTTCTCCCATGTCGAGCACATTTGGGAACAAGCCCAAACCCTCCCTGCAGATTTGGAAAATCGGACTGCGGAGGAATGGCTGACGACAACCGGGCAAAGTCCCGAAGCGAGCGAGCGGATTTGGGATCCGCTCGCTCAATGGTTGACCGACAACGGGCTGACCTGTCTCTCCGCTGCAACCTTCGTCCATTTGCTTTCAACCGTGTTTCTGCGCGACGCATCGGACGCGAGGCTCACCCACCTGACCGGCTCCGTCGAGCACCGTTTCATCGCACCCATGAAACAGACGCTCCAACAAGGTCATGTGCGGATCGTCTCCCTGACCCATCGGCCTACCCTACGGTTTGGACAGAACGGCGTGAGCGAAGTCCGGCTTCACGACGACAGCAGGCTGCGCGCCGACCGGTACATCGTTGCACTCTCCTATCAGAATCTATTGCGGCTACTACCGGAACGGCTGCTGACACGCTACGCCTACTTCGCACAGATCACCGAGATCAAGAGTTTGAGCGGAGTCGATGTTCAGTTGACCTGTCCGGCTGCGGAGCAAAGGCTTCGGCTGCTCCTCCTCTCGGGCCGACCGTTCCACCAGTTCATCAGCACATCACTCGGTTCTGGCGAAATCACATATCGGCTGTCTGCGGTCGGCAACGCGCTCATGAAATCCGACGATGATCAATTATTTGCCAGGGCACAGGTCGAGCTTTCCATGCTGCTCCCTGAAATGACTGGAGAGGACGTGACATCCCGGGCAATCTTTCGCGAGGACCACGCTGCCCTCGTACTTACACCGGGCGCTACGCGATTGAGGCCACTACAACAAAGTCCCATTCAGAACTTGCTCGTCACCGGGCCATGGACCGACACCGGATGGCCGGCCAATCTAGAGAGCGCGCTCGTCAGCGCCCGTCGCTGCGCGGAGCTCGTCGCCGGCGATCCTGCTTAAAACGTTCGCTTACCCAGATCTTCGTGGCGCTTCCGTCAGGCGTAATTCATCGACATGCAGCGTGATCTGTAATCCCCCGTGCCTATGCAGTATCCCGACGCAAGCGGCATCAGGCTCGACGTTCGTGGTGTCGCCGTTGATGCGGGCCACGACGTTGTTGCTCAGTCGCAATACCGCAGTCGTTTGCCGGGTGCCTAATCGTAGCAGCTCAAGCTCCCAACTGACCGATTCATCCAGGAATATCTCTCCCTCACTCACATCGATTCGTTCACGAAACAAGCCGTCCGCGCTGCGAATCAAGACGCCTGCGACGAATGTATTGCCCCCGATCTTCCGCAGGCAGGCAGCCGCGACCACATCGTTGCCCGCCAGGAACGCCAATGGATGAATCACCAGTCCCTTGTCCATATCAAGTTCCTTGGGGTGGATATTTGCCTTCAAGCGCCAGGACATGGGGAGGATACGCGAGCCCTCGACGGGTAAGGCGAAGCGCAGCCCAGCACGGATCAATGCCTCTGGCAAACTCTGAAGATCCTGGCAGAGTAAGGTGCGGCCGCCTGTGGGAACGGCGTCCGGTCTGCAGACATTGCCCGATAAGAGAGATAATTCCCACCCCTGCGGCGGGAATGTTTCCCCCTCTTCGAAATTTGCACGGCTATAGATGGGACTTTCGCCTACTTCGAGTTTCGGCAGAAGGAACTTGGCGCTTTTCGGTTTCTCATTCTTGACATCCAGGACTCGCAATTCCACGGATTCGTATTCGGGAACGATGTCCTTGACCAGCACGCCATAGTGCAGCACGCGCAATCCCGCTCCCTTCAGATTGGATTTCTGGTAGCCTTCCACAGCAATTCCATTCTTGAAAGCCTTGTCGTCCCCCTTGTCACTATTGATGGTGTTCCGGTCATCGAAGTCGACGTGAAGCGTCCGAGGCTCTATTCCTTCGCCCTTCAACGACACATCAACGCCTTGCACATCGCCTTCCCGACGGTTCCGGACGACAAAGGGAAGTCGCACCGCTCTCTTCTCACCATTCGTGCCAGAGAAATTACAGCGGTCCAGACGGAGCTGCCTGAAGTTCGCTGTGTTGGGGCAGCCCAGATAGCGCAACGGGTGCACACTGTTTTCTGGTTTAGGTTCCTCACCCTTTCTGAACTCGAAATGAAGATGAGGATAGGTCGCATCTTCTTGACCCACCGCGGCGATGATGTTGCCCTGCTTCACCTCTGCCTCTGGGATCACCCCCTCCGCGATGCTGTCGAGATGGAGATAGACAAGGAATAGGTCATCCTTCCCGTCGATCGGATCAACGACCTTGAGAATGATATGGGTTGAGCCGAAACCTTGGCCCGACTCGGTCTTATCCGCTGGCCCAGCGCGCTGCACGATGCCGTCCGCCATGGCATGGACTGGCGTGCCGACGGGAGCGGGCAGGTCGATGCCGTCGTGGAAATCCCAGCGATCCGCGTCGATACGCGGACCGAAGGACGTGTTCATCTCGTCCGGCGTGGAGCTCTTGCTGAGGGGCCAGATGAAGGGAACGACGCGCTGAGCGCGAGACGATGATTTTTGATGGGCGTCTCTTGTTTTGCGCTTCATGGTCCCATTCCTTTCGATTAAGCAGGGGCGATCTCCGTCACCGTTCCCTCCGAACCCATATACTTGAGCGCTCCATCCTCAACATACAAAATTCCCGCGCCGGCGAGCTTCTTGGATGGGGAAGGAGCCACAGTGGCATTTGCGATCACGATGACACCCTTTCCTCCTCCAAACCTCTTGTAGTCTTTGGCTTCCGGAAACCCGATTCCGATGTTGCCACCTGCTGCCGGTCGGGTAAGGGCGACGATGTTATCGAAGCCTTTGTCGGAACCGACCTCGGCGTTGCGGCCGTTGATCTGGAGTTGGTCCGCCTGAACGGCAATCTCGAACTTCCCGGCTCCGGGATCAGGACCCGTTAAGCCCGTCTCAACAAACTCGATGTCGGGATTCGGGTCATCGATCCTTATAGAGGCCGCCCCTCCGCTGGTACCGGCTTGTTTGATCCGCAACACGGGTTGGTTATAGTTCGGATTGGTGGCACTCACTTCAAGAACTGCCGATGCAGCGCTGAGCTTGCCGTCGTGTGATGTGATTGCAATAGTAGACATCGTGGTTCTCCTGTAATTCAACGTGTTGTCCTTGACGAAAACAACTCGGTGTCTTCAAGCTCGACGATTCCGCGTCAGCAGGTCATACCATTCCGGTCCTAGAATGCCGTCGGGCGATTTCATCATGTTGCGCGCTTGCCAGTTGGCGAGGGCCTGGACGAAGCTCCAGACATCCGGGTTCTTCGTGGTAATGCCCAGGCGAACTGCGATCTGGCTCGTATAATTCCTCCAGCCGATCATGCGGGCATAGACCCGATTCACAGTGACTGCCTTCTTCAAGGCAGCAGCGCTCAGCGCCGGAGCTGCGCCAGATGCCGCAGAGACACCGAGCGTTACACTCAGATTCTGTGTCTGACTGTTGCTTTGTAGACCGTCAATATACATGGGTATCTCCTACAACGAGCCAGTTTTTAGCAAGCGAAACGCATCGGCGATGACCCTGCCGCGCGCGCTGCTGCGCCGTGAAACCGAGATCCTGACGCCGTCACCAGTGTTCAGCGTGAAAGTGTGGACCGGCATCCAGGTGTGCGTTGAGTACAAAGCCGCTGTCTGCCGCGCCATGAGTCCGCGCGCGCTTTGGTCGTAGGTCCCGGAGAAAGAGCGCTGGGCTGGATCACGGTTGGTGGTAGCGACGTTGATGAGCGCCGCAGTGTTACTACCGCGCAACACCGGCCACCAAGCGGAGAGTATCCACTGGCCGCTGTCAGTGATTGCACCAGAGTATTCGACGGCGTCATCTTCTTTGGCCACTGGGTCGGCCTCTGCATAATAATATTTAGCGGCATAACTCTGCTCGTGCCCGGGACCCCACTTGACTGGTAGACGCACACCCTCGTTCCAGTTGGCCGTAAGTGGGAAGGTGAAGAGAGAATTGTAATCCAGCACGATGCGCTGCGGTTTTAGGCTGGCTGTGCGGCCGTCCCATTGGAGCAAAGCCATGTAGTAATCCCAATCCCAGTAGCCGCCTGGGTCGCCGTGGCCTGTACCGGGCGCTTCGTCGTGACCGATGATGTGTGCGCGGTCTTTGGGAATTTTTTGCCGTTCGCAGATATCTCGCACCAGAGCGGCCGAGGCCTGATACAGAGACTCGGAGAAGCACGCTGGGGTGTTGTAGCAACCCCCTTCGTGTTCGATGCCAATCGAATAGGTGTTGGCCGTCCCGACGTGCTGAGCGTAGTAGCGTTCGGCGACCATCTGGGTGATCTCGCCGTTCTTGTCGATCACGTAATGGGGTGGAAGGCAGTTTTGTCCGCCATGCCAGTGCCGGATCGTGGTGGCGGCGGACCCGATCAGGGTATGGATGACTACATGGGTAATGCTGGGCCAGCCGCGCACTTTAGGAGCGCCACCGCTGCGCCACACCCCGCAGAGGGCTGCTGGAGTCACTTGCTTGACCAGCCTGCTGTCCGGGCTGGTGATGGTTGTCACTGCGGCAGCCCGCCCCAGTCCGTGCGCATAGCGAAGATACATGGAGAGGCCTCATTATCAGGGATTCTGCTTCTCAATAATGTTGTCCAGGTCCTTCCCCAGGGCGGTGAAGTCCAGTTCCGGAGGTTCTTCGGAAAGGACCACCGCGACATACTCCAGCCGTTTTCCTGCCGCAGGCTGGCGGATCACGTGGATCGCATCGTGATAACGAGGACGAACAAGCCCGCACTTATTGGCCGACGCCGGCGGCGCGCCCGGAAGCTGCTTCACTCCAGCGAGAAGGCCATTTTCCATGCACTGCCGCGACTTCAGTACGTTGGCGATTTCGTTCGACGACGCCTGATTCACTAGGCGCCCCTGAGCCAGCAGTGTAAAGAAGGTTGCCGCCGCATAAGCTGTGGCACTATGACGGGGCAGTGTTGGGAACGGACTGCCCCACCAGGTGAGCGCCGGCTTTTCATAGGCGGCCCTCAACCACAAGCCGCCGTGCTTTTCGTCGAAGAGGCCCGATTGCAGTGCTACTGAGCCGATGTACTCGAAGCCCAAGGCAACGATGAGGGCGCGCGCGTCCCAGTTGCCATGTACTGCCGGCGTTCGCCGTAGCCTTGCCTCCACCGGGCTACCATCCTTTTCCGTGAACTGGAACAGCTTTGTAAGACCGGGCTGCGACTGGAGCCCCGCCTTCTTCCACTCCTTCTCTATGGCGGTCTGCAACGCACTGCCTCTGGCGATGTTATTGAGCTTGGCAAAGATGTTCAAGTCGAAGCGCAACTGGTAGACCGCGTACAGCGCAAGGATCTTGGGGAGACTGTCCCCTTCCATTGTCGCTCCTTCTCCCGGGTCGCTCCGGTTCCACGCCGAGAAGCCGGCGAAGATCGGCGTGTGGTGCTTTACCTCCGTCAGATCCACGAGAGCAATCCGCAACTGTACCTTGGGCGACACCGCCGCTAGATACTTGCCATGGACCAGCGTCGTCAGTTCCCTCTGCAGGCTCACGCGCCGTGGGTCATCCACGAAGCCCGGCTTCATCTGTGCGGCCGTCATGATGCTGGCGTCGGGGTCCGACAGCAGCGCCAGCGAAGCAGGATCCAAATACTTCCTCACGTGATAATGGGTCAGTAGAACTGGCTTGCGCGATGGCTCCCCAACCCCCCTTATCGAAGAATCATAAAGGTATGAGGTTGAGAGCCTCCCTAAGTCTCCACCAGTCCGGATGTACATGGTCTTTCCCCTTCTACTTTCTGCTCGGCAACGGACGCCATCAGCCTGGTTGCCGCCCGATCAATGAGAATTGACAGGCGCACATCATCCTCACGCTTGCTCATGGTGGCGGGCATGGCACGGTGCCGCGGCATTGGCAGACATCAAACCGGTCAGCCGGAATGCCCGCCGCACGCAAGGCGAAGGCTTCATAGCAGGCCGCTCTGATCCTGCCCTGACCCACGTCACGGAGATGTTCGAAGAGCATGTGCAGCATCTCGTGGATGATGATCGCAGCACGGAAACTCCGGACTGGAAGTCCTGGCGGCAAGTCCGTTGGGGGATTCCAGAAGCCATCACACAGGTTGACCCCGTTTTGCACGTCTGTGCTGAACCAGGCGTTCACATCCGCCGGGCAGCACGTCAGGTCCGTATCGGCACAGGGAACCCTCGTCGGCCGGCAATGAAAAACCACTCGCCGCCCGCCGTCCAATTCCTTTGCCACTGCTCGAAACCGTTTGGCGACGCTGACGCCAGACTCCTCATGTCCTGCCCACTTGATCGCATGTGCTGGGTCATGGCGGAAAAAGAACTTGAAGCGCTTCGCGGTTCGTTGGGCGTCCGCGTCGCGTGAAGCGGGTGGTACCGCGATCGCGGCCTCGAGTTTGTTTGCGGCGTTGTTCGCCAGCCTGATCGCTTCCCGCACCGCGGCACGTATGGCGGCACGGCATCCGGCTGCATCAACCCCCGGCGCGCAGCCAGGCGGGTCGGGACACTGCACGTCGAACACTGGCGCACCGAATCCGCCGAGACCAGCCGTGCGGCTCGGCGCACGTCCAGATCCAGAGCGAGGTCGCCGGCGATGCACCCATTTCCTGGCAGCACCAAGACCGGCAATAGGACCATCTAGCATTGGGGCTAGTCCTAAACCTCCATCGGTTTTGATGTACATATTGAACCTCCTCTTAGAGAACGAGCTCACAAACGATTCGGTATTCCTCCATAGATGGTGTTGTACCAGGAACGGCCGAGGAGCCGGCCTCCCACTTGCGACAACTCCGGCGACACGATAGCCGCGACTCTTCTCACGACGAACCTCAGCGTACAGCCCTCTTCCAACCTCAAATGGATCGGAAGGGAGTTATAGCCCCATGGGTTCAAGATGAGGCTCGTAGGCAAGTAGGGCGCCCGCGGCTGATTGTTGCAAAGGATCAGCCATTCGTACCCTGGCGTGTTCGAGAGCACTTGCTTGTTTGTTGTCGATTCTTCCGCATATTGCATGAAATACAGCAATGTCCCGCAATACTGAGGGTGTAGCTGGTAGCGAGCGAGTTCGACTTCTTTTCCAACCGGTGGCGCCGCTTTGATGCTTGCGACATCGAAATACCCGGCGTCCATGGGAATGCCGCAGACTTGGCACAGGTTGGAATAACCGACGTCCCGATGAACAGCGCACGCATGGTTGGCGTTCATGACAACCCCGTTCCATAGCCCAAAATCTTGTAGCCGTGCAACACGATGAAGAGCTCAGCACCAACACGCTGTTTGGTCAGCTGATCCTCATAACCATAAATAGGTCCCACCGAAATTTCTTCGACCTCGATACGGACAGTCGAGCGGGGCGTGAACAGCATCGGTTTGGCCAGGGGACGGAACGGCCGTTCCCCGGTTGCCTCACCGAGCCCCGCGATATTATGGATCGGCTGATTCTGCAACTCGCGGCCGCTCCCGCTATCGACGATGCTGTACTTGAAGTCGATTCCGCAGAGTTTCACGAGTAGACACTGCGCAAACATGCGTGGATCGTTCTTGTCTTCCAAAGATAGAAGACTGTTGATCAACAAGGCCACGCTGTCACTCGTTGCTGAGCTGAGTACAGTGAGAGTTCCCGTCAAATCTGGCAACTTAGCGGGGACAAAGCTATAGCCGATGGCCGTTGCGATGAATGCGCCCTCGATGCTGATGTTGATCACATCCTGCACACGATTGCCGCGTTCTCCTTTCAACGTGAACTTGGCCACATAGTCGTATGGAATCTCTTTGGTAGTTGGCGATGCCACCGACGGCTGCATCATGTCCGGCACTGATCGTGTGGGGACCGGTTGCTGGTCTTGACCCAATCCTAATCGCATCGTCTGTACCTCCTACCCCCTCGTCCCACATCACAGGCATCTCGTATGATGGTCACACAGAGCGCCTGTCCGAGATGCAGGATGGGGCATCTTGTCACTCGGCTTACCACAGTGGTTTCCACACCTCCGGCGGCTGGGCGGGGGTCACGTGCCAGCGAGTCTGCGGAGGCTCCTGCGGCACATAGGCCTCTAATCCACTCATAGTATTCTGCCGGATATAGCCATCAACGCCTTGCATCTCCTGATCTTCTCCGGCTCCGCGCAAGTCGTCATCTTCGGCAAGGCCCTGTAGCTCGTCGTCCGCCTCCAGACCGCGGAGTTCTTCATCCTCATCGAGACCACGCAATTCGTCGTCTTCATCAAGTCCACGCAGTTCGTCATCTTCGTCCAGTCCTCGCAGTTCTTCATCCTCGTCCAAGCCTTCGTAGCCTGCAACGCCGGCTTGTTTTAGGAACGGAGTCGTTGCTGTGAGCGCCGCAGTCCCGCCTGGAATAAATGGAGCGAATTGTTGCGCTATGGGCAGCGCCTTGCGGACGACACGGCGAGCCAACCGCTTCAACCTGCGCCAGAAGCCCAGAGGATTGCCCAGCCCATCCACCCCCTGCACATACTGATAGAGATTCCCATCCGGCCCCTGCCGCACCTCGCCGATGTAGCCCATGCCCATCATCTGTGCGACCTCATCCTCTCCTAACCCCCGAAGCTCCTCGTTTTCGGCTACACCCTGGACCTCCTGGTACAGGGTGCCATCGGGAGCCTGATAGAGAGCGCCGATACCATCTTGCCCGGCGACTCCGGCCTGTTTGAGGAATGGAGTCACGGCCGTGAGCGCCGCAGTCCCGCCTGGAATAAATGGAGCGAATTGTTGCGCTATGGGCAGCGCCTTGCGGACGACACGGCGAGCCAACCGCTTCAACCTGCGCCAGAAGCCCAGAGGATTGCCCAGCCCGTCCACCCCCTGCACATACTGATAGAGATTCCCATCAGGCCCCTGCCGCACCTCGCCGATGTAGCCCATGCCCATCATCTGGGTTGCTTGGTCTTCACTCAAGTACTGCATGGTTCGCCTCCTATATGATTTCGCCGGTTACTGAACATCGCGGGTTAGATAGCCATCCAGCACGACCCAGATCCGAAGCGGGCCCGTCACATGAGCCAATTTTTGATCGTCTACCGGACTTACTCCTGGGACACCCTGAGGGAATGCCATCTCGACTCGGAAGCCCTGCTGCGGCTCGATATACACCGGTTCCGCGAAGCGGAATGTCGCGGTCGGGTCAGGTTCACCGTGGTTGGAGACGGTGAGGCCAGGACTGACACCAGCGCCGGATGGAAACCAGAAGGTGGGCATTTCGATCATGATCTTTTCACCCACGATCAAAGACGTGACTGAGTTGTAGATCAGATCAGCAAGGATCTCAGCCTCGTTGCGCTCAGCTTGGAGCTCATCCGCTTTGCTCCTTTTGGGGCTAAAACGATGGAGACTGGAGACCACCACGCGCAAAGCGCGTGCCTCGAAGGTATTCAAGCTAGGCAAGACACCCGATGCCTGCATATTTGTTTCCAGTTTGGTCTTGTTCTGAATATCCACAAAGAAGCGAATAACCCGTGGATCTGTCATAAAGTCTGTGAACTTTTTTTTCCCTCCTCCGGTCCTATCTTCGTCCTTCACGAAGAAGGCATCGAATAAGGGCGAGTGAAACTTTTCTTTCATGCCTTGAACCTTTGCCATAGCAACCTCCTTTATTCGTAATAATGAGCGCCTATCTGACAACCTCGTATAACGTCCCGTCTGCCCCGAGGAAATATTGGCCGGCTGCAGGGCTGCCTTCTGCTTGCAGTTTTTCGCCTGAAGGGTTAGCTGGCTCTTCCGAACTGTCCGTTTCGAAGCCCTGTACCTGATAGAGCGACCCATCTTCGCCCAGAAAACATTGTCCCAATCCCTTCACTGCACGTTCTCCACCCAGGCCTTGAACCTGGTACAAGGTTCCATCGTCACTCAGAAACATAATGTCGGTCCTTGCAGAACTGGGGTTCACGATCATCAATTCATCCAGCCCGAGCTGTTGGTCACTTCTCATGTCACTCCCCCTAGCCCTCAATCCCTCGTGGAGTGACCTGATAACTGCCACCCACGATGTAGAGTTGCGTTCCCTCAATGTTGCTGACCAGACGCGGTGGGTCGTCCATCCGGTGAATGTAGGTTTGAGGTTGACCTGGTTGCCCCTTATCAGAGCGATACATCAGACCCACCAATTCACCCAGCTCCACCACCACCGGCGGGATCACTCTGTGATGATGAACTTTCACGACCTGAGCCGGTTCAAAGCCATTGAACCCTCGGTAGAGAGCCATTCCTTGCTGCACGCTCTCCATTGGTATCGCCTCAAAGATTTCCCCCACAAGCGATGAATTATCGCCACCATTACCGGAACATGTCTGACATCGGCAGCTCATTTCGCCGCTGCCTTCATACCTACCGGCTTCATCTGTACGGGCTGCACCGGCTGCATGGCCACAGGCCGTACCGACGCGACTGGCTTAAGCATCACAGGTCGAGCCGGCTGGACAGCAGATTGGGCTCTCGCGCGTATGCCTGCCGGACGATAGGCCGCCGCACTCACTGCAATCGGCGGCAAGATCCGCCAATGCCGCAATCGTATTTTTATCCGTCTCGCGGTACGTGGATGAGGTCGAGCGGACAACCCACGGTCCCAGACACGGCGTAAGACCGCCCTGAGCCATGGGCTTCGCTGCAGCAATTGCCGCTGCCGCAGCAGATCCCAGAGGGACTTCACTCTCGTGTCTTTGGGCTGCAGGGCTTCGTGGCGCACGGCCCGAAGCAGCCCCCTCAACCAGTCCGGTACGGCACCGATGTCGCTCAAGCCTTGCAGTTCGATGTCCTCGGCCATCATGTTCGCCCTCCTTTCGATCGCAATGATCTTTTTCACCACTGTGCTCGGCGCCCAGCCCATCGGATAGGGCATAGTGGCGTCCAGCGGAATCCAGCGGCCTTTGTGAAACACTTCCAGATAAATATGGGTGAAGAGGTCCGGTTTGAGCGGGTCCGGTCCGCTGAGGACCAGCCGCACTGGGTGACCGATGGCCTCCAACATTGCTCCCAGGAGTATGGTCATGTCGTCGCAATCGCCGGCCCGCAACTCCAGCATGCGCCGCGCCGAATGAAGCACCTCCACCTGAAACGTATCCTTGGTATACCGAATATGCCGCTGGACCCATTCGAAGAGGGCCTGAATCTCCCCCAAGTAGTCTTTGGGCTTGACAGGTTTCTCCAGCAAGATATCGATGGCCTTCTGACGTACATAAAAATCTCTCGCTCCGGACCGAATCAGCGCCTGTACATGCTCAACCGTTCTTTCCGTGCCGCGCCAACCAGTCGGGATATGCCCGAGAGTGATCTTCGGCGAGGTGAACGGTAACGGCGTGTACCTCTGTGTGGACGGAGCATGTTTTCTACTCAACTTGAGATTCGCGCCGGGCAAATCACTCATGGTTTTGCATCGGCACGGCCCACTCGATTTCGTGCCATTCATCGTTTGATTCACGTGTCGCTCCCTCAGGATCTCCCTGTCACACTTCGCTCACTAGTCCGTGATTCCAATCACTTTCTCTGCGGGAAGAATGAGAAAGTCCTTCATGGCATCCACCTTCACAACAATGAACGCTTGCTCCTGGGTTCCGCTCTCCGTGATATCAACAACCTTCCCTTGCACGATGTCTCCACCATACAGTTCAGTGACGACTGTTTGAGGAGCAGGGATGGTGACATCGCTCACTTTGAAGCGCACGAACCGATTCAATAAAAAACGGAATCCTTCGATAGCCACAATCTTCTCGTCCTCTATGAAGGCATCTAGCAGCCGACATGCCACGGCAAGAACAGCTCGTTGCCGGCGCTCATTGATTGAAAAACATTGTGTTGCGCCACCTGGCGCCCGAAACGATCTGTGGAGGGGGAGAAGCGAAGAAAAACCTTTCCGGAAAGGGTCAGCTCAGACCTGGAAGATCTTTTCCGCATGGTACGATGCGACAGGTGAGATACAGAGATACCGTGAGGCGAGCCAGTGACGGAATGGTCGCAGTCGAGACAAATCGACGTGTGCAGCAGAATGTTCGGAGGGATTCGGGTTACGTTCCCTGGGCGAGATGGTGCTTCTTCAATTTGTTGTAGAGCGTGCGAGGCGTGATTCCTAACGCTCGTGCGGCTAAAGAATGATTCCCTTGCGCACATTTCAACGCCTCTTCTATCAGCATCCGTTCACAATGCCCCACCACACACGCAAGGTTCCATTCCTGAGGACTCGATTGCGTCCAGAGGCTCGCCACACAATCCGAGAGCGAGGGCGGTAGATCGGCATGTGCGGGAGTCATGGGGGAGTTGAGACTCGGTGGTTCAATGCTCGCCGGTCTTGGCTGACAGAGCTGCCGCCATATCTCCGGAGAAAGATCACTTAAGCTGAGTGGCGTATCGTCTACCTTATTGACGAGGGCGCGTCGGACAATGTTTTCGAGTTGCCTCACATTACCGGGAAAGTCTAATTGAGCGAGCGCCTCGAGAAAGTCACGATCGATCGAAGTGGTCCTTGATCTCGCAGCCGATCGATACTTCGTGAGAAAGTTACCGATCAACGGTTCGAGGTCTGCTGCTCGCTCCCGGAGCGGTGGAAGATGCACGGACAGCGTGTTCAATCTGTGAAACAGATCTTCCCGGAACTGTCCCCGCTGCATCATCAGTTCCAGATTACGATTCGTGGCGGCGATCACTCGGAGGTCCACGCCCACATCGTGATCAGTGCCGACCGTCATGATTCGGCGGTCTTGCAGCACTCGCAGGAGCTTGACCTGCACGTCACTGCCCAGTTCTCCAATCTCGTCCAAGAAGAGCACGCCCCCATCTGCCGCGCGAATCAATCCCTTTCGATCTCGATCTGCGCCGGTAAAGGCTCCCCTGCTGTGACCGAACAATTCACTTTCAATGAGACCCGGGCTGAGCGCTCCGCAATTGATCGCCACGAACGGACCAGTCCGGCGTTTTGGGTCAAGCTGATGAATGGCATGTGCCATCAGTTCCTTCCCTGTTCCAGACTCTCCGGTGATCAGCACGGCTAAATCGCTGAAACTCACGACCCTCAAAGCCTGTCGAAATGCGTCCTCTATCGCATGGCTTTCTCCCTCGATGCCGAAGGTTTTCATGAGCGCATGATTGTGCTCTTTTTCCACAGTTTCACATGTTTTCTGCCTCAGAACACTTGTCAGAATTCGCTGTAACTCCGGCCCAAAACCATCCTCTTCACTGTCGAGGACACACGAGGCCCCGGCCAATAAAGCTCGGCACCGTATGCCCACCGGCCAAGAACGAGTACCTCGTTCATGAGCGAGCACGGTCAATCCCGCCTGCTTCATACAGCTGACAGCTTTTGAGGCCAAGGTATCATCTGTCTGATACTTTCCTAGCGCGACCACTGCAGCGCAACAGGGCGAACGAGCGACCTGTTCAATATCGACTAGTTGCTCGACACAACAGGGATGAGCACCGCACTCTGTCACCACGCGTTCGATGAGCCTCAGCCGATCAGATTGGGATTCCCAAAGCACGACTTTCCACTGGAAGTCGGCTGCTCCAACAACCGTGTCATGATTGCAGATATGTTGGTGCCCTACGGTGAAACGCCGCATGGTGAACACCGTGCGTGACTTGATCCACTCTACCCCTTACGGCTAAGCCGACATATATTTCGTCAACCCTATGCCTTGCCTGATACTTGAATTGTTACCGGTCAGGCAAAAGGGACAACTTTCTTCCCCTCAACTATCCCGCTATATATTCCTGATACCGGTTCGATGCAAGGCCAATTCAACATGCATTGTTCATTCCTTTTCGGTCTACTTATCATTAAGAATTGAGCTGTAATTGCTAACTCTTTGAGTTGTCGAGAATTGCTGCTTTCAGCAAATCAGAGGCGAGTCTGTTCTGTCGGCGTTCTGTCTGGTCTTGCTACAGTATTCTCGAAATGTCGGCAATGACGGGCGATGGAAGTCAACCTAACTGGATGCAAAAGGGTACATGCTCGCAACAAAAGGATACATGGGCGAATAGTCAAGATTTTCCAGCGTGGAAGTAGCACAGATCTTCAAACTGATCACCGCCTCGGTACTTCGCGATCGCCATCCATTCCCGTCGGGTATCCGTCAGCCCAACATAGGCCACCCCACCAAATACAAAGGGTTGGAGCGAAAAGGCCGTCGTGAGGCTGGGAGTCGACGAGACTCCATCAATCCTGAGCACTGTCAGCGGATAGGTGCCGCCGGTCCGTTCGACCTTATTCGGCGTTGCCAACAACGGGCTGGTGTCCTGCCAACTGGTTTGTTCTAGAACCTCGCTGTCGGCGGGAAACACGTAGAGACTGTCGCTTGGGACACCTTTCATACAGAAGGTGGCTTTCACCACAAGATCCTCTCCTCCATCGTTGTCGAGATCCATTCTCGTCCTGTCGAAGCGCGAGCAGCGTCGCGTTGTAGGCCCCTGTCCTTTCAACGCAACCGGCTCCCACTGCACGGTCTTCAACAGCTCAGTATTCAGATCCAGATCTTCTCCGAACAACGCCGCCACGTTTTCACAAAAGGGTTTATTCGCAAACGCCGCCAGCTCCACCGAGGCCGCGGTTGTCAGGGCCGGCAACATTGTCAGCAGCATAGTTCCCATGCTCGTGAGCTTCATACCTGCCTCCCTCGTTCTATGACCACATTATCTCGATTGACATCCTGGCTTACCGTTTTTAAGATACCGCTACTCATGTCGTCGCACTCACAACTCATGGAGCTCACTCCGCTTCAAGACCTCGCGCAATCCCTCGTCAACTGCCAGCGCTGCAAGCTGGCCAAGTTGGGACGCAGCCAAGTTGTCTTTGGCGTCGGGAATCCTCATGCCAGTATCATGTTTGTCGGAGAAGCGCCAGGTTTCAATGAAGATCAGAAGGGTGAGCCATTTGTGGGAGCGGCTGGGAAGCTCCTGAACGACCTCCTGGCTTCGGCAGGTCTCTCGCGCGACCAAATCTACATTGCAAACGTCATCAAGTGCCGACCGCCAAACAATCGCGACCCGGAGCAAGACGAAGTGGAAACCTGCAAGCCGTTCCTGATGCAGCAGATACAATTGATTCGGCCGAAGCTGGTCTGTACCTTGGGCAACTGGGCCACTCAGACGTTACTGGAACGCAAAGTCGGCATCACCAAGGTAAAGGCACAAGCCTTCTACATGAAGAATTTCGTCATCTTTCCGTTGCTGCACCCAGCAGCTGCCCTCCATCAAGGCAACCTGCTTGAAACGTTGAAAGAGGATTTCAAGAAACTGAAGGAATTCCTAGACCGCCACTCCAAACCGACTCAGTCAACCACCGCAACCCCTACCCCAGCCGCACCGGTCTTGAGCATTGAATCCTCCCAGCCGGCACAGATGGATTTGTTCGGATAGCCTAGCTGATTCAAGTCCATAACAAGCGGACTATTCAGTTCTCCCCCTCGCGAGCAGCAATGTCCTTAGTTCTTCATACACATTGCGACGTGGACCAAAATGCGGTAGATAATTCGATAGGTCCGGACGCGATAGGATCGTAGTCCGGCGAGTTCAAACTGGAGAGCATGACCGGCAAGTGGAGAGATCAGTAGCTCCCTGATACCTTCTTTGATCTCCTGCTTGACTTGCGGGTGAAACTTGCGGATTCGCTCAGCTGCCTCCGGCGTATACCGAGCTCGATAGCCTTTCACGGATTCTCGCGGCCAAACACTGCGTCATGACTTATCCACTTCCCTTTCTCCGCCGCGCACGCATCGACTTCTGATCGCTCAAAATCTCGATCGTCTCCATGAGTCCCTCAAACTGATCCATACTCAAGAGCACAGCCGAAGGAACGCCGTCGCGCGTAATAGCGACGATCTCTTGTTTATGCTTCATCCGTCTGATCATGTCCAACAACTTATTCTTGGCCTCACTGACGGAGACAAACTCATCGACCTGCGGCAAGGCTACCTCCTACTAGCTTTCGTAATGGCCATTATAGTGGCTGGTACGAGCCCTAGCAAGCGAGCTGCTCAAAATAGAGATCTATACCACAACCGCGTCCCTCATCTAGCCCAATCCTCGACCCCAGCCACACCAGTCTTGAATATTAAGTCCCCCCAGCCGGCACAGATGGATCTGTTCGGATAGCATATTTGCGAAAAAGTCCGCCAGCTTTGTTCTCGTATGACACGGTCGCTCACCATCAAAGCGTCTTACCAGAGATCTGGGGGATTAGAGGATGTAAAAATGCATTGCTGGCTCTACTGGAGGTCGAAAATATTGGCATTTACTTCTTTATGACTTCCACCGAACTTCCCTCCTTATTCAAATACCTATCAACCAATGACACAAAATTATCGAACTTGTCCCCGCTTGGAATATCAAAAATGCACGCGATGACGTTTCGATGATGCTGTAGATGCCTAGCCAGCTGGCCAAATAGCCGGTCATAATCGGCAAGCTGTGGCTCCTTCTTTGCTTCTATCACGTGCCTCTTGTTTACAAGCAAATCAACATTGCTTTCCCCAAATTCTTCATTCAGAGGATACCCGATTGACTTCAGATGCGCTCGCAGTTCAATCTTATATTCCCCTTCGCTATTTCTTCGCCGCGCGGGAGACCATATCCGAACATCCTGGACAACACGTCTAAACTCGGTATCTATTTTTTCAGCTTTCCCTTTGGATTTATCACCTACTCCGCTGATATAGCCCAGTACCTCTCCATAGCCAACAATCTCCCCCTCTTTGACCCATTCCATAAACTGCAAAGGAAAATCTGACCATTTAATAAAGTGGGGAGCCTTTTCAAGTCCTGATATCGAAGGGCGTAATCCGTGATGAACCCAATCTGAAGACCGAGGCAGTTCCTTCAAATGCTTTGCTAGATCGCCGTACTGCCTCATTATTTTCTCTCTCGGAGTTCTTTCGAGATTCAACTTATTCGCTTCATCTCCACAATCTTTTTGGAGTTTAGAGTACGCATCTCTTCCATACAAGATTCCCAATTGTCCCCTGGGCATCTTAGCAAACCTCAAGAACTCCTTTCTCAGCGGAACCCCAGAATGGACATTCTTGAACTCCCTGTACTTCTCCTGACAATACTCTTTTGTTACTATAGCAATCCCTTTTCCTCTGTGTGGTCTCCCCATTCTTTCTCTCGGCAGATTCATTTGGTTTCTCTTTCTCCAGCACGTCGAACCACTGGACCAACATCTTCTCCCACCTAGAGCGTTCCCTTTTTAGGTTGACGCATAACCTGCATTTCTGAAGTAATTGGCGCACTCGTTGGGCTGGAAGGTGTCAAGCAGCTGGCCGAGTTTGCGCCACAGGTTATCGACCGTTCGTGCTGCGGCCTTGCGCAGGAGCGT
>PHGD01000014.1 GCA_011090425.1 Nitrospira sp. LK70 | reverse complement strand
TCGAAGGATTGAATAACAAGATTCGCGTGATTCAACGGCGCGCCTACGGCTATCGGGATGAGGAGTACCTGCGGCTCAAGATTCTCACCGCCTTCTTGCCTCGGAAATGAGCAGTATTCACCCACACGAATCTGCGTTGAGCCAGTTTCTATATCCGTATCCGTGCTGCCGTCGACCTCGACAATCTTCAAGCCGTGGTTCGACGATGGCAATCCGAGGACCGATTTGCGGAACATTTTCGTCGGCTTCAGAGCGAAAATGCAGAACTCAAGGCTCAGCTCCGCAAGCTAACCGCTACTCCTACCGGCGTGCAAACTCTCACCATGGAGCCGCTGAGTCATACAAAAGATCGCGAACAGGCTCGGATCTTGGTCGAGAAAGCGATTCTCTCTCAACACCTTCCCCAGAAATTCGATTTGATCTCACAGGCAGCTGCTTTGGACCCCCAGTCCGTGGAACCTCTGATCGTGCGAGGGCAAACATATTTGCGACTCGCATCCGCTGCTTACTCCAACAAGTCCAGACCGAGTAAATATTCGAAATATATCGACAATGCTCGAATGGATTTTGATCGAGCCAATCTAATCGATCCAAAGAATACCTGGGCTCTCCTTGGCCAAGGAGACGTCAACACGTGGCTGCATCGACCCGTCGAGGCAGCTCACGCATTCGAACAAGTACTCGAATTGGACCCTTTTTTTGATTTAGCACGTTATCGCCTCATCGATCTGTGTACCACCGAGGCTCGCAAATTGGTTTCCCTGAAGCAGTGGTCATCTGCTCTTACTGTCTTACAAAAATGCTTGTCCCCGAAAACTCCTGACAGTTGGATTCCACATCAAAAAGAGGCCTATTTACTCAGGAGCAATATCTACAAGAAGTTGAGCCGGCCGACCCAAGCGATCGATGACCTTAGTGTGATCCTGCAAGCCGATCCCACTGATAGGCAGGCCTTGCTTGCGAGAGCCTCGCTTTACCAAGAAGAACTACAAGGGCGCTCTGCAAAAGATGACCTCGAACGTGCGTGCATGCTCGGAGCAACGCCTGCCTGTGAGCAGCTTCCGTAGCAACATTTCTCCCCGCGCTCGCATGTTGATTTCGGACGAGTTCCTCGCGCATCATGTCGATCAATTCCTGCCGTCTCACTTGTTATGACCTCATGGCCCTGTCCACTGATCAATTGACAATCCAAAAGACGGACAGCTAAGATGGCCCGGGCTTCGTGGTCGGTGTTTGAGCAGCTTCCACCAGCACGCAGGACGGTGGCGACAGGCCTAAAGCCTCTGCCGAATGTTGGTCCGAAAGCTCCTTGCAGTGGGTCTTCTGTGATCTTGAACGCGCGTAGATAAACAGCTTAGAGTGTGTCAGAGAATCAAGTACGTGAAAAGCCACCGTTTCTTTCATCAACAAATTTTTTCCGGAGTATAAGGTTGTGATGAGTGACTATCGTGTGCTTCCAGGGCCAGAACACTTCCTTCCCCCAGCTGCTGCAAGCATGGGGGTTCGATTACCGAATCCAGGAGAAGCCCATATCAATGGCGTGATTACCTCGGAAGAAAATGCCTACGAAGAAGCGGCGCGTCAGTTCTTAATGGCAAACGTACCAACCATCTTCCCCGGGCCCTTGGTGCTTTGGGCATGGAACGAAAAGGCCGCAAAGAAAGCGACGGCCATTCGGCATCTTTTTAACACGCTGAAGGAATGCGTCCAGCCGAACCAAAAGCCGATGTTGATTCCAATGCCGGACTACCGTCCCAAGTATCCAAAGATCAACCCCGAAATCGAGATCAACCCGAATCATCCAAATTTGACGATTTGGCACAACAAGATCGACTGCTGCGTATTTATCGGCGTCCATTGTCATCAAGCCAATCTATCGCTGAAGATTATTCGTGGAGGGACATCCTGCTATACTATCGCCATGTGCGCGCAGGCCGGCCATGAAGATGCCATGCTTTCATTCCGCGATGCATCGGTCGACAAGATCATGCGATTGGCCGACACCATCAAACGCTTGAAAGGGACCGTCCGACCAAGACTGACGCCGGTGAAGAACGCCGTCTCAGATTGATCCTTTTGAACCTGTCTGTGTGTGAAAGGAGGCTGGGTCCATGGCAGAAACAAAATCCCTCATTGGGACGCAAAATACAAAGGGCCAGACTTACACCGACCCCTGGAAACTGTTGCACGAGGCTCCACGAACCCCGTCGTTTTTTACAGGCTCCGAGGTCATCAAAGAAGCCATCCGACGTGCTAGCTGTGACGTCATGATTGCATACCCGATTACACCGCAAAGCGAGGCCGCCGCGCTGATCGGTGAATTATTTGCGGAAGGTTATGTCGGCGACTACTTCCGCGGTGAGAGTGAGTTCGCCGTCATGTCGCAATGTGCGGGCGCGGCCTTCGGAGGAGCACGAGTGTTCACGACGACCGCTGGACCGGGCACGATGCGCGCCATGGAGAACTTCCCCATGTGGGCCGGAGCCAGGTTGCCGATTCAGATGATTGTCACCTGTCGAGGCATCAACTCACCGCTCTCGATTCAGCCAGATACACTCGAAATTGCTTATCTGCTGAACACCGGCATGTTGGTGTGGCATGCAGAGACTGCTCAAGACTTCTTCGATTGGATTCTGAAGGGATACATAGTGTCGGAAGAGCCGGAGGTGCATCTCCCGCTCGCACTGTGTTGCGATGGGTTCTTTGTTACTCATACGAAAGACGTAGTGAACCTGACGCCTGCCGATATGTGCCTACCACCCTACGACCCCTATCGGTCTCCCGTGCCTTGTATGGACATGGAGTGCCCACCCGTTCGCATGATGCGCGATCCCTTTGTCATGAAGAGCAACTATATCAGCTACGCTACCCACGCCAGCTGGCAACAAGAGATTTGGGCCGCTGTCGAACGCTCCCGTAAGCACTCAATTCACTGGCTGAACGGCCTCATCGATACGGAAAATACAGATGCAGACATCATGATCGTAGCATCAGGCACAGCCGTCTCCCAGGGTCGGGAAGCGATCCGAATGTTGGAAGATGAAGGAGTGCGCTGCGGCCTCGTGAAGGTGAAGACTTTGCGTCCATGGCCTGAAGAAGAGATTCGTGAGGCGACCAAGAACGCGAAGCACATCTTTGTGCCGGAGTTCAACGTGACCGGTTGGCTGGCCAAAGAAATCCGGGCCACCATCCCAAATCATCATCGAGTTCATGCCGGTCCGCATGTTTGTGGAGGCATGACGATGCCGCCGGAGATCATCGTGTCTGAAATTAAAACAGCCCTTGGGATGAAGACCTTCTCCCTGGCTGGTCGTGGAAGCTGAACTACACTGACTGCGAACCTGTCGCTCCGATGAGCGGCACTGAGGAGGCCTATAAATATGAGCAAGGAACGCATTCAAATATCCGAAGCCCTGTACGACATCATGCCATCCGACTATCAGGATCTCGTAAAGAGCGCCACCTACGGCAAGGATGACCGCGGTTGGAAAGACATCGGGACATCGAAGGAGCTGATTGAACAGCATTCGCTCTGCGCCGGCTGCCCTGAGTCCATGGCCTTCCGCTACATATTGGCCTCTCTTCCCAATCCAGAAGATACGGTCATGGTCGGCTCGACCGGCTGTACCAGTCTGGTGTTTCCAATGGTTGCCGTCCATAACATCCACTCGTTATTTGGAAACCAAAACGCGATCGCATCGGGTCTTAAACGTGCCCTCAGCGTCAGATTCCCAGGCCGTGTAAAAGACGTCGTCGTCCTGGCCGGTGACGGTGCGACGGTCGATATCGGTCTGGATATGACGTTGCAGGCTTGGTTCCGACAGGAGAAATTCACCACCATCTGCTTCGACAACGAACTTTATGCCAACACCGGGGGGCAGGAGAGCGGGCTCATGCAGAAAGGCTTCGTCGCTAAAATGGCGCCCGTCGGGAAGTTGTTCGATAAGGTGCGCTTGCCGGAGATCGCCCGTGAGTCCGGTTGTCACTACGTGGTGAACTGCACGGTCAGCAAACCATCGTTGGTTGAAAAGGTCATCCGCAACGCCGTGCACATAGCCCGTGAAATCGGCCCGACCTATCTCCAGCTCTATACTCCATGTATTCTCGAAATCGGCAAGAACAGCATGGAGGGTTTGCAAGAAATGCGCGACTCTGAAAAGCCGACCGAGCGGTTCGCGTATAAGGAATACATCAGCGATCCAGCGAAACAACTCTTGGCCGAACTAGCTGCCAAGGATAAAGAACGGAAGGCAGCCGCTAAGCAGTTGGCCGCACAGGCACAAGCCAATTAGACCGGGAGGCCATTCATGATCAAGAAGCGACTTAACATCCGGATGTCAGGTTTAGGTGGGCAAGGTGCTGTTACCGCCGCTCACGTCATGGCCATGGCCGCCAATCGTGATGGAAAGTTCTCCATTTCGAACCCATTTTTTGGTGCCGAGAAACGCATGGCCCCGGCAGAGAGCTATTGTCGTATCGGCATTGAGCGAATCTATGATCGAGGGGAACTCGTGTTTCCGGATGTGATCCAGGTGTTCCATCCACAGGTCATTACAATGGGTAAAAGCTACACCATGCCGTTCTATTCAGGGATTAAAGAAGGGGGCGTCGTTATTATCAATTCTGGTCAACCTCTGTTGTCGGAAGAAGACATACAGCGCCTCAAGGACCTGAACGTGGCCACCTTTTATATCGCCGGGACCGAACTGGCAATCGAGACCGCAGGCACGGAATTATCAACCAATATGACCATGATCGGGTCCGTCGCCGGTATTACCAAGTGCGTGTCGATGGAAGCGTTGGACGGCGCATTGCAAGAACGCTTCGGCAAGAAATTCGTCGCATCCGGTGGTACCGCTTCTCTAGACGAAGCGATCAAGAAAAAGTTCGCCAAGAAAGAAATGCTCCTGGCCAAAAACCTTGCGACGGTAAAACGGGCTTACGAAATTGCCGCAGAATGGGCGGAAAAGAACAAGATCGAGCTGCGTGTCGGCAATCCAGCCGTCGCTGCTTAAGAAAAGGAATGCCATTGCATGTATAATGTTGCGCAAGTCATTGATGAAAAGTGTACGGCCAAGAAGGGCTGCAGGCTGTGCATCATGTACTGCCCAGAGGCTAACTGCTTAGACTTGAACACTACCAAAATGGTAGCCGAAGTTATCATCGATCGTTGCAAAGGGTGCGAACTCTGTGTGGTCGTCTGCAACGCCGCCAAGCACGAAGCAATCGTGATGCAAGCTGTCAGCGCCACAGGCCAGTTGATGTCGAAAAAGGGAGAATCTGCAGCGTTGGGTCAAGCCTACCAAGGCTAACCGAAAGGTTCGAGCTGAAAACCCCATAGCCTCGCCGCTATGGGGTTTTTTGTTGGCCCGCAGTGGGGCACACATGGAGAACGAAGACAACGTCATAGATGAGTTGCTCCGAGAAATCTCTGGTTTGATCGGCGAATATCCTAAGGCTATCGAACGACGGGCAGCAGCCATCCAAGCTACAGGTAAAGATCCCGAGCTTGTCGAAAAGCTCGTCAAAGCAGCCGATACCATGCGCGATAGTGGCAACCTCTACCTGACGTGGGCCAAACATTACGCCGCCTTAGCGGAGGGCAACACCGACGCCTCGTCCGACGAAGACGAAACCGAAGATTTCGACGTCTAAAAAATCTCCCTATTTCTCGAAGAGTTTTGCTAGAATACCCTCCTCTTTTATAGGAATCCTTGTTCCCCGGTAGCTCAGTTGGTAGAGCAGCCGGCTGTTAACCGGCTGGTCGCAGGTTCGAGTCCTGCCCGGGGAGCCACGGCCTTTCTCCTATACAGCTCTCCATTTCGTATCCTTATCAGGCTGTTCACAGTTGAGTTGCCGTGGTTCAGCAGCCGCTTCAAGCGTTCGGATACCGAAGCCCGGTCTGATCTCAAGCGCAACAATTTACTTAGGTGGCGTGATTTCGAGGAAGTCCTTCATTATAACTGTGTAGCCATTTTGCCTAGACACGACGAACGCTATGAAAAAGAAGGGGTTCGCTCTACACAAGCCTCCACACAACCAAGAGGAAGGACCGGCTTGACTGGCATCAGAAAGAACGGTCCGGTTAGTATTTATTGTTCCATCGACAATCGTCGATAGTGTCCCAACCTCCTCATTCGAGACCGCCTCCTATGCTGTCACTGAAGCCAACCGGTGATGGATCGCTCGTACACCCACTCCACTCTTCAGCACGATCTCACAGACATGATCCAGCCGTTCGATATGCTCGTAAGCCGCCCAGGGATCCATGGCGACCGAACAGACTCCGTGATTTGCCTGTCCCACAATGTCGAACTCAAGCGCGCCGTCCTTCCTAAGACCTAGGCACTCCGACGTTACATCGGCCAGATCACGAGACAAAGCCGGCAGCGGTGGGACTGTGGGCCCTACTCTGGTGTAGCGGGCAATTTCTGGAAACTCCGAGCTGATTGCCTGCAAGTCGATCCCTGCATAGATAGCCGCCACAACGTGCGTGGCGTGGACATGAACCACGGTGCGCGTCCGCTTGGAATCACGCTGCAGATTCCAGTGCATCCACAGTTCTCCGGACGGCTTTTGTCCATCTCTTACGTTGGGGACCACCCGACCGGTCAGCGGATCGGTGATGATCTCCAGCCTGACGACATGCTCAGGGTGAACAATCGTCTTGCGCCAACCGGAGGGGGTGATGTACAGATACCTCCCTTGCCGTTTCCTCATACTGACATTGCCGTCTCTTGTCGTGATCCAACCTCGCTCATAACAACGTCTCATGACATCCCCGATGGCCGTCAGCATGATTCCTCCATTTAAAATACAGAATGGCTTTGATATGGTTTCGTTATTGGCGTCTCAAGCGGACGTTGGGAGCCGTCCTTCAATCGCCTCGTCACAGAAGTGCCTATTGTACACTATGAACGATGACATGATCACCGGCATCGCTTCGTCGTTCCAGCCGCCGTTACCGCTCCGGAACGCTCATCTCATGACCCTCGTCCCCCGCTACGTGCCGCGGGATACGTCCTTGGCAGGATTGCCTCAGGAGTCGCGTTTCTTTCCTGTTGAGCCACATGCACAGCTTCTGGGATTCTGCCATTGGCAAGACGATCGCAAGGCCTTTCCTACAGTGGTGCTGGTTCACGGCCTTGAGGGCTGCAGTGAATCTCGATACATGCGCGGCATTGCCGCAAAGGTCTATCGTGCAGGATTTAACGTCATTCGCATGAATCAGCGTACGTGTGGCGGCACGGAACATCTCTCCACGACGCTTTATAACAGCGGCTTGAGCGGAGATTACCGCGCGATTCTCAATGAACTCGCTCACCGGGATGGACTCGACCACGTATGGTTGGTCGGATATTCCATGGGCGGAAATCTGACATTGAAAGCGGGCGGTGAGTTTGGCCGAACCGAGCCCGCGCTAGCGGGAATCGCTGCGGTATGCCCGAACATCAACCCGACCGTGTGTGCTCGTGCCTTGGAGGAGCCTCGTAATTTCATTTACCATCGTCACTTTCTGACGCGGTTGAAATCGAGATTGCGGAGAAAAGCGGCCCTGTTACCTGGGAAGTGGGACCTTTCGCAACTCGATCGGATCGCCACGATCAGCGAATTCGATGATCGCTACACTGCTCACGATGGAGGCTATCAAAACGGCGCCGATTACTACGATCGGGCGGGCGCACGCCATGTGCTCAATGCCATCGCAGTTCCCACACTCATTATTACGGCACAGGACGATCCGTTCATTCCATACTCGATGTTCACCACACCGACGATTCAGCGGCACCGTCACATTCGTGTGGTCGCCCCTCGCTACGGAGGTCATTGCGGGTTTTTTCACCGAGGCCAAAACGGAGAAGATCCGTACTGGGCGGAGAACCGAATCGTGGATTTTTTACTGGGGAGGATATAACGGCCCCTGCCTCAAGCTCGCCTCATGCATGACAAAGCGAGTGACTACACGATCACGCTTTGTAAGTGGGTCCGCACATCTTCCAGATAGGTCTTAAACGGGTCCGGCATGGGGAACGGGGCATGACCGCGCACTTGGAAAATCGACCAGTTGATGACATAGGGAGGGAACAATCCATCAGGCGCTGGAGACTGATCCATTCCTAAAGCGGGCCCCTCATTCAGGAGATGTCTGACCAGTTCACTGCGGCCGTATGCACGCGTGTTTTTCGGCGCCGTGTCCATCGCAAGATGGATGAGGCGATCTGTCGTGACTCGAGGGGCACGCCCCTCTTCCAATAATCCATGATACAACCCCTTCTCGTGATTCAGATTGTGATACTCCAAATCCAAGCTTCTCATCATGGGATCGACCCAGTCGAGATGTTCCGCTTCTCGAAAGCATTCCAATAGCCACAGTTTGGACGCCCAGTCGACACGGCCGACGAGCTTGTGATAATCGTCGCCCAGGTCATGGAGCACCGATGCCCATTGGGCAAGTACCCAATCGGTTTCTTCATCCTGCCCCTTGCAATGCTGGACTGCACAGTCAAGAAACCGTCCTTGAATATCCACAGCCGACATCGTCTTTTGAGACCGCAACTGGACCAACCAGCGCCGCTCTTGATCCTGGGAAATCTCTTGGAGCGCTTCCACTGGCTCGTCGATCTCCAAATCCTGAGGTGCATGCCCTTCCTCAATGAGCTGCAGCACCAGCCCCGTCGTTCCGAGCTTCAATGCCGTCGCATATTCGGCCATATTGGAATCGCCCAGCAGCAGATGAATCCGACGGTATTGATTCGGATCGGCCAACGGCTCATCTCTCGTGTTCACAATGGCCCGATTGTGTTGCACCCATTCGAAGAAATCGTTCACGATATAGTCGGCACGTTGGGAGATTTGAAAGGGTAGATCCGATACCTGGTGTGTACCAAAAGCCGAGCGTGGAACGATCAACCGATCCGTCTGAATCCAAGCATCTTGTGGAGCGGCGGAACCGACCCGTCCGGAGCCGGTAAAAATCTGCCGGGTTACCAGAAACGTCACGAGGGGAGCCAGCCCGCGCCTCGAAAAAGGAAACCGCCGAGATACCAGATAGTTCTCATGCGAGCCGAAGGTCGCGTCGGTTTCATGATCGATGTTGTTCTTGATCAAGGACACCTGTTCTGACAAGCCGAGCTCTTCGAGAGCTTGCTGCAGCAGGAGATCTCCTGCACGATCGGACGCCACGACATCGGTGAGAGAATGACATTCCGGCGAGGCGTACTCCAAATGTCCCATGTCCAAATAGATTCGTCCGGCGTTGACGAGAAATCCCCCGTTGCCGGGAGGCTCGTCATGCCCACGGTGGTGGAGGTCGAGGACACCTCTCCGCTGGACATGGAACAGCTGGTCGCGGAGCCTATGGGCAAACCAGGTCGGTGAATGGTCAGGATGATCCTGGTGAATCAAGAGCCCGTACTCAGTCTCCAGCCCGAAAATACGGTTTACCATGAGATCACGAAATTGATGCGCTCAAATGCTCTGGAAGCACTCTTCCCAACTCATCGGCCTCGAGTGCTCGATACTTGGATGGTTCTTGCACCTGTCGATCAAGCAGAACGCATTCGATCGTCTTTTCGGCAACGCACCGACGCACATGCGCATAGAGCGGCTCCGCATCGGTCACCTGCTGATCAGTTGCAGCCATTGCTTCGTGATGACCTTCGCCATCCTCCAGTGCCAATCGTTGCGCTCGATCACCGACCGCCCACGTACGAATCGCCACATCCACAGCGTCCTTCAGAGACACGATGGACTGTTGTCGGACATACCCGATCATCTTCTGCTCTATCACTGACGTAGCGGCGAGCACCGCGTACCGGCTCTTTTCCTCAAAGGTCCCGTCGTAGTTGATCGTCAAGAAACCATCTCTCCCGGCTTTCCGGCTCAATTCCGCCAGCAGAATTTTCACGATGAAGGGGGCTTTGAACACCTCTTCGAACGCTTGTTTGATGACCGGCGCGATGCCGTACTTCACCAGGCGGCTCCCGGTCACATCAGAAGCGGAGCGATTGAATCCTTCGACGTGAGCCATTTCCAGCAGATTGAACCGCAGCTTTTCCAGGTCGGCCGGGTGTCCCATACCTCCAAGGGCTAAACGATCGTAAATCTCATATAACTTGGGAGTGCCTTTGCTCATGGTCATGAGCAGAATGCCGCGCTCGTACGAGACTCCGACGACGGGTGTCCCCTCCCTAAGCTGATCGTCGAGATATTGTCGGCGATTTCCGACTGCTTCCACCCATCGATACGGCTCTTCGTACATAACTAATGCCCTTTACACACTTCGAGCAACCCTTGATTCAAACAGCGATCGGAGCTGAAGATCCGGCATCACCCTGACACCGCCGGCGGTAATGAACTTAATGACCGGATAGAGACCAGCCTCGCGGTTGACACCGCCGGTCGCGCTGTCGAATTCTGCGGCACTCGTCAATAGTCGCAACGCCTGAACGGTTGCCGGCTCTTCCGGCATCGTACTCAGGGGCTGTTCGCCCCAGGTATTCAAGTAATGAAGGATCCCTCGGATCGTCGATGAGCCGGACCCGGATACCGCATATTCCACTCCCTCGAACTCCGCGCCGAGAATATCGTAAAAGTAGATTTTCGCTGCCTCTTGCCCGGCATCGTAACCGGCAAAGATCGGGGCTACAGCCCCGGTCCCCGCTAAGGCCGCCGCGACATTCTCCTTCAACAATTTGGACAGAGCGCGCAGCTTTCCCTCAAAGCTGAGCTCTTGGAGTTGTGTCCGGCGATAATACTTGAAAGAATGTTCAAGGATGCGCGCCATTTCATACGCGGTCGCTGGCACTCCGGCGATCGCCATAACACTATGTTGGTCGATCTCCAATACCTTGTCAGTACGGTCGTACATCACCATATTTCCGGCGGTCGCACGACGATCTCCAGCGACCAGAACGCCTTCGCGATACTTGAAGGCAAGGATAGTTGTGGCGGTCGTCAATTCCTGCCTTGCTCCGGCCTGTCCCGACGATCCGAACACGTATCCTTGCTCTTTCAAGAGTTGATAGAAGTCGCCCTGCATGCCCATGATTTCCACCGTGATTCGTTCATCGTTACTCGTTCAACGCAGGAAATTGAGTTCCGCACTTCACAACGTTTCACGATTCACGATTGGCGATTAACATTACTCTCCCGTTCTCTGCCGATACCGCTCCGCCTGTTTGGGATCAACTTTCCGCATCCGCTTCATCAGATTATCCTTGTCTGGCGATCCCGTGTCTGGGCGGCGTGGCCCACTTCCTTCTTCCGGACTCGGAGATTTTGGCATGGGATCGACCGGCCCCTCGCGTCGTTCCGGCATCATGCTGTGTGTCATGTCTCCATATCCTTTCTGCGGTTCCACGCTGCCAGCGCATCAGCCGGTGACTGGGCATCTCGGATGATGTCCATGCACCGTCGGACTTCCTGTGGATTGAAAAGGTCACCCATGTCCAGATGATGGGTGCGAAGCCCGCTCGCGAACTGAATCCGTTCCCATTGCATCGACATAATCTGAGTCGAAAATTTCTGCACGCAGAGTCCACGCAGCCCGCCACGAGTATCGCTCGGTCCGTTCTGGAGCGCTTCATCAATCGCCTCGTCTGTCGTCATCCGCCAAACTTTCCCCTCTGCCTCCAACCCCAGGTAAAGCCCCTGCTCGGGATCGACATTGTGATACTCCAAGTCCAGGCTGGCCAACCAGGGATCGTCCCAGCCGATACGTTCCTCCTGCATGAAGGTTTCGAGCAACCACTGTTTTGTGACCCAGTCCAGCTTCCCCACCAACTGCGAGCGGTCTTGCGCCAACAAACGTAAAGTTTCACCCCATTCCCTCAACAGCCAATCCGATTCCTCATCGGATCCGGCCAACTCGCGACCTGCCGCCTCACAGTAATACTCTTGAAGCTCTAAAGCTGAAAGCCTCCGTCCGTTTTTGAGACGAACCTCAGCTTTCAGGTCCGGATCACGGGACAACTGTTTCACGGCTGCCACCGGCTGATCCAGCTCGATGTTCGGCATAGCCCCTCGCTCGATGAGGTCGAGCACCAGTCTGGTCGTGCCCACCTTCAACGCTGTCGCATACTCGCACATGTTGGCATCGCCGATAATGAGATGGAGTCGGCGATATTTCTTGCGATCAGCGTGGGGTTCGTCTCGGGTGTTGAGAATCGGTCGGTCATGCATTGTATCGACGCCCAACTCCGCTTCCATAAAGTCCGCGCGCTGCGAGAGCTGATACTGTCCTGGAACATAACGAGACTCCTGTGCTTCAGTCCCCACCTTTCCCGCACCGGCGATCAATTGCCGACTCACCAAGAACGGCACCAAGCCGGCAACGAGAGCCGGAAAGGGAACAGCTCGCGAGACAAGATAGTTGTCGTGACATCCGTAACTGTGGCCATGGAAATCCGTGTTGTTCTTATACAGTCGGACGTGATCGCCTCCGAGCGCTCGATTACGGCGTTGGGCGGCGCGCAGCACAATACGTTCCCCCACACGATCCTGAGCCAGCAGATCTCTCAGCGTCCGGCACTCAGGAGTCGAATACTCGGGATGCGTATGGTCGTTGTAGAATCGCGCGCCGTTCGGCAACACGAGATCGCTTTTCATTTCATGGAACGAAAAGGGGCGATGGGCATCCACCTTCGCAAACTCATCTTCTTCCTTATCTTGCTGGAGACCGGGGACGCGAAAGCCACGAGCATCTTCGTGGGGATCTTCGCCGCCATAATCCCACCGCCGTTCAAAGGAAGCTTCCAGATAGGCCCGCACCAATTCCATCGATTCCACGACCGGATCTATCTCTGGTACGTCATCCCTCGTAATCCCATACTCGGTTTCGATGCCAAAAAGACGCATGGTCCGTTAGATGTGAACGGTAACGCGTGAAACAGACACCATCCGGGCCCTCAACCTTTCACCTTTACTTCCCACATTTCACGCCTTTAGATGATCTGATTCACGGGTCGTTCTTCCGTCTGACGCCCCCGCCGGAACGAGGAAATTCCAATCACCTGTTCGGGGTGGTGATCCAACAGCTTCAGCCACTCCTCCGCAGCATCGTCCGGCGGCAACATGTCACCCTCTCGAAATTCCTCTGAGACGGAATCCAAGAGGTCTTTGGCCTGCAGTCCTGACTGCTGCCCAGACTGAACGGTACGATCGATCGCCTTTTCCTTGGCACGTTGCACGATCGAGGCCAGGATAGCTCCGCTCACCAAATCACCGCGATACAGCACCTTGCTTTGCCCGCTCCTGAGCCGGATCGACAGAAGCCGATTATCCTCCGTTCGATGGAAGATCGACTCAATGATGTCTTCGACGAGCGAGGCCACTGCCTGCACCTGCGCACCGCCTCGCTCCCTCACCAACACTGGGTCCAGCGGCAGATCAGCAGTCACATATACCTTCAGAATCTCGGCTGCAGCGTCCTTGTTCGGCCGACTCACTTTGATTTTCCGATCGATCCGGCCTGGGCGCAGCACCGCTGGATCGATCAAATCAGGGCGGTTGGAGGCTAAAATAATGACGACGTCACGGAGCGATTCGATCCCATCCATTTCGCTGCAAAACATCGGCACGAGCGTATTCGAGATATTGAAGGAGCGCATGGCGCGCCTTGTCCCCAAAATCGATTCCGCCTCGTCGATGAAGATAAACGGCAAGGCGCCGTCCTTGCGTCTCGCCCGGGCCTGTTCGAAGAGATCGCGAACCATCCGCTCGGATTCCCCCAGCCACATGTTGAGGATTTCAGGCCCTTTCACATGCAGGAATGCTCCGCTTATCACCGGCGAGCGCTTAACCGTACCAGATGTCTGTTCCTGCTTTGATTCACTGACCAGTTTGGCCAAGCTCCCGGCCGCCGCTTGGCCGATGAGCGTCTTCCCGCATCCAGGAGGGCCATAGAGCAGAAAGCCCTTTGGTTGGGAAAACTTGAACCGTTCGAACGTCTCCGCATGCAACAGCGGATACTCGATCGCCTTTCGGATGCCGGCGATCGCCTCGTTCTGCCCGCCGATCTGATCCCAGGTGACCTGGGGAGTTTCGCCGAGAAGATGGCGGCTTGCTTTGTGATCCTGCATTTTTTCGATCGCCACACGATGGCTGGGATCGATGCGAATTTCATCGCCCGCCTTGAGCTCCACGTTGACGAGATCGGTCGACCTCTGCAAGATCAACGATTGTCGGCCCATCTCCTGCTCAAACCGCAATCGTCCATCAGGCATGGCCTCGGCCAGTTTCAAGATCGGGCCGTTACGATCGTACCCGAGCGTCCTGATCACAGCGTAGGCTTCGTTGACCAGAACCTGTGTTCCAACTTTAAGATCCGTATCGGGGACGCGGGGATCCACGTTGGCATAATACTCGGCCCCACCGACGACGATGCGGGCGAGCCCCTCACCCGGAATATCAAGCAAGGTCCCGATACGATTGGCCGGTGCCGTCAGCTTGGCGACGACCTCGCTCACTTTCCTGAATTCCACCTCACGTTGTTGATGGGCGGCTTGAGACAATGTCACCGCATGACGCAGCTTATACAGCAGCTTCTGCCGAGCATCCCCCTCGGGGAATGAGGTCAGGCATTGCTCAATCAATTCGAGCGGATCGATCTCGGTCTTCGGCGACGCTTCGTCGCTCCGACCTTTGGACTCATGGTCATCAGGAGGTCTGCGATCACTCATAGCTGGTCCTTGACGACGCTTGACCACATGATCCTAACACAGAGGTGTCCTGCAATGCCTTCACGCTAATTGACCGCCTGTAGAGTCACCGGCACTTTTTCACGCCGATTTTCCCGCACAATTTCCACGCTCACTTCTTCACCGACTTTGTGCGCTTCCATCACATCCATCAGGTCATCAATGGTGGTCACCGTCTTTCCAGCGACCGAGATGATAACGTCGCCGAGTCGGATCCGCCCGATCCTGGTTTCACGAGCCCCCTTGAGCCCAGCCCGATCGGCGGCACCGCCGCGCGTCACCTTGCCGATGATGACTCCATTGATCCCCCAGCGCTTCGCCATTGCGTCCGGCACAAGAGAGACGCCCAACCCCGGGCGGATGAGCTTGCCGTGCTTGATGAGTTCCGGAACGATCCGATTCACCATGTCGACGGGAACGGCGAAACCAATCCCGGCGTAGGCTCCGCTCGGACTCATGATTTGCGTGTTGACGCCGATCAATCGCCCAGCCCCATCGAGAAGCGGACCGCCCGAATTACCGGGATTGATCGCCGCATCGGTCTGGATCACACCTTCGATCGTCCGATTCGACAGGGATTTGATGGTTCGCCCCAACGCACTCACGACTCCGGTCGTCAAGGTATGATCGAGCCCGAATGGATTCCCGATCGCAAGTACCTTCTGTCCCACTCGCAAGTCATGCGAGGCACCGATCGCCAACGGCTCCAGATAACCCTCCAGCACCTGAATTTGCAGTACCGCCAGATCGTGATCGGGGTCGGCGCCGACCAGCTTCGCCTCGTGCTCGCTCCGATCGGCCAACGTAACCTTGATCGCATCGGCGCCGTAGATGACGTGGAAGTTGGTGACGATGTGGCCTTGCTTGCTCCAGACAAACCCGGACCCTGAACCCTGAGGCACTTCCATGACATTGAGCGACCAGATATCTTGCTGGATCGCTGTGTTGGAGATGAACACAACGGACTTGGTCGCACGTTCAAACACTGTGATCGTCGATCGTTCATCAGCACTCAGTTCCGCTGGAGAGGGAGTCACCGGACGTGGCTTCCCTTCCGGGCCGTCATAAACGGCGCCCAGCGGCTTGCCCCACTCCACCGCATGAATCGGTGAGCCAAGCATCGACGTCACCAGGAGCACGGCCACAGTTACGGCCAGAGATTTGGCGTGGCTATTCACCCAGAACCTGCACGACGAGTTCACGCATTCTGGCGCGGGTATCGAAATCCACCACCACGATTTGCTGCCACCTGCCGAGTAGAAGTGCACCGTTCGCAAACGGAATGTTGACGGACGGCCCTTGGAGTTGCCCTCGAAGATGGCTGTGACCGTTGTCCTCGCCGGGATTCACCGTATTGTGCCGCCAATGGGGGTCGGAGGGAATGAGCCGGTCCCAAAACGTTTTCGTGTCGGCGCGGATCCCCGGCTCATCCTCAATAATCATAACGGAGGCGGTGGTGTGTTTGACGAACACCGTCACGATTCCGGCTGTAAGATTGGAACCAGCCAAGGCATCGGCAACGGATTTCGTGATGTTGTCGACCTGCGTCTCACCTTCCATACGGATCGTCAGGGAAACGGTGTGAACAGCCATCATCATCTCCGATCCGCGAGGCTACGAAGGTATCGTCGGTCGGTCATGGTCAGCGGCTCGCCGCGCGCCTTTTCCAGGATAGCATTGAACGCGCCTTCGGCCGTCAACCATCGTACGGCGCTCAAGACTTGTCCGCTCACAATGCCTTCTTGCCCCAGCTTGTCGAGATAGGCAAAGGCCTCCGGCAGGCTCTCTTTCTTCCGAGTATAATAATCGCGTCCCCGGCGCTGATTACTGTATGCCTCAAACTGTTCGCAGGCGACGAGGACCTCCGCCAATTGCCGCACCCATGCCTTCGCCTTCGTCAACCGTTCCGGGTAATAGTAATACAACATCACCTGCTGCATCCAAGGTTGCCACTCGATGCCGAGTGTCTTCAGCTTCGGCTTCACCTCACGCAATCGTCTGGCAAGGCGCCTTGCATAGCCCAGCCTCATTTCGATCTGCTCGACAGCCCATGTGTCCATGAGCACACCGGAGGTGCTAAGATCATGGCGATACAAAGAAACGAAGGCTTCCGTCTCTCGGCCATACGTCGTCTCCGGGTGAATCGCTCGCCATTCACGAGGCCTCGTCGGAATCCCCCGTTGCTTGGCCCAAGACCAAATCGTTCCAAAGAGTTGCCGGTCGAGGCCGGCGCGGCCGAGGTCGTGCAAAAGGCAGGCAACGTGATAGCGACGTACCCGGTCGCGTGGATGTCCTAATCGTTCGGCGACGGTGACACACATCTTCGCCGTCCGCACGGCATGTGGCCGATCATAGCCGCGGATTGTTCGTCCGGGTCGACGAGGGTGCGGATAGTCGTAGAGGTTCATAAGGGCCTTCGCGAGAGGACGGGAGACTTCCAGAGTTTCCAGCCGACGGGACTCGGATAGAGCCATAGTTCGTAGTGAGAACTGAATGATCAAGCGAGCCGAGGCGAGAATATCGTCGGTCAAACGGTGTGTCAAGGCGAGTCCTAGGGAATCGGCTCGCCCAATATCATGGACTTTGCTATGCTCACCTATGGCGCGCACGTGAGTACATGGAGATGATGGACTGGTTACAAACCTGTTGTCTCATCGCAGCTTCGGTCATCGCTATGGAACCGGTGTGCGGCTTCGCCGGATCACTGGACCAATTGACCGATCTGACCGGACGAGCACAGGCCATCGTGACATTGAAGAGCCGCGATAACTTCACCAGCGAATATCGCTACGACGTGACTGTCAGAAACCTGTCTCCGGATAGCATCATCAGCGACTCACTGATCATCGTGCTGGACAAGATTACCAACTTGGCCGGTGAGGACCGAGAGGGGCTCACGGGAGAATCCTTCCTGAAACGATTCGACGTGCTGGATGAAGATGGTCAGACAGGCGACGGAAAACCCTACTTCCGCGTTCCGGCCGGGGCTGCCTCAGATCTCGCGCCGCAAACCGACAGTCCTCCCGCCGTGGTCCGAATCAGGAATCGAGATTATGTGGCGGTCTTCACTCCCTCGTTCAAAGTTCTTGGACAGAAGCGGCCCCCTCCCGAAACAAAGCGGAAATCCACACCGACACCCGCTCCCGAGGCTCCAGTGGCAGCCAATCAGAAAGCCGTCGATAAGCTGATTCAACTACTGATCAAAAAAGGCGTCTTGACTGAAGAAGAGTGGCGCAAGGCAAATCAACCATGACAGGCGCATGCGTGGTGTGTCAAGGAATTTGGCCGAGACAGGACCATTTCATCGCGGACCTCGGATTGTCGAAGGTCTATCTCCATGATGACCAATTCTTCCCCGGCTGGACTGTCGTAGTCTTCCAGCGCCACGCCACTGAATTATTTCACCTTGCCCCCATCGAACGATTTCAGCTGATCGAGGAAGTCAATCGGGTAGCCAAGACATTAGCCGACGTCTACCACGCGAAGAAAATGAACTACGAACTCCTCGGTAACCAACTCCCTCATATCCATTGGCACGTGATCCCACGCCTCTCCGGTGATCCGGCCCCGCTGGAACCAGTCTGGCGGGCGCCGCACAGTCCCCTTCTTCTGACGGGAACAGGGCTTCATGAAACTATTAACCACTTAGCACGCCTCCTTCACATGGCTCAGTAAACCCCATCGTTCTGCATTCCTCTCAGATGGTATACTCGAGCGCTATCGTGGCTCCCTGTCGAGTGTGGTAGTTTACCGATGCACCCAGGATCAAAACTGTTGGCCCTCAGCGTCGCGGTCACGGTCTACGCTTCGTCTCTCGCCCACTCCCATTCATCGGGTGAGCATAGTCTCGCCGACGACGGTGATTCGCCGCAAGTGTCCGAATCAACTCCAGGAATTGGGTTCAACGAACCAACCGATGTGGTGGCGGAAATCGGATCATTGCGCCGAACGGTCCGCCTCTTACCGAACGACCCAGATTACCGTCTCAAACTAGCCGGAGCCCTTTCTCGTGTCGGCGATACGGATGCTGCCATTGAGGAATGTCGGACGGCAATTAAGCTGCAGCCGGATGATGGAAACGCTCATCTCCAGCTCGGTCTCATGTTGATGGCGAAACGAGAATGGCAGACCGCCGCTTCCGCCTTGGGGAAAGCCATCCGGCTGGATCCGAATCTGTCCCACGCCCACTACAGCCTGGCGAGCGTATACTATTCACTCGGTAATGTACCCGCCGCCATTCAATCCTATCGACGAACGATTGAATTGCGTCCCCATTTCCCAGACGCCCACTATCGACTCGCGCTGTTGTTGAGGATTGCGGGACGCACGCGAGAAGCCGTGCAACATCTGAAAACGGCGGCGGCCGGGGGGGTGCCTCAGGCACGATTGTTCCTCGGCAATGCCTACCAGACCGGACAGGACGTGGAGAAAGATCTCGGTTTAGCAATTTTTTGGTGGATGCAAGCAGCCGACCTTGGCCAACAAACCGCCGCTGATTCGCTGTCTAAGATGCGTCGCCAGGCACTTTCCTCCGAATCGACGAAGCAACGACGCGTCGACTTGCAGAGCGCTTTTCAGATCTACCGCAACATCCTGTGGAACAACTTTCCCGATATCCGTCGCCCGACGCAACAACCATCGCTGGGGAAGGTCCTCCTCGAACAGAATTCCGTGGAAGATGCGGTTCCTGTACTTCTGAAGGAATGCTTCGCGTTGAGTGAAGAGGCCCATGCTGAACTGGCCGTCCTCTATGAAACCGGATGGGAACATTCTCTGAAGCCGTACGACAAGAACATTCTGACATGTTTTGAAGCGACGTCGGCCGACGGCTTTGTCCCAGCGAAGAAAATCCTTGCTCGTATCTATGCCAAGGGACTCGGTGTTGAGACCGACATTCCGAAAGCGAAGACTCTCCTCAAAGGCTTCTCGAAACAAGAAACACAATCCTTGATCGAAGGGCGAAGGCGTCCATAGTTGGATGCCGGGCTGACAAAAATCGTGGCGCTTGTTCATCGCGTCGCTTCCTCTGCAGACGCTGGGCATCGGCTCGCTCGCCACGCTCCTGTCAGCGATGCTGCGGTCAACCGCCCTCGCGATTTTAACGATGCTGAATTAATCCCTCTACAACACCTAGCTTCGCCATCGTACCACCGCCCGACTCAGCCCCTCGTTGACCGATCGTGGATCGAGACTCGCCCAGTGAAGCACGATTCGGGAGAGATCCTTGTGACCAAGACATCCTCGCTCACTCGATTGTGACGATCCACGAAGCCGGTGCTGCCGCCATAGGCGTCGACCAGCGACTGGACTATGCAAGCCCTGCTCAGCTTGATTGCCGAACACATTGGGAAGCCGGTCCCGCAGTTGATGAATAATGCGCTCCGTGCATGGACCGATCGAAACTGGAAAGGAAATGCGCGGGAGCTCCGCCACTGTTTGGAACAGGCCGTTACGCTGAACGATGGACCCCTCTTAACCGGAAACCTACTCAGGCTCGGCGTCGAGCATGGGCAATCGAGAAGACGTACCGGATAAACGGTTCCCGGCGTCGCCGGTGCTGCGGCGGTCCTGAACTGTCTGAGACGACTTGGCTTCGACATGGAGTCCACAGCCAAAATGTTTGGCTGGGATCGCAGTACCGTTACGCAGAGTTTGAAGGAACTCTGCTTCCCGGCACTCGTTGAAGCGAAGGGCGGCCAGACCAAGGTCGCGTTGACTTTCGCGGGAAACTCCGGTCTCCTACGAGCCGTTGAACTCCAACTGGCGGACTACGATCACCACCTGCAGTCTGCCATCACACCATTTCACGACAGCAGAAAAAGTGCTCACTGATTGCAGACGCCGTTTCAAGAACATTCCGGAGCGTCACTTTGCGTCAGTCGAGATACTGGTGCGGCGACAGTTCCGGCAGGATCGGTCGATTCCCCTGGAACAGCAACCCAAGCGGCTCGGAGCCGAGATCGGTGATGGGGCTCGAGTAGCAACGATTCACAGACTCAGTGTCTCCCGCTAAAGAACCTGTGTGCAAGGTACAACATCGCCATTATCCCGATGCTGAGCGATCCTGCCACGAGAATCTCGAAAGGAAACAGGTTGTGTGAAGTGGGGTCGCGCAGCCCATCGAATACGATTCGCAGGACAACGAACGCCATTATGGTAGCCGGGACGGCCGCGGCAATTCTCCAGGCCCCGTGCCATCGCCATATCCCCCGAGCCGGCAAGACGAACCCTAAGAGTCCGGCCGCGAGTATGCCCCAGAGAAATCCCGTAACGAGGGCTGTATCAAATCGACTAAGGGGTTCCTGCATTCCCGCTCGATAGGCCTCGTCCTGCGCTGCCTTGGCACGTGCACTCATCTCGGCAATCCAGATCGGCTCAGCCTGTGCGTCCGGCGTCTCACTGCCTCCCACGACAAAGCCACGCCACACGGCAACAATAGGTGTATTGGAGATATGACCGTCGCCCGCGGTGATCCTGACTTCATCCACCATATCCCCGGGCGCATGGAAAAAGAACCATCCAAATGTCTCTCCCTTACCGGAATACTGCTGCGAGGGGTTGCTCCCGGCATTGGCAGGTTTGCCGTTGAGGTACGGCCTAGCCCAGATATGGACAGGCTTGTCTGTCTCATACGCCAGCCTGAGATAGAAATGTTGGTTCCTCCTCAACGTGACGTGCTCGCCGGGCGGCCAAGTCTCGATGACGCGAACCATCGTATCGGCTCGGACACAATCGATCGGTACGAACGACAACTGGAGTACGATCGAAAGCATGAACAGTTGTAGACGCGCGAGGCCCCAGACAGAGGCAAGGTTCAGACACCGGGATCGCATAGATAACCCTTCCAAGGATTGAATGGAGAACACACACTGTGTCCACGAAAACTCTAGCAGCGACAGACTTGCTGACAAGGCATATTTGGAAAGCTTCCGAGAAGGCAACGGACTGAGGCGCAATGACTTTTGAATCGAAATGAACTTATGGACTGGTTGGATGGATGCGCAGCTTTGATTGCCTGTGCCGACGAACAGGGCTTACAGAGACATGCACGTATACGTCTTGAGGCGAAGCACCGCCTCCTGCTGAAAGCGCATCTTGTAGGTCGCGATAATATCCTGAACGGCCTTGTTCGGCGCGGGATCATCCGTATGGACAAGGCCCAGGACATACGAGGGCTCGCGAATGATCTCCCCTGAGGCTGATCGCCACTGACCGGAGGCCTGCCAGGCCGAGAACCCTTCAGGGAAACGCGGGGTGACGGTTTCGTTAAGAAATTGTCCCCAGTCCTCCGGCGTGACATGACCGGACGGCGTTGCCGTGCCGAAATACAACAATTCCTGCACTGCGAGCTGCCCATCGGCGCTGCATGGCGCGACGGTCATCGTCCCGCAACCCACGAGAGAGGTAAGCAACAGCAGGGCGCCCGGCAGTTTCCGGAACACAAGGCGATGAGCTACCTGTTCCGTGCAATGCTTGAGCAGTATAGTCTCAACCAGCGCGAGAGTCGAAATGTCCAAGTTTTTTCCTGTGACACCCACTGAATGATTTGCAGAGACCCATCTTCCTACCTCAATGCGAACCTACCTGGATCTCGTTCTGTCGATGTTCCCCTTTCGGCTTGCTCCAATTCTCGCCGCCTTCGAGCCTCCGCGAAGATGCTCCGTAGCGCTTCACGATGCGGTTGCCAATGCTTCTGGGCCACAGCGTCCATCCGCCGGTCGACCCGGTCGGACCACCACCATACCAACCCACCAAGACAGGCATAGATGCCGCCGATCGCCAGATTGGGATAGGGACACCATTGAGCTATGCTCTCCGTAGCCCGTGGAAACGGCGGCAAGGTATACCACCAACCGATGACAGGTATCGAGGCCGCAACGAAGACGTAGTATGACATCTTTCCGCTCTTGATGGTTCCGGTCATGCGTTCCAGCAGGGACTCATTCCTTGCCGGCTTCATGCTAGTCCCTTCACCACGCCCAATCTCGCGCTCAATCATCCACAGAGTCCGGTCCGAAGGCCACGATCGTTCCTCACTTGTACGGACCACTTCACACTGATGAGGAAGATTGATAGGAGCATAGCATCCTGTGCCGTTGGCGACCCGTTCAAACAAGCTCACGTGAATCTTCGGCAAACCCATATGATGATCGCGACAGAGTTTGATGATGTCACGCGGCTCCCAGCGATAGTACGCACCTAATCCGGCACGAGCATCATAGAGCTCGTCATGCACATCTTGGTGTGTGTGGACGTATTCGTGGTCCGCTTTGATAAAACGTAGCCCGCAGCGCTCAGCCTCGGCCATCATCCAATCCAACGCCACCAAAGACATGCCGTGCTTCACGTAGCCGCCTCCCACGTTGGAGTGCACACCCGCGAACCATACCTGATCAACTTGAGCAACAGGTATGTCCTTTTCATTCCACAATTCCGGGTGAAAAGTCCGACGATCGTCGTCGATCGATAAGGCGTGGCAGGCACGTGTAATGCGGCTGCTGGGAGTCAATTCCGAAAACCGCATGGGATAGATCCAGTTGAACAGATCGCGTAGCTCCTCAAACGGCATTCCCACTGCGCCGACCGTATCCCAGACTCCCACAAAATCTATGGTCACCGCCCCATCTGACGCATGTTCATCATGGATGATCGCGCCGAATGCTTCACGTCGCGCTCTGTCTTGGTTGTCCCTGTCGGACGACGGTTGATTCCGACGCCGCTCGCTCTCCGTCACACGCTTGAACGCCTCGCGCCGAAACGCCGTCCAGCATTTGTTCACGCAATGCTTGAGTGCCGCAGGGCTGACTTTCTCGCGATCCAGAATGCCGCAGTATTGGATAAGACCAGAGAGTGCTCGGACCGTATAGGCTCCCCGACTGAATCCGAAAAGGAAAATATGGTCGCCCGGCTCGTAGACATGAATCAATTCCATGTAGAGGTCTTTGACGTTCTTGCGAAACCCATAGCCGAACGCACCGCCGATCAACTTGACGGGAGCCAGCCGCGACGTGCCGACCCCGTCGTCATAAAATGCAATTTGCGGCGTCAAGGTCTGGTCGTACTTATGGCCCTGGATATCAACCGCTTCGTACAACTTAAAGACGTTGGTCCCTCGCGCTTTGATGGCAGTGTTGCCGGTTCCATCGGAACACAACACGATATTTTTCCCAGCCATGCGATCCTCCCCGTCGTCTCCCCGGATTTACTCCGTCATTGAGCCGTCATCGCTACAAGAAAGACGTTCCACTTGTGGTACCAGCAAGCTTTGCACCAGAGGGACTGGGTAAGTATCTGCTGCTATATTGAGGTTTTACGAAATAGAACGTGGATCGGGAGAGTGCTACAGCGAGGGTACTGTATCTATACAGATAACAGACTGTATCGGAAATGATTCATGGTGGAGCAGCCGGATCATCTCGTGACCGTACGAGGTTTCAGAAGCAAGCGGATTTACTCTCCGGTTCGTCGAGCACTCGCTCGGCTTGTGCGATCGCATCCTGCAGTATTTTCAGATGCTTCTCTGTCTTCTTTCTTTTCTGCAAACTGTCCACATAGCGGGATGCGGCCAGCGTCAAATCCTGCAACGTCGTCTCCAAATCATTCTCTTCAGTAAATTCCCTCGATGCTGAGGCTCGAGCCAGCGCCAGCCGTCGGCGCAGGCCGATATAGGGTTGGGGAGCGATAGGATTATCCTTTTCGAGCTCCGGCCGCCTGAATAGCATGGTATTCCCTCCATGGAGGTAGGCAGGGTACCATAATCCCCAGGCGGTTTATAGAGCACCTCGTGTCATTCCGCGTCATGCGCCCGACCCTACGCATCGACTCAGCTTTGGACGTTCACATTTCAGATTCTCGTCCACGCTTCCTCCATGAGGGAACAAAGGCCGGCGTTACCGATGCATACCGATCATAGGTCTCACCGAATTGCGTCCGGGCCTCTGCCTCCTCTTCGTGCGCAAGCAGAACATACATCCCGACGAGCACCGGGAACATGAGCAGGGTCGGGAAGGTCGGCCACTGGAGAAGGAAGCCCAGCATAATCATCATGAAGGCGGCATACTGAGGATGTCTGACTAAAGCATAGGGCCCGCTCGTGGCCAAGGCCTGGGCACGTTGCGCCCGATACAAGATTCGCCATGAGGCCGCCAGCAGTAGTAGTCCGATAAAGACCAACACCTCACTGAGAATATGCACCGGATCAGAGTGCGCGGGGCCCGGGATCCCGAGCAAGACATGCCAGAAATGGCCGGTATCGTGAGCAAGAGGATCGACCTCCGGATAGTGGCTCGCCAGCCATCCCGACAGCAGATACAAGCTCAGAGGGAACCCATACATCTCCGCAAATAGGGCCACGATAAACGCGGAGAAGACTCCAAGGGATCGCCAATCACGTCCGGTCCGAGGACGGGTGAAGCTCAGCGCAAAAAGAATAAAGAACAGGGAGTTAATGAGGACGAGCCACCACACCCCGTAGGCTGCGTCATTATCCATATGTCCTCTCTCTGCCGTCATGTGCCATGTGTCGAAACAGAAAGGCGGCAGCTCCTCCAACTGCTACACCATACCGTATACAACCAGAGTAAGTCAGTCAGCCCTCATAGAGAACGGCCACCTACCTTCCGGGGTTGTCCGACTGGAAGGGTATCTGAGCTCGCTTGCTCACTCTTCCTTGGGGAGTATAGTGATCCTTATGCATCGGATCGCTCCTACTTCATTTTTCTATTTGGCTCGTGGTGGGAAGCTCTGATTGACGCAATCGAACAAAGGCCGATGGGAAGAAATTCGAATGGCTTAATAGGAATTTAGCGTTCTGCTTTACCGCCGCTGACCCTCTGTTTTTCTTCACCTCTGCTGTGCGTTATGAACTCAAGATGGGCTTCAGCATAGACCATCTCACCGCCTACCCGTCTTCAACTTTGCGTAATGAGAGCAGCCTTTTGGCTCTCTGAGATCGCAGGCTTTCCCGTAATACCTGAGTGCTTCAGCATCGTCCTGTTTGAGACCCCTTCCGACTTGATAGACCATCCCGAGATAGATACAGCCCTTCGCATCCCCAGCATCACAGGCCTTTCTGTAAAGATTGATGGCTCGAATGTCATCCTGCTTGATCCCAGTCCCCTGGGCATACATCAGACCGAGATTGGAGCAACCTCTCGCATTCCCACCGTCACAGGCTTTTCTATAGAAGTCGGCGGCTTGAAAGTTGTCCTGCTGGACCTCAGTGTACATCACGCCAAGGTTGTAGCAGCCCCTCGCATTTCCACCGTCACAGGCCTTCCTGTAGAAGTCGGTTGCTTGAACGTCATCCTGCGAGACCCCGGCCCCTTCGGCATACATCACGCCAAGGTTGTAGCAGCCCCTCGCATTTCCACCGTCACAGGCCTTCCGAGAGAAGGCAACGGCTTGAGCGTCGTCCTGCGGGACCCCAATCCCCTCAGCATAGATCACGCCAAGATTGTAGCAACCCTTCACATGCCCCCCATCACAGGCTTGCCTATAGAAGTCGATGGCTTCAAGGTCGTCCTGTTGAACCCCGGTCCCCTCGGCATACATCACGCCAAGATTGAAGCAGCCGTTCATACCCCCACCGTCACAGGCTTTTCTAGAGAAGGCAGCGGCTTGAACGTCGTCCTGTGGGATCCCAATCCCCTCGGCATAGATCACGCCAAGATTGGAGCAGCCTCCCGCATCCCCGCCGTCACAGGCTTTCCTGAAAAGGGCCGCAGCTCGACTGTCATCTTGCTTCACCCCTTCACCTTTCAGGTACAACAATCCGAGTGAGTTGCATGCTGTCGAAGTGCCTTTCTCGCAGGCTGCTTTCACTTGTTGCGGCTGGTCGGCTGCCTCCGATGGGCTCATCGCTGCTGAGAGCAATGCTGCAAAGACAATGCATGAGTGAAGAAGTGGGCGAACCGTCATTGGGTAACCTCCGAAGAAGCAGAACGCCTCGAGCGGAACGAAGTCTAGCGAGACGGACGATCAGATTCAAGGCGAGAAGCTGGAACCAATCTGAACGCCGACTTTTGCGGGATTCGGTCTTCGCATCGCAACGAGGTTCGTGAAGAAGTCGTCAAACTGCCCGAGAAAACATGAGCGCATGGGTGCGGTGAGGGTCGTTGACACCATTCGGATTCCAGATTGTCAATTTCGAGAAAGGCATTCCCTATTCCACACTGCCTGCAGTGCGGCATTCAGCTCTTCGCACCCCGTTGCAAAGTGAATCGCGAAGGCGATACGATCGTCTTCTGTTTTTCTCTTCTCTTTCATGAAGAGAGAACCGCGCCGACATCGGTTTAGGCTTGCATTCAGATACTTCCGCCTAAGCCTCCTGAGCGGATTTCATGCGCACATGAGTGAATTGAAGTCCATTGGCGGGGAATCCATTTGTGATCACCGCGCCTTATCGACTTGTGGGTGAAACATGATCATCAAGTTATCCGCCTTTGCTCTTGCATCCATCGTCATGCTATGCGGCACCATGTCGGTTTCTATGGCCGTCGAAGATTCCGACGGCCAGTCATCGCAAGACGAGCTGACCGTGACGAGAAACAATCTCCAGCAGGCCAAGCAAAAAATCGATGAGCTTGAACGACAACTCAAGCAACGGATCGGTGAGCTCGTTCTTCAGCTCCATGCTAAGGAGAATGAGATCGCCGCTCTGATAGTCAGCAGCCACGAGAATTCCAAGCAGCTTCGAGATGATCTCACGTTACGAACTGATGAGCTCAATCAGGCCAAGCGTCGTGTTGCCGAACTCGAACAACAACTGGCGGCGACGGGGAAAACGCAGGAACTGGCACAGGCTAAACGCCGCGCCGCCGAAGCAGAACAACAGACGGCAAAGAAAGAGCAAGAGCTGGCTCAGGCCAAGCGCCGCGTTGCGGAACTCGAACAACAGCTGGCAGCGACGGGAAAAGGACAGGACCTGACCCAGGCCAAACGTCGCGCCGCCGAAGTCGACCAGCAGATGGCGGGGAAAGAGCAGGAGCTGACACAAGCCAAGCGCCGCGTCACCGACGCGGAACAGCAGATAGCAGGAAAAGAACTCGAACTGGCCCAGGCCAAGCGCCGTGTCACTGAAGCCGACCTGCAAATGGCAGAGAAAGAGCAGGAACTGGCTCAAGCCAAGCGACGCGCAGCTGAAGTCGACCAGCAGATGGCGGGGAAAGAGCAGGAACTGGCCCAGGCCAAGCGCCGCGTCACCGAGGTCGAACAACAGACGGTGGGGAGAGAGCAAGAACTGATACAGGTCAAGCGCCGCGTCACCGAGGTCGAACAACAGACGGCGGGGAGAGAGCAGGAGCTGGCACAGGCCAAGCGCCGCGTCACCGATGCGGAACAGCAGATAGCAGGGAAAGAACTAGAACTGGCCCAGGCCAAACGCCGCACCGCCGAAGCAGAACAACAGACGGCGAAGAGAGAACAAGAACTGGCGCAGGTCAAGGAGGACCTCAAACAAGCCACGCAAAAGTTGGCGGATCTCAATCCCCAACTCACGGCGAAAGACGCGGAACTTGTGCGCACGAAGCAATTGCTGGCGGAGTTTGAGCTCAATTCATCCAAACAAACCGCGCCGCCTTCCGCTCAGGAAGAACCTCCCTCGCTTGCGCTGCTACCTGTCGATCACAATCTCTCCTTGACCAGCCTGGTTGGGTCAGACTCTGAGGTCGTAGATGATGGGGAGGCATTACCATCAAACGGTGACCTCGGCAAAGTAAGCGAAAGCCTTGCGAATCTATTACAGCCGGAACTCAAGAAGGGCAGTGCTGCCTTGAAGCAGCGAGGAAATAAATTAACCCTCGCATTGGCGACCAGTGAGTTATTTTCTACAGGTGACGCGACGGTCACCATCGGAGGCGCCTCGCTGCTCGAGCGGATCGGAGTCGTCTTGCATGGATTCCGTTACCAGAACATAGAGGTAGCCGGGCATACCGACAACCAGCCGCTCCGGAACGACTCTCGGAAGGGATTTCGGGATAATGTCGAACTCTCTCGAACACGGGCCGACCATGCCGTTCAGATACTGGTCAGCGGGGGGCTAGGGGCCGACCGAATCAAAGCAGTGGGGTACGCAGATAGCAAGCCGATCGCGACGAATGAGACTGAGAAGGGCCGGAGTAAGAACCGACGAATGGAAATCGTGATCACCCAGTGGCCGGAGTCGGGTGGCACTGTGGGCGACGGAAAAGCGCAAGCAGGTAAGAAGCCACAGGATACTCCGCTCAAACGGTGACCCTCATTGACGGTCCGGAACCGACGATGATGAAGCCAGCGATATCCGCTCCCGTAACTGCAAATCCCAAACAAGGTCTGCTCCTATCCTCCCTTTGAAGCAGAGGCGGGGGTTCACCCGGAACAGCCCAAGACCCCATGAAGCCGCGCGGAGAATTAGGCGGATGGAAAGCGGCTCCGCAGGGACGGCAGGTCGCACACGTGCCATGCGAGCGCCAAGGCGGCGGAGAGCCCTGGTGATTCAATGCCGATCAGATTAATCAACAGGGGCTCTTCCCTGTCGACCGAGATGATGAAGTCGCTCTTGGCACGGCTCTTCGTCACGACCCGTGGCCTGATTCCGGAATAGGCCCAACGAAGATCGCGTTCGTCCAGAGAGGGAAGGAATTTCTGCAAGGCTTCAACGAACAAGCCGGGCGGCGTCCTACGCGAGCTGTAATCCGCTTTGTCTGTGATGGGCATTTCGTTCGGCCCGAGATACATCTGTCCGTTCGGGCGGGGACTAAAATGAATTCCCTTGCCGATCGCTTGACGTGGTAACGCAGGATACACCGGACGCCCGATCAGTCTTTTCTTCTCCGGAGTGACCAGTTCGTAATACTCACCCCTCAGCGGGCTGATGACATATTTCTTGTAGGACATGCCCAGTGCGGCAATGTCGTCGGCATAGAGCCCGGCTGCATTGATGAGGCAGGTGGCCTGGATCTGTTGGCGGTCGGTGGATATGAGATACGAGCCGGCGGCCTCCTCGACACCGATGACCCGATTGTTGAAAGCAAACTCTGCGCCGGCCGCTTCTGACTCGGTCTTGAGCGATTCGACGAAGGCATGAGAATCGATGACAGAGACGCTCGGAATGGCGATGCCGCAGCAGGCGTGAAGATACGGTTCGCAAGCCCGTAAGGCAGAAGGCGTCATGAACCTCACCCTCGTTTTTGTCCTCCAAGCGTTGAACCACAAGCGCCACAGCATAGATATGTCGCGCCAGAGGCCCCGACGGACGTCCTCCATTGAAACAGCGATGATCATGCCGGCCTTGAGCAAGGGGACGTCATGTTCCAGCGCATATGCTGTCGCCAATCGGCAACCTTCCAGAGCAAGCCTTTCTTTCAGTGAAAAGGGAGGTTCATGGATACCGCTGTGGAGGACGCCGCTGTTGCGCCCGCTGGTTTCTTCGCCGGGGCGCTCGTGCTGTTCGATGACAAGAATACGGATCGGCGCGGCCCGACGCCGACACAATAATTCCCTGGCAATCGCACATCCAACGACACCGGCGCCGACGATGGAGACATCGTACGAGTCCATGGGTTTTCACCCTGTGCGCCATCAGCCGGACCGAAACATAGTGACTGAGTCAGCCCCCGCTTCATTCATCTGGTTCTCGCCATCGAGAAGGCTGTCTTGCTGCTATTGCCTCAGAGGGGTAACGCGGTAGAGCGCTCCAGGGAATTCGATAGGTAGCGGTCAGACCTTGACATCTATTCTATCTCGTTGAGCTATACGGAACTAGACCGAGCCTCATACTCCACTCACGCTTCGTACTGGAGGTTGAGACGGGCTCGTTGCCCGTGGAGGTCAAGGGGAGCTGTAAATCGAATGTGGTTGAGACATTGCCGAAGAATGAGGATCGGGTGCGAGTGACCGGGGCCGTACGGGCATGGAAGGGTGAGGCTCTGCGTGGCGCCAGAGTCCAGGCAACAGTGATTCCAATCCTCGAATCAAACTGATTCAGCGGTGCCCGCATGACAGCCTGGGCCGAATCAACGGGGCCCTCCCCTTAACTCAGAATCCTATTACAAGGCGCGATCCCACTTCTCTTCCCCGAAAATTCTCCTTTCGAACCACCACATTGACAGGAGCGCTTATGAAGGTGCAACATGCGTATCCTATTGATCCATTGAAAGCGCGAATCAGACAACTTGGCTGCCATATTCATTGCGCTTTCGGTGATATGGTCATGAGTATACTTCCACGATGAGATCTCTTGAGGATACCTTGCGAGAATAGGATAAAGAGGACGTGCGGCGCCCTGTTCAATCTTAGAAAATAAGGAGGCCAAAATCATGGCACTGCTGATTACCGAAGAGTGTATCAACTGTGGCGCTTGCCTGCCGGAATGTCCGAACGAGGCCATCTTTGAAACTCGCAGTGATGCGGAGTCGAAGGGGAATCATGTGGGCGACGGTCAGGGAGTGGGGGACAATATTTACGTGATTACTCATGATCGGTGTACTGAGTGTGTCGGTCATTTTGACGAACCCCAATGTGCGGCAGTCTGTCCGGTCGATAATTGTTGTATTTCTGATCCGGCTTATCCGGAGGGGACCGATGTCCTGCTTGAAAAGGCGAAGGCCCTGAACCCTGACAAGCCTATCGATCCGGCAAAAGTGTGGAGCGGCGTGCGGAACTGATCCTTTTCACTTCGAGTTCACTTCGAGATTTCGTGCCGCTTTAGGATGCTGAGAACGGCCCGGGTACAGTTGTGTGTGCCTTGGCCTAACTGAAACGATGAGTCATGGCTGATAAAGTTCCCCGATTCATGACAAATGCAACCGTCATTAAGGTTTTGGCTAAAGTATTTGCTTTCCAAGCCATCGAGATCAACCTCTTGCGCGCCCATGCCGGCATATCCGATGCTGACTGGAAGACCCTTAAGACGGAAGCCTTTAAAAAAACCTATGCGAAGCAACGGGCTTTTTATGAAGATCGCTTGACGGGCGCATTCGCGCTGGAGCACATTTCCCAGTCTGAACGCGAGACAAGACTTCTTGAACTCTGGCTCAAACAGAGCGAGGAGTCCTCCAAAGATGAGCCATAAACCAACCTTCTGGTTTCATCGAGTGGCTGCTTATCCGGTGTCATCGAGCAACCTCTAGAGAAACTGTCTTGCCGAAAGCGAAGTTCTTATTGATCTCCCCCGGGGTCTTTGCCAGATGCGAGACATTGAGAGAAACTGTCTGAATAACTAAAGAACAATCTAGGCCTCCGTAAACGAGCACTCGCACGGGACTCGCATGTTGGAGAGCTCTCACCCCTGGAAAACAGGCATGAACACAAATCGCTTTTTGCGGGTGCAGGACAGGCTGGTGCTCCTTGTAGGAGCTATCCTCTGCACACTACTGGTCGTGACAGGAGAATCTGTACTAGCTCATGGTGAAGACATCTCCGAGATGAGTCCTCCGTCATCGGGCCCGTCCAACTCGTCGAATTTGTCCAGCCCCAAGGCAGCCGGGCTCCAAGCATCCTGTTGGGCTCTCACGATTCCCTATGGCGCCGCGAAAATGGCCTATGCGATCGGCGGAGGCATTGTGGGCAGCCTCGCTTGGGCGATAACCGGGGGGAACATGGAGGTAGCAAAATCCATCTGGATTCCCTCGATGACAGGCGAATACATCGTCCAGCCGCAGCATCTCACCGGAGAGAAGCACCTCTACTTCGTGGGCGCGTCATCAGAGGCCCCCCTGTCATAACACCTTCTTTCAGGTCTCGTGCAGTCTGTATCGTCCTGCAACCTCGCGGTGGAGACAGGCGCTTAGACACACGTGCGTTGAGAGGTTCAACATCTCATCCAACCAAATGAATACAAAGGTACCCGACCCCTTAGATATTCTTCGACCCTGCTCTGTGGCTTGTCGAATGAGCTCCCCTTCCTGGGCAGAGATGTACTGAAAACCCGGGTCAGTTTTTGACCTTACCCCCGTCAAACGCCTCAGTACCGAGCCGCGAGGTGAATCTCATCCACCTTGCTTAACGCCCCCTGCATTACGCGGCGCGGCGTTTCTTGCCCCGTCCAGTTGCGCGCGCAGTCAGCCGTGATGACTTTTCAATGAAGCGGCCTGCCACAAACTTATGCAAGACACTCGCGATGAGCGTTTGATAGGGAATACCTTCCTCTGCGGCACGTGCCCGGATTTCAGAAAGGTCGGGTGTGGATAATCTAATATTGACCCGCTGGTTTTTGCTGAGAGTTGCACGAGCATACTCACGATATCGACGCAAAGCCGCATCCGATCTCACCGTCGATTTCAGCTTCCCGGCTTCGAAAGCCGATAGAATTTGTTTCTCATAGCGATCAAGCGTTCTCATAGCTTTCCCCTCATTCCATACTCTCGCGTGGCTTTGCGACTACGGATAATCGTTTTCAGAAACACGTACTCCGTTTCCTCTACATGCGGCACGAGATACACATAGGAACTCATGGCCACGACAAAGACACCCTGATTTGGATAACGAGTGGAATTGGGATGTTCCACAACATCCAATAACCCACCGCTCTCGATAGCCAGCACGATCTCCTCGAAGGAAAGGCCCCAGCATGCTTTGAGCATTTCGTTCTTCCGAGGATTCCACCGGAACGTTTTCACCCGGAAAGTATAGGCAAGTCGGTGCTTTTTGTCATCACGCTGCATCGGCGGAAATCAACGCGCCACCTATTTTCAATGTCCATCCCCAAAAGACGGGCAGGCACGGAAGCGTTGGGACGACGGTCTCAGAAGAGATGGCGTGCCTTGGTCCTCTATTACACCCGTCGAGCGAACGCCCCCTCGATAACCCGTCCGAGCTTCCCCTGCTCCTCAGGATGTTCAAACTGGTCGTCCTGCAAAGCCGCAGCAAGCGAGGAGGCGCAGGTGTACGTCTTTCGGTACGTTGAGCCTCTGAGCGCTGTAAGAATGAAGCAGGCGGCCAGTTTCAACACTCCTGGATGCGGGGTCATCCCCGCACGGCGTGATGGGCATCGTGTCCCCACATCTTTCTCTGGTGTGCCCTCACTTCTGAACTCTTCAATTTACTTCACAACTTTCTCACTTTCACATTCTTATTCAACCGGCACTCAGGTTGCTCAAGCACTCCTCCGTCGGCGCACAGCAAGACAACCGAAAGCAGGTGGTTGTGTAAAACCAGATATGAGTTTTGGGTTGGAACGCTGAGGAATTGAGTTGATCGCTTAACCAACAAGGAGCATTGCCATCATGCAACAGGGTTCGTCACAGGTTTCATCATGGAACATCACCTCGTCAGTGGGGCTGCAGAGCAGTACGAAAGAAGTTCATCGTCCTTGGTGCTGTCGTCCTTTTCCTCGGAGGACTACTCGGCACAGCGTGGCTCTGCAGCCAGTCCAGCGATCAAGGCGAAGTTACTCCTGTCATGGACAGGATCAAGAACGTCAACGTCCAGGATCTGCTGAAAAACACCGCTGGCATAAGCCGAGTAGAAACTTCAACCACCCACCCCACCCAAGTCACAACGTCGGTGGTATCGATACCGGACATTATCCATACAGATATCTACTTCTATCTACTTCGAAGTCGGCAGCAAGGGGCTGATCGACGAAGGGAAGGTCCACTCGTTACACAGACCGATATGGCGAAGCAGCCCATGGCGCGCTGATTCATAGGTATACCGATCAGCAGGGGCGGGAGCCGACCATTTGGCTCTGACGTTGAGAAATCGGTACTAAACCTTTTTCGCTATTCGATGGAGCCGTTTTTTCTTGTTCAAACCCCTTGACAGATACGAAACCACGCTCCTGGTGCAGGAACGATCATCCACAGAAAAGTCTTGGACCTGTGGATAACGATCCGAATGGTGGGAACGACAAGGGCCCCAGTAGGGGCTAATTGGTCGTGTTACGTACTCGTCCTAGGAATATGCAAGAAAGGAAGGAACGTATATCGACACCACTATTACTTGTGGTTCTTCCCGTATGAGGCGGATGCCTAAAAAATAGGCGAGTCGATGAATACGCACGTCATTCGCACCGTCCTTCTCTGATCAAAGGACTTGTTCACAAGGTTATCCACAGAAGATGTGGATGTGAATTCTCACGCCAATCCCTCCATCCAAGGAAACGATTTTGGGAACCCTTCAATATTGTTCGTCTACTTAACTAAATTGCATGAGCAGCAGAGCCCTCTAGTTGTGGCGAGCAGGCTTGGTGGATCTCCACTTCCAGGGAGGGACAGGATTGGAATCAGCCCACAGGCCCATCCCTCCGGCCCTAGCCAGTTCTTCCATATCTTTCAGAGCTTGATCGTCGGACCCTCCCGGCTGCACCCAGGCAAGCCCCTCTTTGATCAATTCATGGGCGATCTGTCGCCCATCCGGCAGGAGAATGTCGGCGGTCATCCGGCCCTGTCGATCTCGTTTCAAGTCTCGTACGATCACTTCGCGGTTAGCGATGTAGGCAGCCGTCGCATGCTTCGCCTGTTTCCCATAGGGTTGTTTCAGCTCAGGGCAATCCACATCACGAAGATAAATCATGTCCCTTCGGCCTTGATGGTGGATTGTCAGGTGATCTCCCTCGTGAACGATGAGCACCCGTGCGATAACGTCGGTTGCAGCCAACGTCGGCCAGACCATCAACCATGTAGACGTTATTGTTGTGACAAGCAGGACTGTTCGGAACATGGGCCTATGCTAGCGCCTCAGCATGTTCCGGCCAACTATTTCCTGATTCTTGGACACCACGAGTGCCCACTTGATCGTCCTATCCGTGAGGCGTAGATTGAATTGTCGATACCGCCTCATCTTCCAGGGGGTGGTGGTCATGTTCGTCGTGGGAATACCGCACCGACCGATTGTACACGGCAAGTGTGGCCCCTGCTCTCTTGTATCTCTGAACAATTATCTCACTGCGTTGCCTTGGAAGGATGTCATCGGGCTCGTGAGTTCGGCGAACTTCTTTCGGTGTGGCTTGTCGCCTCACATCCGATTGTCCGATGTAGTATGGAGGCGGGGATGTCGTATCCTATAACACCATCGATGTCATCTTAGGCGTCGGGATGTGCGTAATTCTCTTTGGAGGACTTGTCATGGCGGCGCAGAGCAGAGAGGCGAAACGCTCACTCAGCTGAGACAGGACACAGACCGCTGGACGTTTCGCATGGCGGCGTAGGACGCGCGTGAACGGTTATACCGGTGCCTGGCAGAATCAGGAAGCCAGCCGTCGGGCGCCGGTGAAGTCACGAACATGAGAAGCCCAGCCCATCGAACCGATCACAAAATACAACCCAAGTCCATCCGACTGCTCATCGTCGAGGCCCAACGGCTGTTCAGGCAAAGCCTGCGGGTACTTCTGGAACGGGAACGAGATATCGCTGCAGTGGTGGAAGCAACGGATGGACACGAGGCCTATCGACTGGCGATAGAACACAGGCCCGACATTGCCCTACTAGACGTGGATATGCCTGATCTCGACGTGGAATCGGTCACGAAACTCGTTCACAAGCACCTCCCCAACACGCGAGTTTTGCTATTGGCCCGGTACGACGAGGATAACAGGATTGTCGCAGCCATGCAGGCTGGGGCCTTCGGCTACCTCCTGAAGGACACCGATTGTACGGACTTCCTGCGAATCATCAGGGCAACTGCGAGAGGAGAACACGTCTTGTCACCGGTCATGCCTGAGCACTTCGCGCGCACCGTTCCCGGCGCGGTGCGGCACATTCATGAGGGCAACAACATTCTGCTTTCCAGTCTGACTGACCGTGAACGAGAGATCTTGGCTTGCACGTCTGCCGGTCGGAGCAACAAGGAAATTGCCGACCAGTTGTGCCTGTCGGTCGATACAGTAAAGACGCATCTCCATCACATCTATCAGAAGCTCTCCGTCGAGGGACGCGTCGAGGCCATTCTCACCTACCTCAAGGCTCACTGATCCGCCTGTTCATGCGCTTACTCTCATCCAATCGGTGTAGATTGTAATTCAACCTTCTAGGCGATGTCGAAGGGGCAGTCCGCATCTTAATATATTTTTAAACATCGAGGACGGTCCAGACACCCTTAATCAACCGGAAGACTTCAGGTTTCAAGTAAGGAGGTGAACAGATTATGCACGCGATACACATGAAGGATGTAAAGGATGAGTTAAAGTCCGAGCCATCATGGGCATTCTTGTATGCAGCATTTTTTATCGGGATCGTCGTCTTTGCACTCCTGTCCGGCGGTTTCATGGGATGATCGATCCCTAGCAGATGCCGCTGGCTGAGTGCGGTGATGAAGTGAGTGAGTGTCTGTCGGAAGGACGGGAATGCCAGCCGGAGTCGTCCGCCCACGGCTCCGGCTGCACGTGAACGATGTGATCAAGCGTTAGCTTTTCGCGGCACAGCTTTCTTCGTTCGCAATCCACAATCCCATATGGTACACTGAACCTCACGAATTCTGATCCTCGCGCTTTTCCCTCTCCGTTTTGCTCCTGCGCGATTGTATTGATCAGTCTGCGGTGAGTTCGTCGGACAGCCTTTGTGCATCAGCCATCCGTGCAGGTGACGGAGACCCTGAGATCGACTTCGCGGTGTCTCTCGACCGCTACTTCGGGCAAGGGAGGCTGGTGCGGGCTGGACGTGCACCGTATCCGGTAAGCCTGTGTCATCGAGTCAAGGAGACAAACAGATGAGCGACCACACGCGGAGTGAATGTCCATGAGTACCGCCAAGATGAATCGACCGACACCCGTTGAGCGTTGGGTCCGCATCCCAAACGGCACGAGAGTGCGTCATCGCTCGGAAGCCTATGAAGGTGTCATCGATGGCTTGACGGAGATGGTCTCCGGCTCAGAGCGTAATCCTGACGGGAAAACGCTGTATCGCGTGAATGTAGGGGATAGCACGCGGTTACTCGTCTCGGAGGATCACCTCAATATTCTGCTCGACAACAACAAGTTGGTTCTGCTCGCTCGCGAACCAGAACTGTATCGTCGGTCCGTCACCGACCGGCTCCGGGCAGTCTTTCCAGAAGATCGGTTCGTGACTGCTGGGAACAAAGTGTCTCCGTCACTCGACAAGTCGCGATGATTGCAAGGCGGACATCCGCCGCCCATTTCGTAACGTTCAACCCTTGAAGGTGTAAACGCGATGAAGACATCATGGGGAACCAAAGCTTCGCACCGACGAAAGCGAGCCATACGTAGAACAAAGGTCCGCTGGGATCTGCTCGGACTACAGGACCCAGAACGGACGTCGGCGACAATGTCGATCGACGATATTCGTCGCCAGATCATCTCAGCCGCAAAACAAGGCCTAAGCTCAGATACGCTCTCCCGTTCTCATGCAAAGGCTGGACGCCCCAAGCCGGGACTCAAGGCGTCAGTGGCTACCGGCAAGCGTGGTGCCGCCTCGTAGTAGGCCTTACATAGGCGCGCCGTACCAGAAAGGAGGACATCATCGGAGGAACAGGCAAAACCACAGCCGCAAAGCGGGACCGCGAGAAGGCACGTCTGCAGAAACAACGTGACAAAGAAGAGCGCCGTGCACTGCGGAAGGCCGCCAAGCTCAATCGGCCGACGCAAGAAGGCGAAGACCCTGACCTCGCTGGCTTGCAATGGGGCCCACAACCCCCGCTCTTTTGATCAGCACCACCGGTTGCGTCTGTTGGCTGGTGATTCGCCTCTCCATTCTATACCGACTCTGTATCCTTGAATTGACGATCGCGGTAGGCTGCCAAATCGGAAGCAAGGGAGGCTTTCAACTCCAAACGCTTGGGTTTACCGGTCGAGGTATAGGGGACTCCTTCTCCAAAGCGGATAACCTTGGGACATTTCGAGAAAGGGAGCCGTCGACGGCAGTGCGTGAGTAATTCGGCTTCTGTGGGCGGAGAGACATCGTCTCGCGGTACCACATAGGCGGCAATCTCTTCCCCATAGTAGCGATGCTCGAATGAAACGGCCATCGCGAACCGGACGAGGGGATGAGTCCTCAACACCTCGTCGATTTCGAGCGGAGCAATATTGACACCGCCTCGAATAATCAATTCCTTGAGCCGACCTGAAATGAAGAAAAACGGCCGACCGAGCTGGTCGCGGACATAGAATCCCTCGTCTCCGGAACGGAACCACCCCCATTGGAACGCAGCCTCATTGGCGTCGTCCCGCTTGAAGTAGCCGGCACATACGGTCCCACCGCGGATGCAAATTTCTCCCCTTGCCATCTCCGGCAACTGATGCCCCTCGCTGTCCACGATCGCCATCCGATTGTGTCGCAGCGGAACTCCGATGGAGGGGAACTCGTAATCTCCGATCCAATGGCGATGCTCATCACGTGAGAGGTCATTCGGCAGAAAGCAGGAGTAGCAAGTTGTTTCGGATAAGCCGTAGCCATGGCGAATCGGAAATCCAAATCGGGCTTCGAACCGTGTCGCGGTGTCCCTAAGCAAGGGGCCCGCGCCGCAGATAAGTCCACTGAAACCTTCCAGCTTGTATGCCGTTAGATCTTCGTTCGCATCAAGGAGAAATTCCAGGATCGTCGGCACGACGCTCACGCAGGTCACGGCCTCCTCGTGCAATCTTCGCCAGAACATGGCGCTTTTGAATTTGCGATTCAGGACGGCACCGCCTCTACAGTAAAACGGCGTGATCAGCGTGACGACCGTCCCGTTCACGTGATGAATCGGGAGCACGCACATCAAGCGGTCGTCTGTTCCGAACCGATGCCAGTCGGTGATCGCGTCGGCATCAAGGAGCAAATTCTCCACGGTAAGGATCACACCTTTGGGCGGACCGGTCGTCCCGGATGTGTAGACGATGAGCGCTTCGTCATCGAGTCTGGGACTGTGGAATGCTGCGTCTAGGTGGGAGGAGAATCCCACCATAGCACCTGTCCTATGCTTCGGTCCTTCCACGAAGCCTTCGTCATTCACCGCAATCACATGGCGCAAAGCCGGAAGATCTCGCTGAAGGTCTTTTACCTCATCAAGATAGGAGTGCCAGCAACAGGCGGCCGATGCCTCGGAATGTTGCAGAATATAACGTTTCTTCTCCGCAGATTCTTCGACGTTGATCGGAACAATCGTGATCCCCAGGATCCACGCCGCAAAGTACAGCACCACGGTGACGTCGTGATTGAAGAGGATCGTCGCCATCCGATCCCCCCGTCGTACCCCCACATGGTCATGAAGGAACGCCGCGGCCAGTTGGACTACCGTTCCGAATTCCGCATAGCTGTAGGTATAGCGAACAGACCTATCATCGTCGCAATAGGTCAAGCATGGCCGATTGACGAGGGCGCGATCGTAGACGCGGGATTTGAAGAAGTCAGCGAACGAGTTCCATGGGAGCAGAGGACAGAGTCCTTCGACCTTTCGCGCCTGCGTGATGTGCTCAGGTACGACGATCAAGGGGGACATATTCCCTCCTCGACGGCCCTGTATAGAGAGCCCGGGGCCTCATCAACCGATTGTGGTCCTGTTGTTCGATGACATGGGCGCACCATCCGGTGATGCGGGAACAGATGAACACCGTTGTGTACAGCGTGCTAGGGATTCCCATCAAAAGATAGGCGACCGCGGTGTAGAAATCCAGGTTGGGACGGAGACCTTTTTCCTGTTCTATGACGTGATCGACGGCGGTCGCAATCTCGTACCATCGGCGATCGCCGCAGATCCGGCTCAACGATTCAGCCTGCCGTTGAATGATGGCTGAACGGCTGTCTCCCTTCTTGAGCACACGGTGACCGAAACCCATGATCCGCTGTTTCTGCCGGAGAGCCTCCCGTACCCATGCTTCCGCCTGTTCATGGCTGCCGATACGGAGAAACATCTCGGCCACCGCCTCGTTGGCCCCGCCATGGAGCGGTCCCTTAAGCGTTCCGATCGCCGACGTAACGGCAGAATGCAGATCCGTCATCGTCGACGCAGTCACCCTGGCGGCGAACGTGGACGCATTGAATTCATGCTCGGCGTACAGTGTGAGGGAGACGTCGAGAACTCGTGCCATGGCTTTCGCTTCATCGCTTCCCCTCCGGTCGGTGAGGAGGTACAAGAGATTCTCCCCAAAGGTCAGACCACCTTGCGGTCGCACCAGAGGTTTGCGATTCACGAAACGATAGAAGGTCGCAATCATCAACGGGATTTGCGCCAGCAGTCGGATCGATTTCCGAACGTTGGCATCATGCGAGTTGTCGGCTGCCTCCGGATCGACCATGCCCAGCAGAGAAACGCCCGTTCGGACCATATCCATCGGATGTGAGTCGGAAGGCACGGCACCAAGGAACACTTCGAAGGGATGAGGAAGGACAGCCTGATGGATGAGTTGCGCTGAGAAGTCTGCTAACTCCTGCTGACTCGGCAGATGACCGAACAGCAGCAGATAGGCGACTTCCTCAAACGTGCCGTACTCCGCTAAATCACGGATCGGGTAACCACGATAGAGAAGGCCGGCTTCCCCTTCGTCGACAAGGCAGAGAGCCGATTCTCCGGCGATCACACCTTCAAGGCCGGGGCTATAGGCAGGACGACTTTTCACCTCATTCTCGATCGACCCCTTCATTGCGATGCTCATATGCCCCTCCTCCCCGATGCTCTCCGGGATCGGTGTACCGAAGCAGACTGTACAGTTCTCGTCTTGTCATCATGCGACGGAGCCACGCCTGCTGAGACCCGGACAGCTTCAGCTCGGCCAACAGCCCCTCGACGGATTGCAAGGCCGTCCGTAACCCCGTAACAGGAAAGAGCACCCCGCGATACCCTAACCTCTCAAATTCTGCGACGCTCAACAGAGGTGTTTTCCCGAACTCCGTCATATTGGCGATCAGTGGAACTGCAACTCCCCTCTCCTTGATTTCGCGGGCGAAGGTCTGGAACTCTTCGGCTGACTCCAGCGCCTCAGGAAACAGCGCGTCTGCCCCAGCTTCCGCGTAAGTCGCACCACGTTGAACGGCCGCCTCAAGTCCCTCCACGCTGCGGGCATCGGTGCGCGCAATAATCACGAAATCTGGATCTCGTTTGGCATGGACGGCCGCCTTGATTTTGGCTGTCATTTCTTCCACAGGCACCAAACTTTTCCCAGAAAGATGGCCGCACTTCTTGGCCGTTTCTTGATCTTCAATCTGCATCCCGGCGAGATCACTCTCCTCGAAAGCCCACACCGCCTCGGCGATGGATAGCGGACCGCCATATCCTGTGTCCGCATCCACAATGGTCGGAATCGAGACCGAACGGGCGATCCTTCCCGCCTCCGACGCCATATCACTAAGCGTCAACAGGCCGATGTCCGGCATTCCGCGGCAAGCAGATATGGCAGCGCCTGAGACATACGCGATCTCATAGCCGGCTCGTTCGATCTGCATCGCCACCAACGCATTAAACGCTCCGGGAATGGCGAGGGTACGAGTAGCCAACAACTCGCGCAAGCGAGATGTCTTCGGCGACCGCTTTCGCTCCACCATCGTCGTCAGGCTTCTCCTAAGCCTTACACTCAACCTCCGCCTTTCACGTTCAACATCGGCATGAGCGTACTGATGTCTTTGACCCGATCAATGTTCCACACGAATTCGATGAGCCGGTCGATGCGAGAGCGATTCAACCGTCCGACGGCCAACCGGCGAAACTTTGCTTCCAGATCCTGGTCCGACATCGGATTGCCTGGATGTCCTACCGGCACATCGACTTGACTCATGTAGGTTTTCCCCGCTTCTGTCTTGACCGTAATCCTAGTCGGCATGGTCCTCGGATACCGTCCCACGAATTCCGGCTGCTGCACGACACGGACCTGCTTCATCAGATTCCGCAGGGCCGGATCCCGCAATCGTTTCTGGCCGAACGACTGCAACGTCACAGGACCGTGGAGCAATGCCGCTGCCACGCAATAGGGGAAGCTGTGGTCGGCCGTCTCCCTCGTGGCCGGTTCCCATTTTTCAGGATCGCGCCCGATAATTTCGATGGCCACGTCATAACTCCCGATCTCAACATCTGTTACATGATCGATCGCACGAACTCCTTCTGCTTCCGTCACTTTGTCGCGAAGTGCCAACGCTGCTTCGACCGCCGTCTGCGCGTGATACTCGACTGGATAATGTTTGATATAGGTGTCTAGGATCTTAAACGGGGGCTGACACCCTTCCCCACGTCTGCGTGTGGTGTCTGTCCCCGTTTCGAGAGCGAATGGCGCCAACTCCAGTGATCCCGAAACCAGCTTCATGAAGCCCTTTTCTCCTTCGAAGATAGGCGATGGCCCTGTCATACCCGCCCGTGCCAGCATAGCGGCGAACACACCGTTCCGGGCGGCATTCGAGAAGGCGCAGGCTTTCCACATGGACAGATCTCCGACCCGCGTCTGCCGAAGAGCCATATTCGCAATGCCGGCCAGATTGATTGCCTGCACCGTCTGTTCGTTGGAAAGTTTCATGAGCTTGGCGGCACCGAGGGCAGAAGAAAAGGGGCCGTACGTCACGTGGTCCCAGCCGCGAGGACGTAGCGCCGAAGCGTCACAGAGACGGCACTGGATTTCATAGGCGAGCACGACGGCTTCGATGGTACGCGTACCGGACGCATGCATTGCCTCGCCGACCGAAAGAATGGCTGGAATATTATCGGAAGGGTGCGCCGGCTCTTTCGAAAGATAGGTATCGTTGAAATCCAGATACCGGACCAGCCCGCCGTTGGCGAAGGTCGCGAGATCGGGTAGAGTTTTATGGCCGGTGCCCCACAGGGTGGCACCCTGCGGCACCTTGGCGGCCTGGGCAATCAGGCGGGCGACCCGGCATGGCGGTGCATTCCACGCCCCAAGTGCGCAGCCAAGGCTGTCGAGCATGCGTCGTTTGACTTCGTGCACAACAGCGTCCGGCAAATCACTGTAGCGCAAAGACCTGCCATATCGAGCGAAGCGATCCGCGAGCATTGCCTGCCTCTTTACGAACTATGCCATCTCGTCACCCCTCACGGTCGACTCTCCACGAGCTCATGCTTCTGTTTCAGTCAATTTCGACTGCCGCTTTTCCAAGAATGCCTGCACGGCTTCTTGTGTGTCAGGGGTGACGCAAGCGACCGAACAATCTTGGATGCTGCATACATCGCTGCGCAACCGTTCACGTGAGCCTGGTCAGCGATTTCGGACTTCACTGACGGAGCTCACACCGCTGGATGGTCGATGCGCCAGGATTGCGGCAGCAAGCTCAGAAATCCCCTCGCCTGTCGTCGCGACCGTGCGCAACACATTCGGGCACCATTCACGCAGATCTCGTAACGTGTTATCAGCGCCGGAAAGGTCTCCCTTGTTGACGACGACGATGTGTGCGACTTCCAACAATCCAGCCTTCATCGCTTGAACCTCGTCGCCCAGTCCCGGCGCCACCACTGCCACAACGACATGCGCAAGATCGACGATGTCGATTTCATTCTGGCCGACCCCGATGGTCTCAATCAGGATCACCTCATATCCGGCTGTTTCCAATACCAGCGCTGCATCGCCGGTCGCTTGGGCAAGCCCTCCATGATATCCGCGAGTAGCCATGCTTCTTATATACACCCCGTGATCCAGCGCATGCTCCTGCATTCTGATACGGTCACCCAACAGAGCACCGCCTGTGACAGGGCTACTGATATCGACCGCCAACACCCCCACTTTCAAACCTTGCCGTCGATAGCAGCTCACTAAGCGATTGACCACTGTGCTCTTCCCAGCTCCGGGATACCCCGTAACTCCAATGACCGTCGCCCCTCGCGAGGTGCCGTTGAGGAGATGTAGCGCTTGTCTGTTGTCCCGATGGTTCTCCAATAGGGTGATCAGCCGCGAAACGGCACGAACATTTCCACTCTTGACCTGTTCGGCCAAGGTCGCCATACCTTCGATGTCACGCATGAACAGGTGCGGGCCGGCAGGACTCATGCGGCCCCCTCATATGCAGTTCGTTCTGTCCGTACCTGCGATAGGCGCGACGATAGTCGGCGGTTCAGAACCTTACCGATCTCGCTTGCCGCCGCAATGACCTTCCGTTCATCCACGGCAAGCAAAGCACCGGATGCTTTCAGGGCATAGACCACGTCTTCCGTCGCAACGTTTCCCGACGCCCCTGGCGCGTACGGACAGCCTCCGAGTCCTCCGGCAGCCGTGTCGAACGTCTCAATGCCGTACTCCGCCCAGGCGGTCAGGACATTGGCCACGGCCAGGCCGCAGGTGTCGTGAACGTGAAGTGAGAGTCGGCTAGGCTCGGCGCGCGGCAATATTTCATCCAACAGCCTCCGGATGTCGCGGGGAGCGGCTTTTCCAACAGTGTCCCCGAGGGAAATTTCGTCGACTCCGAGATCAAGTAGTTGTCGCACCACATCCAGAACCTTCGACGGCTGGACGGCACCCTCAAAGGGACAATGGGTCACGGTAGAGATGTACCCCCGGACGACCATGCCGTCACGTTTCGCGCCGTATAGCACCGGCCTGAACCGCTCGATCGACTCGTCAATCGTACAGTTGATGTTCCGCCGGGTGAACGTGTCGGAGGCCGCCGTAAAGACGGCGATCTTGTTCACGCCCGCTGCCCTTGCCCGTTCCAATCCTCGTTCGTTCGGCACCAGCGCCGAGTAGATCACGCCGGGCCGCCGATCAATCCTCCGGAACACCTCATCGGAATCCGCCAGTTGCGGAATGACACGAGGCGACACAAACGATCCCGCTTCGATCTCCGCCACACCGCTTTTGGACAAGGCGTTGATAAATGCTACCTTGACCTCAGTGGAGACGATGTCCGACTCATTCTGAAGCCCATCGCGAGGGCCAACCTCGACGATCCGGATCACAGAAGAACTCTGTCTTGGTCCGTTGCTGTCGGCCATCATGCGACGTTCCACAGCAACACCTTTTACTCTCCGCCTGTTGACGTAACCCAATTGGGTGTTCTGCGTTCGCGAAAGGCGCGAAGCCCTTCCTGCGCTTCAGATGAGCGCCGAGCCCGAACGTTCCCTTCGATACAAGTCTGCCAACGCTCCTCATGGGACAGATGGTGAAGCCGGTAAAACAGCGCCTTCGTATCCCGTACGGCCTGCGGAGCGAGACGGGTAATCTGTTCAGCCAATGCTGCGACATGGGCGTCAAGGGCCGCCGACTCAACCACATCATGAATCAACCCGGCTGCTTGAGCAGTCCTTGCGGAAAACGACTCGCCGGTCAAACAGAATCGTCGCACGAACGAGCCCCCGGTCTTCGCAAGAACGAAAGGCGCGATGACGGCCGGGACCAATCCCAGACGCACCTCGCTGAATGCGAAGGTCGCGGAGGCGGCAGCCACAGTGATGTCGCACGCCGCGAGTAACCCGATTCCTCCGCCATATGCAGCCCCCTGAACGCATCCGATCACCGGACAGGGACAATCATCGATGGTCCGGAACATCGCGAGCAATCGCTCTGCGTCCTGCTGCGCTTCCGGTGCGGACACGATTCGGTCCGTCCCCATCCAGGCGAGGTCTGCACCTGCACAAAATGTCGGACCACTACCGGTTAGGACGATTGCACGCACTGAATGGTCCTGTCCCAATGTCTCGAAGGCCTTGCAGATCTCGGCCACCATACGGGCATCGAACGCATTTCGTCGATCGGGCCGATTCAAGGTCACCCTTGCACCGCCTTCGTACAAGTCAACGAGGATCGACGTAGGATGCTTCATCCTGGTCTCACATGCGAAAAACGGGGAAGTGCGACGGGCGGACCGGCGGCGTCATCGCGACGTCCAGACACAGACCGAGAATTTTCCTTGTATCCACTGGATCGATGATCCCATCATCCCAGAGTCGAGCGGTGCTGAAATAGGGACTGCACTCCAGATCATACTGGGCTCGTATAGAATCCGTGATCTTTCGCCGCTCGTCTTCCGACATGGACCCTTTGTCGCGGACTCGCTGCTGCTGTTTCACCGTCAGGAGAACCTGGGCCGCCTGTTGCGCCCCCATCACTGAAGTCCGGGCATTGGGCCAGAGAAAGAGAAAGCGCGGAGCGTACGCGCGCCCGCACATGGCGTAGTTACCGGCGCCATGAGAGGCGCCGATAATGATGGTGAACTTCGGAACCTCGGCGGTCGCCACCGCTTGCACCAGCTTGGCTCCGTCCTTGATGATTCCTCGCGCCTCATACTCCTTCCCAACCATGAATCCGGTAATGTTTTGCAGAAATACGAGCGGTAGTCGTCGCTGGGCGCAGAGTTGCACAAAGTGCGCGCCTTTCAATGCAGCTTCGGAAAAAAACACGCCGTTATTCGCGACGATGCCGACTTGGTGTCCCATCCAACGGGCAAAGCCACAGAGAAGCGTCCTGCCGTAACGGGCCTTAAACTCATGAAAGCAGCTGCCGTCCACTAAGCGGGCAATGACTTCACCGGCGTCGAAAGTCTGACGTGGATTGTTCGGAATCAATCCATACAATTCAGAAGCCGGGTAATGAGGCTCTTCGATCGCAACCGGTCTGCGAAGGGCCGGTCGTCGAGGCAAGGTCTCGACGATCGACCGGCAGATCTCGAGCGCCTCTTGGTCATCGGCGGCCAGGTGATCGCTCACACCAGAAAACCTTGTATGGAGATCTGCCCCGCCAAGGTCTTCGGCGGTGACCTCCTCGCCGGTTGCCGCTTTGACCAGCGGGGGTCCCGCCAGATAAATGGTGCCGGTCCCGTTGACGATCACGTTTTCATCACACATGGCCGGCACATAGGCACCGCCTGCGGTGCACATCCCCATGACGACGGCAATTTGAGGAATCGCGAGAGCGGACATGCGCGCCTGGTTATAAAAGATCCGTCCGAAATGCTCCTTGTCGGCGAAGACATCGGCTTGCATCGGCAGGAACACACCGCCGGAATCCACCAGGTAAATCGCGGGCAGCCGATTGTCCAAGGCGATCTCTTGAGCCCTAAGATGTTTCTTGATCGTCACGGGGAAATAGGTCCCGCCCTTGACCGTCGCATCGTTGGCGGCGATGACACAGGGCCGCCCCGACACGTAGCCGATTCCTGTAATAAGGCCGGCAGCTGCGACCTGGTCGTCGTACATCCCGGATGCCGCCAAGGGACTGAGTTCCAGCCAAGGCGCATCCGGATCGAGCAACTTCGCAATCCGCTCACGAGCGGTCAGTTTGCCTCGTTGTTGATGAAGCGCGATGGCCTCCGGAGATCCCCCGGCTCGAGCGAGCGCGAGGTGTTTCTGAAGGTCGGCCACCAGCCCTTCATAGTGCGCACGATTCGACGCGAATTCGCCGGAGGTGGTAACGACTGAAGTGGTCAACGTACGCATGGTTCCTCAGCCCTGTGGTTTGAGCCCTTTCACGAACGTCACGATCTCCTCCATGGGTGCTCCCGGCCTAAACAGAGCCTTCACGCCGGCCGCCGTGAGCGTGGGCACATCCTCATCCGGGATGATGCCGCCGCCGAACAAGGCGATGTCTTCCGCATCCTGTTCCTTGAGGAGTTCGAGGACGCGACGGAACAGCGTCCTGTGCGCTCCCGAAAGAATGCTCAACCCGATCGCATCCACATCCTCTTGGATCGCGGTATTGACGATCTGCTCCGGCGTCTGATGCAACCCGGTATAGATGACTTCCATCCCGGCATCTCGTAATGCGCGAGCGATCAGCTTCACGCCACGATCATGCCCGTCGAGGCCGACTTTGCCGATCAAAATCCGAAGAGGCTGGCTCGCTACTGCCATATCGCCACCTCCCGAAGAAAATATTTGCCTTCCTGATCCTTCCTGACATGTCCAGCCTGAACCAGGGGATCATGCTCGAAAAGCAGCAGCCATTGCTCTTCAAACGCCCGATCCAACACCCACCGTTTCGTCTCCAGTGTCTGGATGGGGAGGAGATCGTAGCCCATGATGTAGGGAAGCGGCAGATGCGATACGGTCGGAATCAGGTCTCCTAGAAAAAAGGCGGTCCGCCCTTCCGATTCGATCTTGACGCTCTGATGACAGCGTGTATGGCCGGCGGTCACCACGGCGGTGATACCAGGCAGTAATTCTGTATCCCCGTGCACGAATTCCCACTGGTTCACCTGGGCGATCGGTGTAAAGTTATCGCGGCGGTAGCTGGCCTTGGTCCGTTCATTGGCGCGAGCCGCATCTTCAAACTCACCATGCTGAATGAAATATTTGGCGTTGGGAAAGGTGGGCACGAGGGATCCATTCTCTTGCATCGTGTTCCCGCCGGCATGGTCGAAATGCAGATGCGTGTTGATCACTAGATGGATGTCCTCCGGCCCTAGGCCTAGCCTCTTCAAGGATTCAAGGATCGTCGGCGTTCGCTCGACGGCGAACAGACGGTGAAACTTCTCGTCTTCCTTAGGCCCCAGCCCCGTATCAACCAGGATGTTCTTGCCGTTCGCTCTGATTAAGAGAGCTGTGAGACTGAGGGAGATCCGGTTCGATTCATCGGAAGGACAACATTTCTCCCACAAGACTTTCGGCACCACACCAAACATCGCCCCCCCATCCAGCCGAAACCGACCGTCACTCACGGGATAAATCTCAAACGCCCCGAGTTTCATGAGACCTCACCAACAGCCTCTTATCCTTCCTTCTTCCCTCTCCCCTCTAACGGCTCAGCTGGGAGGAATAGGCACCGAGCAGAGCGCCATATCCTCTCCAACACTACCCTCGGCGGCGATGACCGGGATGCCTCCCACTGCGCGCATGCGACGAGCACCGCCCGTTAGGATCATAACCCGATCTACCCTGTGTGCGCGTCGCGCGAGCACAGGAGGCATTCGGGTCGTCGCCGCCCCTCACAACACCACCGGATCCCGATAGATTCCCAACACTTCTTTCAAAGCCAGGCAAATTTCACCTAACGTCGCCTTGGCCTTCACCGCCTCGATGAGATAGGGCATGACGTTTTCACCGCACGAAGCCGCTTCCTGCAGTGCCTCGACGGCGCCGACCATTCTGAACGAGTCGCGAGACTTCCGCAGATCCGAAAGACGCGCCACCTGTTCATTCTCGACTTCCAGTCCGATCCTGAGGATCGGAATCTGGCGTGCCTCAGGTTCCACGTACTCGTTGAATCCCACGATGATTCGCTCCTTCCGTTCCACCTCACGTAGGTACCGTTGCGCCGCGTCGAGGATTTCGCGCTGGGGAAAGCCCCGCTCGATGGCCCTGACCATGCCGCCCATCTCGTCCAACCGACGAAAGTAATCCAGCGCCGCCTCTTCGAGGCGATTAGTAAGAGTCTCGACATAATAGGAGCCGCCGAGAGGATCTGCAGTATTGGTGACCTCGCTCTCCTGCGCGATGATCTGCTGGGTGCGCAGCGCGAGTTTCACCGCTTCTTCTGTCGGCAACGCGAGCGTTTCGTCCATCGAATTGGTATGGAGGGACTGTGTGCCACCCATGACAGCCGCGAGGGCCTGAATCGTCGTCCGGACCACGTTGTTCATGGGCTGTTGCGCTGTGAGTGAACAGCCGGCCGTCTGCGCATGGCACCGGAGCTGCGCCGACCGGGGATCGCTGGGCCGATACCGACGCGTCATTTCGCGAGCCCACAGTCGGCGGGCGGCGCGGAACTTGGCGATCTCCTCAAAAAAGTCGTTGTGGGCGTTGAAAAAGAACGAGAGCTGCGGAGCAAACCGGTCCACCGGAAGACCGGCTTTGACCGTCGTCTCTACATAAGTTAAGCCATCGTAGAGGGTAAAGGCCAGCTCTTGCACCGCTGTCGAGCCGGCTTCCCGGATGTGATACCCGCTGATACTGACCGGGTGCCACTTGGGCACATGCTCGGCACAGTAAGTGATGGTGTCGGTGATCAGGCGGAGTGAAGGGTCCGGCGGAAAGAGCCACTCTTTCTGAGCGATGTATTCTTTCAGAATATCGTTCTGCAATGTACCGTCCAACCGCTCGAGGCCGATGCCGCGCTTCTCCGCAACCGCGAGGTACATCGCAAAGATCACAGCGGCCGGGCCGTTGATCGTCATCGACGTAGTGACTTGATCAAGCGGAATGCCGTCGAACAGTCTCTCCATATCGTCGAGCGACGAGATCGCGACACCGCAATGACCGATCTCGCCGTGAGCGCGGGGGTCATCTGCGTCGATTCCCATCAACGTCGGCATGTCGAACGCCACGCTCAGGCCAGTTTGCCCATGCTGGAGGAGATATTTGAACCGGCGATTCGTGTCTTCTGCCGACCCGAAGCCTGCGAATTGCCGCATCGTCCAGAGCCGGCCGCGATACATGGTCGGATACACGCCTCGCGTGTACGGAAACTCGCCCGGTGCTCCAAGTTCCTCCTCGGGCAACCAGTCCTTCAGATCGTGATGGCTATACACCCGGTTGGTGTCGAACCCTGAGAGGGAGGTGAATCTCGATTTACGCTCTTGCATCATCTGCTCCGGATCGTGGCGAGGAACCAGGTTTCAAGATCAGAACCTGCTTCTGGCTGTCTGTTGTTCGTTACTCCCTTCATAGACGTAGAACCCGCGGCCGCTCTTCCTTCCAAGCCACCCTGCTTCGACATACCGGCGGAGCAAGGGGCAAGGTCGAAATTTTTGATCGCCCAGATCATGAAACAAGACATCACAGATGGCCAACACTGTATCCAAACCGATGCGGTCCGCAAGGGCAAGCGGCCCCACGGGATGATTGGCACCAAGCGTCATCGCCAGATCAATGTCCTCGACAGATGCAACGCCTTCCTCCAGCGCAAAAATTGCCTCATTGATCATGGGAATCAGGATGCGGTTCACGATGAATCCCGGTACATCTTTGGACAAGACCGACGTTTTCCCCAAGCGCTTTGCCAAGTCGAGCACAAGTTGCGTCGTTTGTTCGGTTGTTCCCAGTCCCCGAACAACTTCCACGAGTCTCATCACCGGTGCGGGATTCATAAAATGCAAACCCACAACACGGTCCGGCCGGCCGGAGGCGGCTCCTAACTTCGTGATTGCAATGGATGAGGTATTGGTCGCGAGCACTGTCTGAGGCACGCAAACTCGATTCAATTGGGCGAAGAGGTCTCGCTTTAGTGTGAGATCTTCCGGAATCGCTTCGATGACCAACTGTACGTCCCGCAAGCGGTCGAGCTTCACCGATGGGTGAATGAGTGTCAGCACCTCCCCTGCTCGGCGATCGGTCAGGCTGCCTCGCGCAACTGCACGTTCCAATCCGACACGTATCTTGGAGATGGCCTCTGCTAAGGGTGGTTCGGCGACGTCCACGAGCAAGACTTTGTAGCCGGCGGTGGCACACACCTGACCAATGCCACGACCCATCTGGCCGGCTCCTACAATGCCGATCATCGTGATGTCGTCGAGTTTCATGGTACGAAACCACCACCTTCGCTCGTTACCCTGACCGGCTGAACCGGCAGCTAAAACTCTCCATCGATGTCCACAGGGCACTGACGATCACCGCACGTGATGTCCAGTTCACAAGATCTGCTCCCAATGGCTCTGTTCGAGATAATGTTTCACTTTTGCCATGAATTGATCCGCCGTTGCACCGTCGATGACCCGATGGTCGAAGGACAGGCTGAGATAGCCCGTCGGTCGAATGGCAATTGCATCGTCAATGACGACGGCACGTTTCTGAATGGCGCCGATGCCCAGAATCGCGATTTGCGGCTGATGGATGATCGGGGTGCTGAACAAGCTGCCGAACCCGCCATGGCTCGTGATCGTGAACGTCCCGCCCTGCACCTCTTCAGGATTCAACTTTTTGGACCTGGCTCGTTCGGCGAGATCACCGATTTCTTTCGCCAGCTGCGTCAGTCCTTTTCGATCGGCATACCGAATAACCGGCACCAAGAGCCCGTCATCGAGCGCTGTGGCGATCCCCACGTGAATATCCTTCTTCACCACGATGCCTTGCTCACTCCATGACGAATTCACGACTGGGACCTCGCGAATGGCTCTCGTCGCGGAACGGATCACGAACGGAAGATAGGTGAGGTCTCGACCTTGCCTGAATTTGGCGACGCTCGAAAAATCAGCCTCGAAAAAGGTGGTGACGTGGGCCGACGTCTGTTTGCTCTTGACCATCCGATCGGCGATGGTCTTGCGCATCTGCGTGAAGGGGAGAAGTTCTTCACCCATGGAACCCTCGTCGCCCGCTGCGGCAACTTTGACCTGAGAACCGCTCTGAACGATATAGTCGAGCACATCCTTCTTGGTTACCCGACCGCCGACCCCGGTCCCCTTCACCTGTGAAAGATCGATGCCGCGCTCCTTTGCCAGCTGCCGAACCGCCGGGGAATGATGTTGTTCGCCCCCTGGAATCGGTCCCATGGGACGGACGACCACCCCGCCGACCCGATTGATCACTTCCAACGGCGGAGCATTCTCGATTCTGGCCAGCAAGGTTCCGACAGGAACCGTCTCACCCTCGTGCACGACGACCTCATTCAACAAGCCTGTGGCAGGCGAGGGAATTTCCAACGTCACCTTTTCAGTCTCGACTTCCAAGAGGGACTCGTCCTTCTGAATCGTCCCTCCGATTGGAACGAGCCACTTCACGACCGTTCCCTCGGCGATGCTCTCTCCAAGCTGCGGCATGATGATCTCGGTAGCCATGCTCACGTGTTGAGTGATGAGTGCTCAGGACTGAGATGGGCATCGAGCACCTGCGAGGAGCTTTGGTGTTCAGTCCTCATAACTCAGTCCTCAGTCCTTTTTAGTATGCCGCCAGCTTCCGCGCTGCTGAGACGATATCGCTTGCCTTCGGGAGGAAAAACTCCTCCAACGGCGGGCTAAAGGGCACCGGCGTATCCGGCGGCGCGATGCGCACAATCGGCCCATCCAAGCAATCGAAACAGTCTTCAGCCAACAGTGCTGCGATTTCGGCTCCGATACCACCGGTCTTGTTATCCTCATGCAGAAGAATGACTTTGCTGGTCTTGCGTACGGACGAATAGATCGTTTCCTTGTCGAGCGGGATCAATGTGCGCAAGTCGACCACTTCCAGGTCAATCCCCTCCTTCGTCAATGCCTGAGCGGCATCGAGCGCCAGGTGCACCATTGCTCCGTACGTGATGACCGAGATATCGTTCCCAACCCGTTTCACATCGGCCTTTCCGAGCGGCACAATGAAGTCTTCCTTAGGCAAGGCAGACTTGATGCGGCGGTAGAGAAATTTGTGCTCGAAGTAGATCACCGGGTTAGGGTCGCGAATCGCTGCCTTGAGTAACCCTTTGGCGTCGTACGGTGTCGACGGGGCGACCAGCTTGAGTCCAGGGGAGTGGAAGAACCAGCCTTCCGGACATTCAGAATGGAACGGTCCGCCGTGAACACCGCCGCCGAACGGCGCGCGGATAACCATGGGCACAGCAGCTCCCCACCGGTAATGATTCTTGGCCGCAACCTCAGTGATCTGGTCGAAGGCGCAGGAAATGAAGTCCGCAAACTGCATCTCCACCACCGGACGCAGACCCATCATGGCCGCACCAATGGCCGCGCCGACAAAACCGGACTCGGCAAGCGGAGTATCCAACACGCGCCACTCACCGTATTTTTGGAGAAACCCTTCGGTGATCTTGAAGGCGCCACCATAGGTCCCGATGTCTTCGCCCATCAAAAACACCCGCTCATCTCTCGCCATTTCCTCGTCCAAGGCTTGTGAAATCGCTTCCAAGTAACTGACTTCCTCAGTAATTTGAGCCGTCGTCACCATATAAGGCTCCTTCTGGACCGAAAATCGACAGTTAGTAGCTGTCAGCTCCATCCGCGAACACGCCTTCCAACATTTCCGGTCCTTCCGGCAGAGGACTCTGTTCCGCAAATTCCACACCGGCCTCGACTTCGCTCTTTACTCGTTCGGCTACTCTTTGGAAATACGATTCCTCGCCATAGCCGAGTTCTCCGAGCAGCCTCTCGGCTTTCAGGATCGGGTCTTTCTTCTTCCAGTCCTCCAACAGTTCACGTGGCACGTATTTGGCCGGATCATGTTCGGAATGGCCGTGCATCCGCATCGTCTTGAACTCGAGAAAGGTCGGCCCTTTCCCCTCACGGGCGATTGCAATCGCCCGTTTTGCCGCCAGATAGACCGCCGCCACGTCGTTACCGTCCACAATCTCGCCTGGGATCCCATAGGCCTTGGCTCGATCCACGACGTTCGGGATCGCCATCTGCAGGCGAAGCGGCGTCGAGTATGCATATTGGTTGTTGTTACAGAAAAAGACGACGGGGAGTTTCCGTACCGCCGCAAAATTCATCGCCTCGTGAAAATCGCCCCTACTGGATCCTCCATCACCGGTTCCCGTAAAGACCACGCGAGATTCGCCTCTCATCTTGAATGCCAGAGCTGCACCGGCTGCCACCGGCAGGTTGTCTGCCAAATGACTGACGAATCCGAAGACTCCTCGCCTGAGATCTCCCATGTGCACATTCCCGTCTTTTCCTTTGGTCGGCCCGGTCCTCTTCCCAAGGTACTGGGCGAGAATCTCGCCGGTCGTGAAGCCCCGAATGAGGAAGGCTCCCATGTCCCGGTGATACGGAGCGATGACATCATCCCGCTCCAGCGCGGAAGCATATCCGACGGCGATCGCTTCCATTCCATGACTGGTATAGACTCCTCCGACGATACGCCCCTGTCTGTAGAGTGCGGTGACCCTGTCCTCAAGCGCTCGGGTGAGCCTGAGGTAGTGGTACATCTGGAGCATATCCTCTCGCTTGATCTCTTTGGCGATGGCGGCAACATCCATGACAACCTCCGAATCGCTGACTTACAAGGCCGGCATGTCTTTCCATGACAACAAGGGTTGCTGTGCCCGGCACAGAGGACAGTGTGCGGGCTCCCACTGAGGCATGTCGAGGTCCGTCGTGTAGTAGAACGGATACTGTGCGATTAATTCATTCATCAGCGGAAACTGGCCGGTGTCGCGGCGGGCAAAGACCATCAACCCTGCCACCAGACCTCCATTGTCCGTGATGACCTTGCCGAGTTTGCTGACACAATTGCCGCGCGTGGTGACATCGTTGAGAGCCACAAAGCGTTCGCCGGCTTTGATCGCGCCGAGCGCAACGTCCGTCCCGATCCGTCCTGTCTGGCAGCTGTAGGGTGTCAGTGCCACACGCAATCCCATCGTGCCATCAAGGACGTCTGCAATTCCTCGTGCAAGCGATTCCGCTGTCGAGCTGGTCGCCACGAGACCGGTGATTGGGTGGTGTTGAAACGTCTGTTTGATCCAGGCCGCCATATCGACGACCAACCGTTCGATCAATTCCGGAAAACGCGCGATCGATTCGAACCGTAGGTAGGTACCAGTGTGATGGCCTGACACGACCTCCACATGACCATCGAACAATACGGATCGGGAGGACCGTAGAATATGTAGGACGTCATCCTCTGTCAGATTAGTATGCGAACCGGCACGGATAACGGCTTTCAGCTTTTTGTCGATCGCCAGTCCTTCGTAGAGTATACGATGCCGATCTACGACCTCTGCGAGAGCCTGCTCCGTCGTGCCGACCGGCATCTTCACCCCCTTTCTGCTTCACTCACCACACAGGTTCTGAGAACGCCGACCGGCTGGATTTCCAGCTCCACTACGTCACCCGGCTTCAGGTAGCGATCCATTTCCAAGCCACATCCCCCTCCGACTGTTCCCGAACCGAAGACATCGCCCGGATAAATAGTTTCGCCCCGCGACACATGCGCGATCATCTGGGGAAAAGACCAATGGATGGTCCCGAATCGCCCCCGCGACCACTCCTCTCCGTTCACCCTGGCAATCATCGTCAATGCACCGAGGTCGGCAATCTCATTGGGAGTCACGAGACAGGGGCCCATCGCGGTTGCGAAGTCCTTGCCCTTAGCCGGCCCAAGCCGACAAGCCATTTCTTGGAATTGAATGTCGCGCGCGCTGAAATCGTTCATGATCGTGTAACCGGCGATGTAGTGCTCTGCCTGCTGTTCGGGAATGTCTCTGCCTTTGCGCCCGACTACACAGGCGAGTTCCAACTCGTAGTCCAGCTTCGTCGTGTCAAGCGGCCACCCTAGAGTTTCGTCCGGCCCGATGATCGTACGATGGTTTCCCTTGTAGTAGACCGGCATTTTGTACCATTCTGGTGGGGTCGGTTGCCCCCGCTTCTTCGAAGTCGCGGCAATATGGTCTTCAAACGCGATAAAATCGCGGAGCGAAGGCGGATTGGGAAGGGGGGCGGAGAGTTGAACATCGGTGGCTGAATAGACGATCGTTCCTCCCGTAGGACCTCTGACTGAAGCGGGAAGTGCTGTTACGTAATCTTTCGCTCGGCACGCTGCCGCGATTGTAGAAGCTCCTCCTTCGAGAAATTCCAACATCGTGGATGGAACCTGCGCATCGGCCAGGCGACATGGTTGCGCTTCCTGTTGATCCGCCAACCAACGGGCATAGGCCATGTTCAAGTCCACAATCTGTTCATGGTGTATCGCTCCTACCCTGGTGAAGGTGCCGAGACAGGTTCTGACTCGGAAGCTGACGAGTTTCATCGAAGACTCCAACTCAATGCATAGTCCTTCAACTCCACCGCTTCCATTTCCGGTGACACCGTGAAGGGAGCTTTGGACTCCACCATCACCGCCACTTCATTCGTGCATGTCTTCGTTTTGCCGGCTTGGACCGCCTGGGGCTGCGGCCCATGGTGAATACCCTGAGGATGCAACGTGAGCATCCCAGGCTGAATTCCCGCGCGGCTGAAGAATTCACCATCATGGTAGAAGATCACTTCATCGTAGTCGGTATTTCGATGGTAAAAGGGGACCCGCAAGGCCTCTGGATCGCTTTCCAAAGGCCTCGGAACAAAAGTTGAAATGAGACATCCCCCGGCCTGGAACGTCTGATGGACGCTCGGCGGCAGATGATAGCTGGGACTCACGACCGGCCTGAAATCCCGCACGTTGAGCTTTGCGACCCAGAGGTCCCCTTTCCACCCAACCACATCCATGGGATAGAAGGAATAGACAACCCGTGTCCACTCGCCTTGGC
>PHGD01000193.1 GCA_011090425.1 Nitrospira sp. LK70 | reverse complement strand
CCTTGTTTGGTGCCTGTTACCGCCACTGCTCCTTCCCAATAGGAGACCTTGCTGCTACGTGAGGTGCGTAGTTCCTGATCCGCGAGCAGCGGAGTGACATCCAGCACCAGATCGAGCGACCGAAACGTCAGCCGCCATCGGCTAGGATACGTGGCCTTGCTTTCGGTGCTGGTCCAAGTTCCAGTCGATTCGATCTGAAAGTCCGTCAGTTCCAGATGTCGAGTGCTTCCATCCGGAGACACGGCTGTCCCGCTCGAAGCCAGATCAGACGACCCATCTTTCCGACGCATTCGGTACAGCATGAATTCGGTGTCGTCCTCCAACTGGATACTGAACCAGTCCCATCCGACTTGATCCGCCCCCAGATCGGCTGATCCGAATTCATGGTCCATCCAGCTGATGCCGGTCACATCGAATGACTCACCATCGATCGTGAGCTTGCCGCTTGTCGCGAGTCTGGTGAACGAATAGTAGTGAGAGGCTTGGCCTACATCTTTTCCCTTTCGACTGATACCTGCCGCACCGTGAGCGACGAGAGGCTTGGCCGGTTTAAGTGTAAGGCTGAGAGTATGCGTCTCGTCGTGGGCCACCAACGTATGTGAAGCCGATGGTTCCATCGAAGCTTCGGCTCGCCAATCATCGATCCAGACACGGAGCCTCGACTCGTCGGCGCCGGCCTTCCCCAACCCTTCACGGCTCAACTTTTCTGAGAAATGAAATCGCTTCCCGGTGATGTCGGTCACGGCGAAATGGGCCAGATACAGCTGGTTAATCGACCATTTCGACGGCAGGGTTTTGATTTCGTCGGGTGGGACGGCTCGACGGAAGAAGGTCAACTCAAAGCCGAAGGGCCGGCCGTTTTTCGACTGCAGATGTCCTGTGTAGTACCACCACTCGGTTCGATAGGTCGGGTGAGATCCATGGTCTCGAGGAAAATTGAACCGATAACCGGCGGTTGCAAACTGAAACGGAGGTGAAGATGGGGTGGCTCCGGATACCCAACTGAGGTCGTAGGCCAGGAGAGCTACGATTGGAATAACTACCCGAACAGCGTGCACCATCCGCCTCATTTTATGGGTTAACCACAGCATCGGAATAGAGCCTCATGTCGTAGGCTGTTTATATCATGTGGGCTCGCGAGTGAACAAATCGATGGTCTCAGAGCGACGTTTTGCATTTCATTGTGGCTCGGCGATCCGTGCACGCCGTTGACAATTTTCACAAGTCTCAGCTATCGTGAGCCATGCAGACTGATCGTGAGCGAGGGCCGTCTGAGCGGAGTGCGTCCAAGCATGCCCAACCTTTTCCGATTCCCAGTCGTCTTCCGGTGTTCCCATTACCCAACGTCGTCTTTTTTCCCAAAACGTACCTACCGCTCCACATTTTTGAACCCCGATATCGACGGATGGTCGCCGATGTGACGATGGGCGGTCAATGTATTGCCATGGCTCTCCTTAAAGAAGGATGGGAGCCGGACTACTATGAGAATCCGGCGATCTATCCCTCGCTCTGTATCGGACGGATCGTGAGTGTGCAACCCTTGCCGGACGGTCGCTCCAACATTTTACTGCAAGGACTCGAACGGTGCGAAATTTCCGAGGAACATTTCGACAAGCCATATCGCGAAGCGACGGTTCGCATCACGCCCATGCGCTCCGACGAGGGGCTGACCAACGGCGTTCGACGCGCATTGATCGACATGCTCGGGCGATACCTTCAGGCGAGAGAGGATAGCGCGGCGTGGCAAGGGTTTTTTCGTGATGACGTCAGCGACGAAGTCTTGGTCAACACCCTCTCTACCTACCTGGACTGCACCCCCCTGGAGAAACAATTCCTACTGGAAGCGGACGGACTCCACCAACGGGCTCGTCGATTGAACGATTTGGTTCAATTCATGCTGCACGAACATCCCGACACGAAGGGCTAGGAGTCATGGATCGGACCATCGCAATCGACGTCAGCCGTCTGTGCAAGTCGTATGACAGCCATAAAGCCGTCGATGACCTCTCGTTCCAGGTCTATGCCGGGGAAATCTTTGGTCTGCTGGGGCCGAACGGCGCGGGCAAGAGCACCACGCTTCGCACGCTCATCACGTTGCTCCATCCGACATCGGGCAGGGCGACCATCATGGGCTACGACTCAGTGCGCGAGGCGGATCAGGTGCGGACTGTGATCGGATACGTGCCTCAAGAACGAGCGATCGACCGGTTTCTGACCGGGCGCGAACACCTCCAACTGCTTGGTGCGCTCTATCATCTTACGAAAGAAGAGGCGGCTAAACGCATCGGCGAGCTGCTCAAATTGGTCGAGCTGGAAGCCCATGCGGACCGGCCTGCCAAGACCTATTCCGGAGGCATGAAGCGCAAGCTCGACATTGCCTGTGGGTTGCTGCCGGACCCCAAGATTTTGTTTCTCGATGAGCCCACCCTCGGCCTCGACGTGCAAAGCCGTCTCCGGATTTGGGAATATGTCCGCATGCTCAAGGCCCGTGGGATGACGGTCGTGATGACGACGAACTATCTGGATGAGGCCGATCGACTCTGCGATCGACTCGCCATTATCGACGGCGGCAAAATCAAAACGCTGGGTTCCCCGGCGGAGCTCAAGATTGCCCTTGGCGGGGATATCGTCTCTCTCACTCTAAAAGAGAGGAGCCGGATCCCGTCGCTGGAGTCGGACCTCACCGGTCGTCCGGCGATCAAGACCGTGAGGGCAACCGCCAAAGGCTTGGATATCAGAGTAGAATCGCCCGAAAAGGCCTTGCCCACCATTCTCGAATCGGCCAATCGCTTAGGATGTGGCATTGAGTTTATTCAATACAACCGTCCGCGCTTAGACGATGTGTTTATCGCGCATACAGGAAGAGCCATCACCGAATTGGCTCCCGAAGTCGAGTCGGAGTAAAAGGAATCACGTGGCGCACTATTGGCAAGAAATCAATGCATTGACGATGCGGTGGGTTCGGCGGCTGAGCCGAGAAAAATTCAGCATGCTGTTTACCTTGGTGCAGCCGATGCTGTTCT
>PHGD01000105.1 GCA_011090425.1 Nitrospira sp. LK70 | reverse complement strand
CTGCGGAATGACCTTTCCGTTAGCTAGATGGATATCCAGATTTTGGACTGATGTCCAACCCACATAGTCCACGTTCAATTCAACTTTCCACTCCCGTTCTGTGTTCCGAACAGGCCACAGCGCGATTCCACCTGTAATCACCTGAGGCAACACCAACGTCGTCGTCGCATCTTGGACCTTCACACCGTTGATCAACAAGGCCCCGTCCAGGTGGAGTGTCGCTTGGCTTCTGTAGACCACGGCGACATTCGCCACCGGTTGCCCCTCTGCATTTCGAAGTGCCGTATACAATGCTCCTACGTTGAATCCAGGAGCTGTGCCTTTTCCGCTAACCTCGAGTTGGCTTCCAGCGGGCGCCAATCCGCCTGGCGAGATCAACTGCCGTTCTGCCTGCCCTTCCCCGAAGAAACTCGCGAAAGTATAGATATCCGCTCCCACACCGATCGAGAGGTCTGGGAGCAGCTGATATGCAAAGGTGGGCTTGATGTCGAACAAGGGCAATGCGGTAAATGTGGTCACGGTCCGAAAGGGACCGTCATCAGGCCATCTCAGCACTGAGCCAAAGGGGGTGGTCACCCCGACCCCTACCGTGAGTCTATCAAGCAGGGAAACACCAAGGCCTTGGAGATTTGCTGTGATATAGGCATGGCCTGGACCAGGCCATGCGAAGGCACCATCATGGTCCCCCGTAACCGAGATCCCGGTTGGACTTGTAAAGTCGGTGGTCCCACCAACGAAGGTTAAGCCGGCCATCGTTTGCACTCCCCGAAGCTGCGCCATCCCAGCTGGGTTGTAATGAAGAGCCGAAGGATCGTCTGCTTGTGCGGCAAAGGCATTACCCATCCCGGACGCAGCCGATCCCTGTCCGTAGACGCGGGGGACTTGAGCCGATACAGAGGATGAACTGTAAGAGATAAGGACAAGAATCAGAAACGCGAGCCCCCATCGCACAGAACCCTGCACGCTACTCCGAGAGAAATGCCGTCGCCCACCGCAGCGCAATCGCGAGTGGATCAGAGCGCGCCTCGTATCCGGATCATGCACGTCGGAACCACCGCTCCATGGTTTCCTGAAGCTGGCCCGCATCGAATGGCTTGAGCAGGTAGGCTTGAGCTCCCAGCCCGATGGCCCTCACGGCGAGTTCCTGGGATCCCGACGCCGTAACCATGATGATGGGAAGGAATTGATTCGTCAGGCGCACCAGTCGTAGCACGTCCAGGCCGTCGACCTGACCGATTCCGATATCGAGAATCATCCCATCGAACTCCTGTGATCGGAGAATCGCCAGTGCTTGGCGGCCGTCGAACGCCGAGGATGTCCGGTACCCTCCTGCCTTCAGCCGGTCATGAAGCAGTTGCTGAATGTCGGCATCATCATCCACAACCAAGATGTGTTGGCCTCTGAGATGAGACTCAAGTAACAGTGACTCCTTCACGGTATGGATCGGAATCGTGAAGGAGAGTTCTGCGCCGCCCTCCGGTCGATTGCGAGCCGCTACCTCTCCTCCTTGCAACTCCACCAGCGTTTTCACGATTGAAAGTCCAAGTCCCAACCCTTTGGGAGCCGTGCGCTGGCCCTGTTGGATGCGGAAGAACGGCTCAAAAATCTTGTCAAGGTATTCCGGTGCAATACCGGGACCCGTGTCCCGAACCAGAACGGTTGCCCTGCGGTGATTCGGCAACTCGCAGGTGATCGACACGGTTCCACCCGGTGGGGTGAACTTGATGGCATTTTGCACCAGATTGACGACCGTCTGAATCAAACGATCGCGATCCGCCCAAACGATGACTTCGGTGTCGGCACGATGGAATTCCAGTGCCTGTTGTTTGGCTTGAGCCAGAGGCTTCAGTTGCTCGATTACCTCGGCAAGACAGGGTTCAAGCTCGACATCGGCCGGATGCACTTCCAAGCGCCCGGTCTCGATACGGGTGCGATCGAGGAGATCCTCGATCATACGAACCAGCCGATCAGAGTTTTCCGACATCCGCACGAGATAACGCTGCTGCTTTTCGTTCAACGGTCCGGTCAGTCCATCCAACAGATTCTGTATGAATCCCTTGATGGACGTAAGCGGTGTTCTCAATTCATGGGACACATGGGAGAGGAACTGCGCACGCAACCGGTCGGCCCGCTCAAGGGCCTCGGTGCGCTCCTTTACTTTGGCCTCCAACCCTTGATTCCACGCTTCGATCTGCTGGTAGGCTGACGCGTTATCCAAGGCTATGGAGACTTGACTCGCAACCGTCGTCATCAGTTCCAAATCGTCTTCCGTCACGCTTTGATTGTGCGAGCGGTCGACCGTCAACATTCCCCAGATACGATCTTTGGTCTTGATGGGAACCACGACCAAGGCTTTGGTCCCGCTCAATTCGGCTAAGCGTTGATTGAGGGGATGAAGGCTGTACCGTATCGACTCGATATCCTTGACCAACAGGGGGCGTCCTTGAAGGGCCACCGTCCCCTCGGGACTCTCGGGATCGGTGATTGGAATCCGGCAGGACTGGGCGAACGTTTCAACCTCCCGAGGCGCACCGATCAGACGGATATGTTGGACGGAATGTTCACAGGGATCAAGCATGGACACCATGGCACTGTTGTAGTTGAGTTCGTGCGTCAAGGCTTCCAACACCTGATGCAAGAGAGCATCCCGCTCGAAGGTCGAGCCGAATGAGAGCCCGGCTCGATGAAGCGCCGTGAGCTGAGCCACTTTCCGGCGTAGCTCCACCCGCATCTGCTCTTGTTCCAAATAAGCTTCACGCAATTCCTCATGCCGGGATTCGACGAATGTAATCTGCTCTTGGATCAAGGCCTCGCGTCGCTCGCTCTCACGAAGGAGCCGTCGATTGACCATGATGCCCACAGCGAGGATCGGGCACAACCCGACTAACAACACCTCGCCGAGACTCACCGCCGGTTTCAGCGCACCGACTCCCGCCATGAGGGCAACGCCCAACAGCCCTCCCCATAAAAACCATGTAACACTCTGCTGCACAGGGGGCGAAGGCTCGACGCGGGTTTCTGCCGAAGGCCGTGCGTCTTGGGCACGCTCTCCGCCGACGACCGACTCACTGCTCAGTCGAGTCGGTCGTGTCTGCTCAAGGGGTGATGTCACTCGCCAGAATCGCTTCCGATACCGGCTCTCTTCCTGCCATCGGATCGTCCACTGACACCATTCATCATCATCGCCGATGCAAGAGGTCTCGATCGCTTCCGCCTGAGCGAGACCGTGGATGCGAGCAGCCATGGCGACCATGATGCCCTGGGCAGACTGACAGACGAGACAAGCACAGCGTCTGCGATAGGGCCCGAACTGTCGAAGCGTCCGGTCGGTAAACCGCATCCCCACCGCAGCCGTACTGCTCGTGACTTCCACCACGCGGAACTCGACAGATCCAGACGTAAACTTATTCCCAAAGTAGGGAAACATCGTATAGATCTGTGACAGGGAAAATGGACGAGTCAGGGCCAGCATGATGGGAGACACCTTTTCTGCCCCTGCTTTGAAGGCAAAGCGGGGGTCGCCGGAAATCCGTTCACAGAACTCATACAAGTAGGAGGCGAATTCGTACGAGTAACTGTTCCAAGGGTTCCTCAAGAATTCTGGTGTCACGTGATAGACGGGATCCTTGATGCGGTCGTTCAAGAGGCGGCACAACTCCTCGCTTGCTTCTGTTCCAGCCGACACGCCTCCTTCCGACGTGACCAACTTCTCTAAAAAGACCGTCACCGCTCTGATACTGACGCCGCTGAGGTCTCGGATTGTGTGACCCTGTTCATCCAAACCGAACGGGCGAAATACCATTGCGCCCTGCTCAAGAATGGTTCGATCTTTTGGTAAGAGTTCGATGTTCGGGGCGATCTTGGCCTCGACGATGTCGATCGTGCTGCTTGTCATGGCGTCATCCCCTAAGACAACAGGTCTATGTGGCGGAAGTGGACGGTGGCACCTTCATCGCAGTCAGTCATTACGTAGGCCGTAGGACGGAACTGAGTCACAGGTCTTGATCACTTGCAGAGTTCATCGACGGAAATAGCGCCTATGGCTGGCGGAGTATATGGCGACTGCGTGACCTTTGCAATACGAAGGGTTGTCCCCTCGCATCAGTGGGGGGAAGCCGGTCCAAAGATGGGGAAATGCCTGAGGAGTTGAACCTCCTCTCGGCTCGCGAGATGCATCGACAAGCAGAGGGCCCGAGGGGCACCCTCCTATTGTCTTACTGACCGCTTGAGTTTCTTTTCGACGCTGGCAACCTTGCTCTGGAGACGCCCGGAATAGCCCTTTCTGTAGTCGACTTTGATCGTACAGGATATGCGGTTGCAATCTTTTTTCATCCGCTCATAGCATTGCTGTACCACGGAGAAGACTTGCTCCCATTCGCCTTCTAAGACCGTTCCCATCGGGTTCAATCGATATGCGACTCCGCTCCTATCAATGATATCGAGGGAACGGGCGACATATTTCCCGACACTCTCTCCCTTTCCCAAGGGCGACATGCTGAACTCCAGTAGAACCATCGGTGCTCCTTCTTATTTCTCCGCATCAGATTGTTTGTTCGTCACGGTCTCGGTTCGTCTTTCCAACCAGACTTTGGGATATCGTACCTTGCCGAGGAAACGAAAGCCGTCTAACGCGTCATGGAGCAGTGCCCGCCGCTTTTCGGAATCCGGCTCAGTCGTCTTGGCCTGTTCACGCAGATGCCCAAGCCACTCGACGAATTCGATGAATTCCGCATCGAGAATCCGCTCCAGATCCTCCTTCATGAACCCGGAAAGGGCCGGTGCCACTCCGCTTGTGCTGATCGCGACTCGCACATGTCCTGCTGCCACGACTGCCGGCATCGTGACGCTGCTTGCCTCCGGGTAGTCTACGGACCAGAGCAGCACACGCTTTTCTCGGGCTTTCGTCGACAACATCTGAGCGAAGTCACGATCGCCTCGAATAGTATTGAGAATAAGAATAGCGTGTTCGAGATCCGTATCCCGAAACAGTCGCCCGCGATGGATGATCTTCCCCGAAGCCGCCAGCAGGCGTAGCGGTTCGTTCAGGGTAGGACTGAGCACCGTGACCCGGGCACCGGACTCAAGCAGACGTTGGGATTTTTCCGCTGCCTCCTCATCGCCACCGATGACCAGAACCGGCCAGCCTCTCACGTCCAAGACCAAGGGAAAACCAGGATTGGCAGCCATGACGCAACTCCCGTTTCGATCGAATGGCTCAGTATCCGAAAATGGACCTCCGTCATGCAAGAGGGATTTCAGGAATCCACACTCCATTTCCCCTTTTGATTTCTCTGTCGCTATAATGCAGCAAGCTCGAAAGGCTGGAGGAACTTCCTGTGCGGTCTTGGAGGACTTACCGGAGAGAGCACTTTCAGACCGATTGGCTGTTGACGATTGCTTCAAGGCTGCGCGTCATGTATCGGCTGGATCTGCATCGAGCTCCAAATTCCAATAGAGATAATCACGCCAGCTTTCCGGTGTGTTGCGAATACCGATGGTAATAGTAATGACGGGGCTCCATCGAGGTTTCACAGGCCGCTTTTTTAACCTCATGCCGGCCTCTTCCGGCGTACGCCCACTCTTCCGATTGTTGCATCGCCAGCAGGCAGTCACGATATTTTCCCATGTCTTTTTCCCACCCTTGGCGATGGGCACGACATGATCAAACGTCAGCTCTTCCGTTCGAAACCTGTGATTACAGTATTGGCAGCAGTACCCGTCTCGCGTAAAAATATTGATGCGGGAAAACTTGACGGCACGATGACTGTCTTTCAGTTTAACCAGTTTCAGCAGCCGCATCACGGCTGGAAGTTTGATCGATAGGGAAATCCCGTGGATCTCCCTGTCGTATACCTCCAAGACCTCGACTTTCCCTTGCCAGAGCAGCGCGATCGCTTTTTGCCAATGGACGACCCGCAGGGGTTCATAGGTCGCGTTGAGCAGGAGGGTCATTTCCATGAAGGAACCTCATCCCCAATCGGGCCTCTACAGAGGCCAGGGACTGTTTCCGCGGGGCAGGGCTACAGACTGATAGTTCTATGCCATAAGGTGGCGTTGAAATCAAGCAAGCGCCCTTCTGATGTCGCACGCGCTGGACCGATGGAGAGATGGCCATGGTGAACGATTTCGTCAGAGTGGCCTTCACTCACGAGATTCCGCCAGGCACGGGGCGAACCGTGGAAGTCGATGGGATTTGGGTTGCGGTCTTCAACGTGGAGGGACGTTTTTACGCGGTCGATAACTCCTGTCCCCACACGGGCGGCCCACTCGGAGAAGGGAAACTGTGCGAGGCGGTTGTCGAATGCCCTTGGCATGGCTGGAAATTCAGTGTCATTTCTGGAGAACGAGTCGGTAACCCGAACTTCCACGTCGCTTGCTGCGAGGTTCGGATCCAAGGCAATGAAGTTCAGATCGCCATCCCACCGGCTCTCAGAGAACCAGCTTAACTTAGTGATGAAGCATGCGGCAAAGGAGCGGTTCACGGGTCACTATCGGTCCCTTTCGGTGTCACTCCATCCGCCGGTAACGAGGCTGCATTAACCTTTTTGAGTTCGAGATGTGCATGCCAGATGAATTCCCGTTCGAACCATTGACCGCGCGCCCCCTGGTCACGAAGCTGCACACGGATTTCGTAGATATCTCCCTCGACGTGCTTGACTCGCCATTCGCCGAGCCGAACCCCCTGCCCGCGATCCTTCATGATACGGACATGCTCGTTCATAGCCTTTAGGATTGTCGGGTGACCGATCGCCGGATGACCCTGCACCAAGGTCAATGCCTCAGCCTCTCGCTTGTCTCTCGACGGAGTTGTCGACGGGAGCGTGGTCCATGCATAGTAGAGTCCACCCAGCAGCAGAACTGCAGCGATTGTGTAGCGGATGAGGTGGATGCCGAACGATCGAGAGAAGGTACCGCTGTCAGTCATGCCGGGGTGTTGTCGCCCTATAGGAGACCAAGAGTCTAGAACCCTTGTTGACCGAACGGCATCTTAGGAAGGCCCGGACGCCATGTCAATGCATCGCCGAGAATTGGTCGTGATGAGGGCCGCTTGTCTGGCGAAAAGCCGGTGTGTTACAAGTACGAGCAAGCTTCAAGACGGTCGGCCCAACATGAGTACGGTGCATGAAGTTCTTTTTGTACGGTGATCTCCTCAATCCCTCACAACTCAAACGGCGAGCCCCCGAACACAGATTTCTCTATCTCGCAACCCTGTCGGACCATACCGTCAAATTTTGCCGATGGTCGTCACAATGGCGGTGCGGACTCGCCAGTATCGTGCCTTCACCAGGTGAAAGGACCTGGGGCGGAGTGTTTGAAGTAACGGACGAAGACGTGACCATCATGGATCAGTTTGAGCAGGACGTGCCGCAAGGAGCTTACCGCCACCTCCAAGTCACCGTCTCGGCAGTGAGCGGAGAAAAAGAACTCGTCACCACCTACGCAGCAAACCCGATCGGGAAGTTTAAACCCAAAGACCATTACCTGGACTGGGTGCTGAAAGGGCTCAAACAGTGGAAGTTTCCAGAGGAAGTGATCCAGGAGTGGGAGTCGTATCGGCCTCGATAACGTGCTGTCGCTACATGTTCCATGTCGCTTTTTGATTGAGGAGACTATGCCGAAACCAAAATATCACATTCTCGTCTGTACCAATTCCCGTCCTCCCGGCCACCCGAAACCGTCCTGCGGGTCGGCCGGTGCCGCGCAGCTGCTGATGGCCTTCAACATGGGACTGATGCAACGCTCCGTCCCACCCGGAGAAGTCCTCGTGAGTGCCACAGGTTGCCTTGGCCCCTGCGAGCAGGGTCCGACGGTCGTCGTCTATCCGGACAACATCTGGTATTCCAAGGTTACTGAGGCGGACGTCGTCACCATCCTTGATGAACATGTCGCGAAAGGAACACCGGCAGCGAAGCTGAACCCGGATTCCGTGTGGAAATAACCTTCGTCACCGACGGTCCGTTTCGAACCGTCGGATGAGACTGCCGCTTGATTGCTCGACCTGATTATTGATAGCGTATTCTTTAGCACATGACCACACCAATCCACCAGGAACACAAAGAGCATGCCCCCAGCTCAATCGGGTGCGTCGTCATTACTTGTAGCGATACCCGTACGCCTGAAACCGACAGCAGCGGCCGACTGATTCAGAAATTGCTTGAAGGGCAAGGTCATACTGTCGTCGCCTCTTACATTGTCAGGGATGAGCCAGAGCAGATTCAGTTTCGGATCGCTCAAGCCACAGCCAATGAGGAAGTGCAGGTCATCATCGTCAACGGTGGCACAGGAATCTCGCGACGCGATTCAACCTTCGAGGCTCTGGACGGAATGTTACAAAAGCGGCTCGATGGATTCGGCGAAATCTTTCGGTTGCTCACCTATCAAGAGATTGGGCCATCAGCCATTATGAGCCGGGCCACTGCCGGCATTATCGCCGGTCGTGTGCTTTTCTCCATTCCCGGCTCCGAAAACGCCGTCCGCCTCGCGATGGAAAAGCTCATCCTTCCAGAACTGGGCCACGTGGTTAGAGAGTTGACGAAATAGTCGTGAAAGGTGAGCCGCCTTGTCTTTCACGGCTCACTTTTCACCCTTCATCAATCCTGCGCGATCTTCGGTTCCTCGTACATCGATTCTGTTGAAATCTTCGACTGAGCGTACCGCTTATAATGCCGCAGCAGATCGCGCACGGAGACGACGCCGATGATCTCGTCGTTCTTGGTGACGCCGAGATGGCGCACACCCAATTCAGCCATCATGTCTTGGGCGTCGTCGATCGTCTCACTCCCCTCAATCGTGCAAATCGGCGCGGTCATAATTTTCTCGACCGTCAACTTGCCCAATGGTTTGCCGCTCGCGACTGCACGGCGCACGATGTCGGTATCCGTCACGATTCCAACCAATTGCTTGCCTTTTTTTACCAACAGCGATCCCACACGAGCCTGGCGCATGGTCCTGGCCGCACTGGCAATCGACATCTTCAGTCCGATGGACTTTGGACTCTTGTTCGCAATTTGACTGACTGTAGCCATCCCCATCCTCTTCCCCCTTTCATACTCCTATTGCCGTGGTGGATTGCCGACGTTCGAACGCCGGCTTCTTCGGTGCAGCGTAGAGTATCATGAATGAGTGGAACGTGCGAGGCCGTTCGCTCTCATGAGCCGGATTGTTCGTCACAAGATTGCCGAGTAGGAGAAGCAGGACGCGAGAAGTGGCCGGACACTCAGGACTCAGCAGACGACATGGGGTAAGGGAACGGCATAGGCAGGACTCCCCTGCCTGACCCAAATATCGAGATGGTTCAGCTCACAGGCCTTCACCCGAATCATCACGTCTTGCGGACCGATCTTCGGCATCGGCAGCTCTTCGGACGAGAGGTTGTCCGGCCCACCATGTTCGCGAAACAACACCGCCTTCACTGCTTCGTCCTCCGTTCACAATCAAGGTTTTGAAACGGCGGGACAATCGAGTGCACCGAGGACGGTATGGTTGATCCTCGGTTGCGCGCGTTGAACGAGCACCGCCCTTGACTTACCAATACGATGGATCTTGCGTGCCGCGTTCGGCGAGCAAGAGGACAACCGTACCGGCTTCACCTATACCGATAGGCATGGCCTGCCGTTTCAAAACCTCAACGTTCCTTCCACCACCATCACACAATGCCCACCGACCTTCACCCCTTGGATGACATCGTCGTCCGACTCAACTTGCACCAGAATCCTGGATGGCCGATCGATTTCATAACCCTGTTCAACAATAATGTCCGTCCTCGGTCCAACTTCAACGGCGCCGTTCTGGACCAAGTACGCTCCAAGCGCGCCGCCGGCGCTCCCCGTCGCAGGATCCTCCAAGATTCCAATTTTCGGAGCAAACATCCTCGCGTGGACAGATGCGAACGATTCAACCGTCACTGTCGTGAAGACCATAATCCCGTTGGCCCCAAATCGTTCGCAGACGTTGATGATGGCTGACGCATCAGGGTCGATCGACCGGACGGCCGTCAACGTTCGCACCGGTACGATCAAAACCGGCAAGCCTGTCGACACGACTTGGAGGGGCCATTTCATGTCGGCGATCACGTGCTTCGGCAAGCCGAGAGCTCCGCCGACCAAGTACACATCGTCGATCACGTCGATAGGATCGAGAAATTCCGGTTTGGGTTGAGACATGACGACCCGCACCACACGACTCTGTTCCGCATGCAATTCGACCGGAAATAGCCCGATATTACATTCCTGCATCACATGCGTAACCTGTTCCCGAGTAGAAACCTTCCCGAGCTGGGCCAACACGTAAAATGTGCCCAGTACTGGATGGCCGGCGAAGGGAATTTCCTGAGTCGGGGTAAAGATCCGCAACCGGGCGACTGCAGCAGGATCGGTCGGTGGTAGGACGAACACTGTCTCAGATAGATTCATCTCCCGCGCAATCTGTTGCAGCTCGTCGTCTGTGAGTCCATCCGCCTCGGGGAAAACCGCCACCGGGTTACCCCCGAACGGTTGAGAGGTAAAGACGTCAGCCTGGTAGAATTTAAGAGACCGTTGCTTAACCATGTTCACTCCCGAACTCGTCTGGATCACGCCGCCTGAGAATCCATGCCGTCAGAAAACAACCGCCCGACATTTGACAGGTCTCGTTATCTTTGTCAGACTCCGCGCATGGACCACATCACCGAAGAGGATGTCGCCCATGCTTTGGACATTCTTGACCTCACGCTGCCCATCACCAGTGAGGACCTGGAACGGGCGAAGCGCGTCCAGCTCTACAACTGGAATCCTACGCGTTATGCCGGTCTCACCAACAATCCGAAGCAATACATGCAACAGTTTCAAAAAGCTGAGGACATGACTCGCACGATCGAAGCCGCCTATGCATTGATCTCTGCAGTGTTTATTCCCGACGAAGCCGAACGGTAATCCTCAACAACCATCTGCTCTCACGTCCGACATGGGATGGGGCCCACCTCAGCCGGTGTCGTGACTGGTTACACGTGACATTCCTTCGTCGCCTTGCGAATGTACAACCGGCCAGGTAATCAAGCCTGACACTCCGTCCGGTGAGCCCACCGGCTGCGTCTGCTGAGCATAAATTTGCGGTAACCGGTTCGTCCCAAACTTCGAGATATAGAGAAAGACATGTTCGCGAGAGTTGACCCGCACGGCCCAGGGATGAAAATCGTTCTTATAGAATTCCTCGCAAAGCTGCATCGCGTCGAGGCAAGATAGTGTCTTCGGGTCATTCAAGGTGTAGTAATAGTCCAGCGGCAGATCGTACTCCTCCTGCTTGTGGATCGTGATGCCGAATTTTTCCGGATGACGCACCATTGGGGTGTGGCGGTAGGCAACGAAGTAGAAGAGTTCGAGGGAATGAATCACCGGCTGATGGTCGAGAACAAACTGACGGGTTTCCATGGCCTCCTCAAACGTCTCGCCGGGAAAGCCATAAAAGGCCATCACGTGGTTCCAAATCCCCGCCTTCGCCGCCATTTGGAGATTGCGTTCAATGACGCTTTTCCGAGCGTGCTTGTCCATGAGATTCAAGACCCGCTCGTTCGCCGATTCCATCCCATAATAGAGCGTGCAGCAGCCGGCCTTCGCCGCGAGATTCCAGGTGGCTTGATCTTGAAGCGTCTCCTCAAACCGGATCAGCGTAGTCCATTTGATTCCGATATTCTGATCAATCAACAATTGCGAAACTTTCTTGAAGAGTGCCGGTGGATAGGATTCATCGGAGAAGAGAAAGTGCCGGCACTGGTACTTATCCCGTAGAGCCTTGATCTGCTCAACCACCCGCTGGGCCGCCATCCCTCGGTACTGATCGAAGTAGCCCTGACCATGGTCGCAAAAGGTGCAGCGCCCCCAATAGCAGCCGCGCGTCGCCAAGTAGGGAATGATCAGTTCCGGAACGAAATAGCGATCCAGCGGCATGCCCTCAAAGTCCGGCAAGGGTAGCTCATTGGTCTTCTCGGTATACACTTCAGAATTCCGATGGAGGCCCGACTCATCGCAATAGATTAAGTTTGGAACTGAGGCGAGAGGCCGCTGCTCATTCAACGCTTCAATGAGCCACAGCAAGGCATGCTCCCCTTCATAGAGAATCGCTGAATCAAATACTTCTGCAAAGAACCTCTCATGATTGATGAGGTCTTCTTGAAGCCGCGTGATGACATTCCCACCCACCACTACATGGATTTTGGAAAAGGCCTCCTTGATCATCTTCGCGAAAGTCAGGCCTGCCAACAGCTGCATCTGCGTCCCGATGGAAATCCCGACGACGTCCGGCTGCTCTCTCGCCACGTCCGGCATAACCAACTGATTGCAGAGATCCCGATAGACGTTCACCTGCTCATCTTCTAAACAGGCAAACACTTCTTTCGAGACTCCCGGACGATAGCCCAAATTGCTCTCCATCGGATAAAAGACGAGCGAGGCGGGATAGTAGGCGGCAGAGATATAGGCCATCGTCTCTCGAAAAGTATTGAGCGCCCCCTCCAACGTCTCGGCCTCGTAGAAACGTTCGCCACGCACGATCAGTTTAGCCTCTTCAGCCCGATCCGCCAGATCGAACACATCGACGGCATCGGCCTGCTCCACAACGGCCACATGGTCCACATCCCGTTCCGTGAGAAGCACCGCTTTCTCCTTCGCGTGCAGGGCCTTGAGCTGCATCGCCAGCCGGCCCTTCACCCAGATCAGAAACTCCATGCTGAAGAAGTGATCCCACATGCCGATGTTGATATCGCGCTGGATGACCGTATGGCCTGCCTCACGCAAGACGGCTGTGAGCGAGGGCAATGCTAAGTACGGTGCTGTCGGAACCCATTCAGGCGGGAAGATGAGCAGGACTTTCGACTTCTTATGCGTGTCCTTAGCCAGTGAGGCTAGACCGTCTATTTGGAGCAGTTCACCCATTGGATCATCAATCTTATTGAATCCGGCCCCCGCTTACATTTTTCCTGCTAACGTCGGCATCACTCCGGCGGTTTTGACAGATTGATACTGAAGATCAGGCAGTTTTCTTAAACCAAATCTTGAGATATAGAGAAAGATATATTCTCGGATATACAGCCTCAGATCCCAGCCAGGATTATGGTTCCGTTCGAACTGTTCAAATACTCGCTCGGCCTCTTCAATGCTCATGCCGTTCTTTACCGTATAGTAGTAGTCCAGGGCCAGATCCCAATCTGGATTCTTGTATGCCGTCACACCCCAGTTCTCTGGATGTTTCGCTACGGGGTTGTGTCGCCCTAAGTCGAACGTCCCGAACCCCAGTGAATGGACATGGTCCTTGTTTTGCTCGAGGAACTGCACCGACTGCCAAGCCTCTTCTTTCGTCTCACCCGGAAAACCAAAGAAGCCCATGCAGTGGTTCCAGATGCCCGCCTCCGCCGTAAACTTGAGGTGCATCGTCATCACCTCAGTCGTCGTTGCCTTATCCATAAGCCGCAAGACACGCTCGACTCCGGATTCGTAGCCGAAGTGCAGATAGCGGCATCCCGACTCCTTCGCATCCTGCCAGACAGCATCTTCCAACAGACTCTTCTCGAACCGCATATGCGTCGTCCAGACAATCCCCATCTGACTCTCAATTAACCCACGCGCGAGCTTGCGGAACAAAGCCGGTGGATAGGACTCGTCGGTAAAGTGAAAATGTTTGGCACCGTACTTGTCGCGCAGGTAGGTGATGTCGGAGAGAATGTCCGGAATCTTCTTCGACCGATAACCTGCTGTATAACCCTCGCCATGGTCACAGAACTCGCAGCGCCCCCAGTAACACCCCCGCGTCGCCAGATAGGGAAGAATCCTCGTCGGCACAAAATACTTGTCGAGTGGTAAACCGTCGAAGTCCGGCGGTGGCAGTGTCCCCAAATCCTCTGCATAACTCAATGGAGAGACATGAATACCCGTCTCGTCTTTGTAGATCGTGTTGGGTACATTGGCCAAACGCTGCTTGGCGCCGACCGCCTCGACCAACTGCGTGAACGCCGTCTCTCCTTCGTAAACCACGGCGCTGTCGAAATACTGAAAGAGAGGTGACTGAGGCAGCACGTCGCGCAGGCGGGTCACCGTATTGCCGCCGATCGTCAGGTGAATGTTCGGGAAGTGTTGCTTGATGAGGGCGCAAAAGGTCACGGTGGAGAACATCTGCTGTTGCAGCACGATCGAGATCCCGACCACATCCGGCTGTTCAGTTTGTATCACCGGCTTCACCAGATGGTCGAACACGTCCCGGTACACGTTGACCTGTTCGTCTTGTACGGCATCCATTACCTCGGCCGAGACATAGGGCTTGTACGACAGATTCGTTTCCATCGGCGGCATGCAGATCCGCGCCGGGGCATAGACCAGTGAAATGACGGAGGTGACCTCGCGAAACACTTGGATCGCCCATTCTAATTTATCGATATCATAAAACTTTTCAGTTCTGACGATATCCTTCGCCTCTTCCGCATCTCGAATGAGTTTCTCCATCCGTGGGCGCGTCACATCGCAGAGCGCCAGCTGCACATCCTTCTCCCACTCGGCCAGGTCCCGCTTCTTCGCCAGCTTACGATACCGATCCAATTGCTGCGGCACCCGACGCAAGACCTTCTTCAGAAAGTCCTCACTGAAGTACCAGTCCCACATCTCGCAATTGATGTCCTTTTGGATGACCGTATGGCCGGCCTGGCGGAGGACGGAGGTGAGGGATGGAAGGCTCAAATAAGGTTCGGAGGGATACCAGTCCGGTGGGAAAATCAGCATCACCTTCATCTTTCGGCCGCTGGCCTCAAAGAAGGTCCGGCGGTGGAGCTGAATCAGCTCCTTGGATGCCCGATCTCCTTTCGAATACTCGACTTTCATTCCGGTCTACCTGCTCTTCTCAGGTTGCCCAAATGACTGGAAAGCCAAAGAGTTAGGCTCAAAAGAATATTGTACGAGGGCTGAAGAAGGAGATGCAAGGGCGGGAGGGGGCGCTGTCAACCCAATTTAGAAATGTCCTCTTCTTCCCAAAGTAGAAATGTCCGGTTTATGGTCCGGCTGCTGCCGCGTGTACGTCCCGTTTCTGCAGCAGCCGCTTCCTCCACGGATGGTCCGGCTTCGGCACGATCGGGCGCCGA
>PHGD01000192.1 GCA_011090425.1 Nitrospira sp. LK70 | reverse complement strand
CTTCAGGATCTTGCCTTCCCCTGTCCACGCGACACCTTGGATCATCTGAGAGCCTTGTTTCACCGAGGCGCCTTGTCCTGGCCGAACGATCAACGACTTCACGACCATCGCTTCGATGGGTTTCATGTCCGCCGGTTGGATCACTGATCCTGGTTCGACAGGTCGGACAGGATGGCGATACGCCGTCTGCATGTAATAGCCCTGGGCCTCTTCTTCTTGGAGAGTCAGTTCCGTGAGCCACTTCACGCAGGCATCCCCCATCCACCCGGGAGTGATCAGCCTCAGCGGGGCACCATGGAGCAACGGCAGGGGGCGGTCGTTCATGGCGTAGGCGAGAATCGTGTCGGGATGCAGCGCTTTTTCGACGGGAATGCTGCGAAGAAAGAGCGGCGTGGTCGTCGCCACTGGACGATCGGCGCCCAGCATCTGGAGATGTCGCGCAGATGCCTGGACTTCGGTGCGCGAGAGCACATCGCGCAGTCGCACGCCGGTCCACTTGGCATTACCTACAGCGCCGCGTTCCCATTGGACGCCGGGCGCTTTTGGCTCGTAAAAGGCACGGCCGTTGCCGCTGCATTGCAAGACAGCGATGATGCTGACTTCCTCGAATTGTTTCAGTTCGTCCAAGCGCAAGACGAGTGGCCGGTCAACTAATCCGGCCACTCGCAACCGCCACGTATCGGGGTTCACTTTTTCCAGTGACGGCGGCCCGAAGTGGCTTCGCACGAAGAATTGTTCGTTAGGGGTGAGATACGAGCTGAACTCATGCACCGGTGTTTCGGCGTCGTAGGGCCGCGCCACGCGCGTGATCAGCGACGACTCCGACGATTCCTCGGCTGCTGCAGTGGACGGGGCGAAATACGATAATTCCTCGGCCGCAAGCCCCACGATGAGTCCTCCCGCAGTGCGGAGAAGTCCCCTCCGTGTGATGGCTCGGACGCTTTCCTCCATGACATCCTCCTTCTACCCATCTGCAGAAGTCGATCGCCTCCAGAACAGAGCTCGGAGTTTCTCCTTGCCCAGCTCTTGCTCCAATTCCCTGAACCCGAAGAAGGGGATGAACGCCACAAATGCGACGATACACCAGGCCACCAATTCGTACGGCCCCTTGCTCACCATCTCCTCAAACCCTGCCGTCAGGTCCTTCCCATGGAACAATCCTCTGGCTGTTTTCTCCAGAAGACTGAAGAGAGCCACCCACACAGTAAAGATCAGCGTCTGGTACAAGGCGCGCAGGAACAGCGGTTTAGGCTTCAGGCGGCGACCCAATCCCAGAAAATCTCCCACCATGATCACCTTCGCCAAGACGCCTGCCTGGATCAAGGGGAACCAGTACTCCGTGTACTGGATGTGATGCTCAGCCAGAATCAACCGACGATACCAAACAAACGCAACCAGAAAAGAAGCGAGATACCCGAAAATAATCCAGTATTCGATCATTTCATGGACGATCTTCTGTTTCAACCCAGCCGGTTTCGCGGACTCATCATTCATGGCCTGCTCCCCTCACTCACGAGATCCCGAGACCAGGACCCTCGCATCGGACGACCCTGCTCCTCGCTACCTTCACCTCATCTATAAGCGCCACCTCAACAAATTCCGGCATGACTTATTGCACGTTCTGTATTCCTGCCAGTTCCTCGTTCAGGATTGGCACGGCCAGATTACATGCCTGAACGCCTTGCACCACGCAGAGCTTGAGCACCTCCATGATCTCTTCCATGGTCGCGCCGGCCTTCAGAGCGCCTTTGATATGGCGGCGTGTGCCGGGCGCATACATGTGCGTATACGAGACGTCAAAGGCAATGCTCAACAATTCGACTTCTTTTGGTGGCATGACGCCGCTGCCGTAAATCCCCGCGCCGGTAGCCATGAATTCGTCGGTCCAGAGCGGGTCGAGTTGATAAAACGGGTCCCATGCGGCGTTCCACTGCCCGATCGCTTTCATCTTGTCGCAGGCAGGCGTCGAGGCAGGAGGTTTTGGCGCCGGCTGTTTGCCCGCAGCTTTCGCTTCCTCCAAGAGAATAGGCGCGCCCAGACTGCACGAATGAATCGACATCACCGAGGCGCACTTCAGCACAAACAAGATCTCTTCGCGGGTGGCGCCCGCCTTCAAGGCCGCCCGGATGTGCCGGCGGGTGCCGTCCGGGTTGAGATTCGTGCAAGCGGCGTTCAACCCCACACTAACCAGCTCGACGAACTTCAGAGGCAACACACTGCTGGTCCACGGATTGGTCGTCATCTTCGCGCAGGATGTGGCCCATGCCTCATCCCACTCACGCAAAAGGCTCAACGCCGGATCCCAAGGACCTCCCGGCACCTCATGACTACGATCAGCAGCTTTCATCATGTCACCCCTTGTTCGTCGTTTCGACGATCCCTCAGGGAAATCCCGCGGCGGCCTCCCGCAATCACGCTCGCTCCCCTCGATGATCGCACCGATACAAGCCGTTACAAGATGCTGGTCGGATTTGATTGTCCCGCCGCCGCCTTGGGCAAGCGCCCGTCCGTGTCGTACGTCAAGAAACCCTTCTGGCCTCCGGCCCGGTTCGGCGGCAGGCCGAGGTTGAACAGCGTGTCTTCGACCGAGTCGTACCACACGCCGACTTTCATAATCTTGCGCGCCTCCTCTGCCGTCGCCACTTTGCGGCCGAATTGCTCGCATTGCTTCACTGCCCACTCGATCTGCTTCCCGGTCGGCCAGCGCTTCTTGTTCGCATCCCAGATATTGTCTTCGTTGCCGACGCGCACGTGAGCGCCGAGAATGGTCCCCAGGGTTTGGATCGCGATGTTCCCGCGCATGCTGCTCCAGAACGTCACGCTGCTGGCCCCGTGCGGGGTGCGGCGCAGCATTTCCATCCAATCGAACGGATTGCGGCCCAGGGTGCCGCCGCCGTAGCCGCAGAGCGCCACATTCAGCGGGCCCATGTACACGCCCGTGCGAATTAGGCGTTCGATGATCTCCAGCTGGTGGACGTGGGCGGGCACGAAGTAGGGCTGGATCCCGTTCTTGCGCAGCCGCTTGAGGTGTTCCTCGTAGAAGGCCGGCGTCGAATCCACCACCATGCCCCTCCAGGCGGCCAATACTTTG
>PHGD01000104.1 GCA_011090425.1 Nitrospira sp. LK70 | reverse complement strand
CGGCTCGTGGGAAAGGTGTCGCTCGCCATATCGCGCAACATACCGGTGGGAATGAGGCACTTGCGCGCGCCGCTCAGAGCGTGGCCGACAAACTCATCTCACAGATTACGTCAAAATGGCCCCGCGATCTCGAGCCACAACCAAACCACGATAAGTAATCAGACAGCGCCCTCGACGCTAGGTAAGCCTCCGCCACGACGGATCTCATGATGGCCGGCAATGAAAGGATGGAGACAATGAGGATGAGAACCCGGAGTATGTGTGCGCGAAGGATCCTGGTTATGTGCCTGAGCATCATCGGATGTTCGATGACGGCTTGCTTAAGCATGCCGGTCGCTCCCAACGTATCGAACCCTATTCGGCAAGTGGCAGTCTTACCCCTGATAAACAATACCAACGATGTGGCGGGCCCCAGCGCCGTTCGGACGCGCATAGCGGACGAAGTTGCACGACATGCCTATGTCGTCAAGCCTCTGACCGAGGTTGATCAGACGTTGAAAGACCAAATGGGCATCACACTAGGATCGCAACTCGATATGACAACCCCACAGAAGCTTGGTGAGGTGTTAGGAGTGGACGGTGTCATTTACGGGTCGCTTGAAGATTTCAGTCACAATGTCAGCGGAGTTGCTAACGTGAAACGTGTTCGGATTCGCACGAAACTTGTGAATTGTAAGACCGGCGAGACGGTCTGGTCGAACGGACTGGGGATTAGGAATGTATCAGGAACATTCAGCGGGGTGGCCACACTATTTCCAAATAACGAGCGAGAACTCCCGCCCCTCTTCGGAACTCCAATCACAGCAAACTGGGTGAATTACACGAGTGTGCTATCGGAATTGGAAAGCGGAAGCCTCCTGAGTAGTTCTCTCGCCGGGTTTGGCGAGAAGGTCACGACGAAAGCGTTGAAGGTCCCTCTCTTCGAGGAAACCACCGCTGCAGTGAGAGGCACTCTAAAAGACATTCCGCCCGGTCCAGCGCATGTTCAATCATTCAATTTGTTTAACACCCCTCACCCTCAGGCTTCTACGACGAGCGGCGATCCGAAGGAAAAGTCTGTCCAATAAATCCTTATATAGGAAAGGAGATGCGCCATGAGAATTTCCACTGCAGTGCCTCTCGCGATGGGAGTCATCATCGCCTTAGCTGGATGTCAGGCCAAGATGACGGGTCAAGTCAAGGATGATACGAGCGTCACGGGTCAGTCTCAAAAGCTTGAAGCTGCTGGGAAGAATTACTCTGGACCTCAGTACACCGTAGGGCTCGTCAGTTTCGCAAACAAGACCCCATCCAAGGTGTTGGGACTCGGGGAGGCGGCAACCGATATTCTCAGGACCATGCTCAAGAGCGCGGGGCTGGAACCTATCGATATTAGTCCTGAGGCGATGCAACAGCAGGAGGAATTCATCAAGAGTCAGCAAACCGGCGCGGTGAAAGTGGGAACGAAGGATGCCGCGGAAGGGTTCGATTCGATTGATTACAGAATTCAAGGAGCCATCACAGGATATTCTGAGGTTGAAGAAGGCTCAGATTTGGTGTTGTATCAGAAAAAGGCGCAGGTTGCGCGGGTACAAGTCGATTATTCGCTCATTGATTTAGCCACAGGGAGAAGTCTCGTCGCGGAATCCGGCATGGGGGAGTATCGAAAGGAAACAGGAGGGGCGTTAGGCTTTGGATCGCAATCCAGTGCCGACGCGGGGCTGCGCGACGGTGCTCTCCGAGATGCGTTCTCGAAGGCGATGGAAAAGATGATCAACAAACTCAGTGCCCAGCCCTTTCAAAGCCGTATCTTGGCAGTGGAGGGATCTGACCTCATCATACGTGCAGGCCAAAAATCGAGGCTCCCAGCAGGCACGAAGCTCGCGGTGTATCGGGCCGGCAAAGATTTGGTTGATCCGGAAACAGGGCGTTCGCTTGGCAAGCGAGAAAAACAAATCGGCGAGATTGAGCTCGTCAGTCACCAAAACGACCGCATCTCTGATGCGAAAGCCGCACCGAATGCCGGTTTGAGGGTAGGGGATATTGTCCGTGCCATCAATTAGGTGCCAAGGCCTCGTTGTGAGTCGTCGCTCATTAAGGGCACCGGCCTCACATTTCGGCGAGCATCCGTCTAGTAGAGGACATGATGAAAAGAGCCGTCCCGATCCTCCTTGCCTTGTTGTGCTCTGGGAGTATGCATCTCCCAGAATCGGGGGCGGCTCTTGAATCGTGCTTGACGCAGGGGACCAGATTCGATTACTCAATACTCAAGCAAACACCATGTCCGCCAGCCCCTCCTCTCTTCATTGCGCCGCACGTCTTGAACAGTACCTGTTTGTCGAAGCAGCAAGGTTGGTTCGGCAAGGATACGCAGGGGCCATCATCTTCAAACGGGGCGCGTCCTACATCATCGAATTGGAAAGTCGCGCGAGACGAGATCGGCCTCGCTATAACTTCCTCTCACCCTTGCCGCGATCTTTTAGCCTGAAAGGAGTAAGATGTCTCATTGCAGGCATTGATACCCATCGAATCCACCAAGGAGGTTGCCATGCGCACGCAGAGACCACAATGGGTAGGCGTTCTTGGACTCGCCTTCATGCTATCGATCGTGATGACTCCCCTGTTCCCGATCCTGCAGCAAGCCTCGGTCGCTTATGCAGCCGATAAAGAGGAGCTGATCGACCTTAACAGTGCCACCGCCGATCAACTCAAGACGTTAAAAGGTGTCGGTGACGTCACCGCCGAAAAAATCATCACGGGGCGCCCGTACGCCAAGAAGGACGAGTTGGTCCAGAAGAAGATCATGCCCCGGGCGACCTACGAGCAGATCAAATACAAGATCATCGCCAAGCAGAAGTAGCTCGACGAACTCATAGCCAGCCCACCGCCCGCGGCTAAACGACAAGAAAGGAGTGCGACATGATCGGCGTCTTCGTCACTATTCGCTACGGAGAGAACTTTGATAAGACAACGGTGCAGAAGATCCAAAAGATCGCCGAGTCCGCGCGGGCACTATTTGAGGGGATGCCAGGGCTGCGGTCGAAAGCCTTCACGTTCAATCCCAAAGCGCATGACGCGACTAACTTCTACGTCTGGGACTCCGAAGAGGCAGCTAAGGCATTCTTCACCGATGAGCTCATCGAGAGAGTAACCGGTCTCTACGGAGTACGCCCGAGCATCGACTTCGTGCAAATAGCCACGCTCGTGGAAAACCATCGCCGATAAAACTCCCCTACATAAGTCACCAGCCTCTCAGGCTCGACTTTTGAAATGTCACCTGTCGATGGTTCTCTCAGACAACGCCGTGATAGAGCACACGCAGAACTAACAGGCGAGGATGGTACGTCATGCGCAGGCAGCGTAGCGGGAGAGACTATGAGAGTCCAAACATCAAAACCGGACGCGATGCCTTCGTGAACATGGGCTAGTGAAGGGGAAGTGCTATCGCGACACACGGTCGATCGATTGCGCGTTGATCATGGCTGTTCCCTCTGGATTGCTCCCTTCGACCATCACCACCCCACGGACGCGGAGATGTTCGTTCTGCACAACCAGCTTCGTCATGTTCGGCAGACATGAGCCGGTCGTGCTGATTCCAATAGTGCCCGACTTATCCTGAAGCGCAAACATTTGTTTGTCGTAGACGTTGGCGCTTCCACAGTCCCGAGTACCACGGTGAACCGGCAAGGTGCTCACGCGCGTTACACGTCCTTCGACCGTCACGACCTTGGCCTTATAGTCAGCGGGACGCTTTAAAATCTTGCCGATGGGCAGGCCTTCGTTGGCCGACGCGGCCGACACCAGTCCGAACCCAAGATACAAACACAGCACACCGTGAAGGAAGGGGCGCATCACGTAATCTCTCTCCGTGAACTCGTGGAGTGTACCTGGAATGAGACAATCAAAGCTAGTCCAAAGCCGACGATCTGATAGGATTCTCATGCTGAAAACTTATTTTGGACAAGAGTACTCCCAACCCACATGTTTTCTCCGTCGTGGTAGCAAGCCCAATATCGCAGGATTCAAGAGCAGCAAAAACTAGGGATATGGAGAGTAGAATGGTTCCCTAGTCGAGTTCACCCTGGTCGGCAGAGCCATCAGAAGTGACGAGAGTGATTTTTCGCTGTTGATAGAGAGGGCATTGAGTTTTTTCGGGAGATCATAGCGAACCAATGGGGATGTGGGTTCATACCATGTTCGCGGCCATTCTGATCCATGTGACTGCTATTACGTCGGCCTGGGCGATCCTAGGTCAAGCGAAAGCGTCCGTTGAAAGGGATCACGCTGTCATGGGCGGACAGGTACAAAGCACACTTGCTCAGGGGTATTCAGTTGAAACCATCACGGTTGTCGGGATGACTGTCAAGGAGTATGTCTCGTCGGACGGTACCGTCTTTGCGGTCGCGTGGAGAGGGACCGGGGTTCCGAATCTCCGTCTCCTTCTCGGCGCATATTTTGATGAGTATTTGGATGCACTCACGGAGCTGCAGAATAAGAAACCTCGAATCCGAAGGCCCCTGATGTTGAAAACCGCCAATTTGGTCGTTGAGCGAAGCGGACACGCGCGAAATATGTGGGGGCGGGCCTTCATTCCCTCTCGCTTACCGGCTGTCGTTTCGCCGAAGAACATTCAATAATGATGTCTCGTGCGGTCCTCATCGTCTGCCTGTGGCTTGTGAGCGCCTGTGGCTCTGGTGGAGGCGGAAACGGAGGCGCCGGTTCGCAGCCACCGAATGTTCTGGCGGTCACAATTGGTGGTTCAAGCGTCTGTACAACTTTCAATCAACCATGTACTCAAATAACCATTTGTCAGCCGGGCACTTCCACTTGTCAAACAATCTCCGACATCTTGGTTGATACAGGGTCCTTCGGGGTTCGTATCTTTGGCTCGGCACTCTCAATCCCGCTACAACAAGAAGTCGAGTCACCAGGGCAGCCCATCGGCGAGTGCATGCCGTTTGCCGATGGCAGCGCTCTTTGGGGCCCCGTTCAACTCGCTGACGTGGTGCTGGCAGGCGAGCCGGCCGTAACCGTTCCCATTCATGTTATTGCCCCCACCTTTGCCGGACAGTCCAAGTCCCAAAATCCATGCAATGCTGTGGTTGACTCCGATCCGCTCATAGCGGGTTATAACGGCATTCTCGGTATCGGGTTGTTCACGCACGATTGCGGCACTAGATGCGAAATCAGCGACAACAATAATCAGTATTTTTCCTGTACCGCTTCTACATGCGGGAGCATCGCGGCGCCCCTGTCCACTCAAGTGCAGAACCCGGTGTGGCTGCTTCCATCCGATAAGAATGGCGTGATCCTGACCCTGCCGAACGTGCCTGCGACGGGCGCTCCTGCACTCTCCGGTTCCATCACTCTCGGGATCGGCACAGCGTCGAATAATTCTCCGCCGCCCGGCATCCCGACCTTTTTGACTGATCAACACGGATCTCTCACCACGATCTACAAGGGAATAACCTTCGCGCAGAGCATTATCGACAGCGGGTCTAATGGCTATTTTTTCCCTGATTTGACCCTTCCGCTTTGCCTCATGCCGCCTCAAGACTTTTACTGTCCATTGGCTACTGCCAGCTTGTCGGCCACGCTTTTCGGCGTCAACGCTCCTCAAGCGACCGTCCCCTTTCAGGTTGCTAATGCGACTAATCTCTTGAACACCGGCAACGCTGTCTTTAATAATTTGGGCGGACCATCTCCATCTTCATCTTCATCTTCTACCTTCGACTGGGGATTGCCTTTCTTTCTTGGACGTATCGTTTTTGTCGGGATCGAAGGACAGTCCTCAACCCTCGGAACTGGCCCATTGTATGCCTTCTGATGGACTGGTATGCGCTTGACTTGCCCAGGTCCTGGGGGAAGATGAGCCGGGCTAGCTCATGAGTGAGAGGCAATATTGGAAGAGAGATTGAGGACAACAATGCCGGCAACGATGAGGGACATGCCTATGATAGCCGGCAGATCCAGAACTTGGTCATACAGAACCCAGGCAATCAACGCAATTAAGGCAATGCCTGCGCCTGACCAGATGGCGTAGGCGACCCCAACCGGAATGGTTTTGAGTGTGAGCGAAAGAAAATAGAAGGCTGACGCATAGCCAGCGACGACGATAGCGGAAGGCCATAAGCGTGTAAATCCTTCCGAAGCCTTCAGCGTGGATGTTCCAATCACTTCGCTGACAATTGCCACGGCGAGAAATACCCACTGTGTCTGCATGTTTCTCAGTATTGAGCTGCCTTACGATGTTTAAAGCGATCCGCACAAGCTCCGGTTCTTCAGCTTTCTACACGATAACCGGCCGCTTTTGTTCGTGAACAATACGCTTTAACCGTCGCCGTTTCAATGAGTTGAGACTGCGAGACTATTTACCACGGATCCTTATGCGATGCGGGTGGTGATCGCCGTTTGCCGTCATACCTGCGCCCTTTCCACCTTTCCGGCAGTTGAACCCGCTTCCCGACCCGAGAGTTAGGGTCTGACCTTGTATTGTGTGTGGCCCAGACGAGTCAGCGTACTTCAGGAAATCGATACGCTTGATGCATCGATTCTATCCGATCAAGCGACCGGCCCAATAGCCGAGACGCCGGCGATGGTGAGCCACCGCCAAAACCAATACTTCTTCCCGTTCAAACGAATAAATGAGGGAATACTGAAAGGTTCGGAGTGGGGACTTTCGAATCCCTGGTCGAATCTCTTGAGCCGATTGAGAAAATTGCACAATGCGATCCTCGGCTCGCCGAATTTCGGAAAAGAACCTCCGGCCTAGCCCCTGGGCCTGCACCTCAAGGTAACCAATCTCATTCAGCAACTCCTCTTCCGCCGCCTCGTGATATCGAAGCGGTATCATCGCAAGAGCTTGTTCACCTTGGCATGCACGGCGTCCGCTGAAACGGCTTTGGCCTGACCTGCGCGATACTGATTTAACCGTCGTTGCGATTCCTCTGCCCACAGACGATCTGCTTCCGCCTCGCTCAACTTGTCCAAGCTGTCTAAGAGCTTCCCCGCGAGAACCGCTCGATCCCGGACGTCCAGGCTCATCGCGCCTTTGATGATTTCTGCCAAACTTGCCATTGTCCCCTCCCCCTTAATCAAGGCATGCCGCGTGGCAATTCTTGCTCGAGTCCAACAACTTGTCAACGTTCACTGCATCACAGGTACTGTGCTTACCGTTTCAGCCTTCTCTAAGTTGATAAGAACACAACACTACCTCACAGTCTCACCAGTGCATCGAGCTTGTACTGCCATCTGCCTGTCAGCATCTGCCAAACTGAGACCTTATTTGAATACACCTCATTGACACTGAACCGCCAGTCCATAGACCATGTTAACCGATTTGAACGCCACGCCAACCGAGCCTGTCATATCAAAAAAGAACTTCTACATAGATGCGCCAAATCCGACGATTCAGAATGACTGCCTTGGCCGAGGGCAGTTCATTTCTGCCGTTACGGTTCGTGGCGATGCCGATGAAGTACTGGATGGGGATGCCGAAGGTCGTGACCGTCGTGGGGCGATTCACGGACTCTTGTTTCTGCTCTATGTTAGCCAGTTAGCCAAGCCATGGACCAAACATCAGTGAGACAATACGTTCTCACTTTATGTCTTTCTTACATCTATTCTCCCGTTTGGGCCATTCGTGTTCGACAAGCACCGTTGCGAAAAAGAGGTCGCCACGAACTAGCCAGCTACCACGAAAACCCTTTATCGTTTCCCATCGTAGCCACGCTCTTTCCACCTCTCCAGCAGTTGAATCCGTTTCCGAAGCTGTTCAGTGGTGGCCTGATCCACACGGCTCCCGGTACGTGCGATCAATTCCGCGTTGAGCCGGCGATGATCGATTCCGCTGTTTCGTGCCACACCGGCAACCAGCAGTCGGTGAAGATCACGCAAATCTCGCTTCTGCTCATGGAGTGAGACCGCCGGTTCGGAAACAACAACCGAACCGCCCTCCCCTCGCGGCTCGTCTTCGCCGATCAGGCTGTCCATCCGGGCCACGGCCATCAGCGGCATGTACTCATTAGTCGAAACCGTGACGCGGCCGAAGAGGTCTCGTTGCTCCGCCGGCATGATGTCTTCCAACACATGATCTCGCTCCGCCTTGATCTGTTTGGCATAGTGCACCAGGACCGGATCTTTCGGCAGGTACAGCCAGGCTCGTTGCGGTTTAGGCAAACCCTCCTGCATTCGAACAAACCGACCGACGACTTGTCGGAAGTACATTTCCGTGATCACGTTTGTCCCATAGACGCCGACACGAAGTCGTGGAATATCCACGCCTTCGCTCACCATATTGACCGCCACCAGCCACTGCTGCTTTTTGTGATCGGCGAACTCTTCAATCGTGCGCGAGGCAGCGGGATCGTCCGACACGGCGACGGCTGCTTTGGCGCCGACAATACGTCCGACGAGGTCCGCAACCCAACGCGCATGGTCCTGATCCATGCACACAATCAGCCCGCCGGCATCCGGTTGTTCCTGCTTTCGAAGGCGAGTCAATTGAGCGTGGGCGTCGGTGATCACCGGCCCAAGCCAGGTTTCTTGAAGTAACGCGGTCTTGAGCCGTTCCCGCTGCCGATTGAATGTCAGTCCATCTTCAAACGTCGCCTGATGTTCGCGACCATCGGATAACCAGCTGAGTTCACCTTCGTAACTGGGGAATACAATCGGTCGACACACGCTGTCACGAATCGCATCGGTATACCCATACGCGAAATCCGCCCGGCTTTCTCCCTCTTCATACCGAATAAACGGGATCGGATTGTTGTCGGACCGGAACGGCGTGCCGGACAAAATCAGCCGAAACACCGACGGGTCAAACGCCGAGCGCAGCGCCTTTCCCCAGTTCTTGCCGTCGCCCGCGTGGTGCAACTCGTCGAAGATGAGCAGCGTCTTCTTGCTCTTGCAGGCCTGCTGAAAGATCGCCGGAGCCAGACAAACTTGCTGGTAAGTGACGACAGCGCCGTGATAGTCCGGCGCTTCCGCCGCCTGCTCGTTGGTCAACGTCGGATCGAGTTGCAGACCGATCTTCCCTGCGGCATCCGCCCATTGCGTGCGGAGGTGATTCGTCGGGCAGACGACCAGCACGCGGACCGCAGCCTGCTTTGTCATGAACTCGTGCGCCACGCGCAGCGCAAAGCGCGTCTTTCCTGCGGCAGGAGTGGCCATCGCCAGAAAATCTTTCGTCTGATTGGTACAGACGGCCGACAGAGCTCGTCGCTGCCAGTCACGAAGGGGCGCGGTCCAGGCTGGCAGACTCTTCATGGCCGGTGCGTCGTTGCCGGTTCGAGGAAGGAGGTCAGTCGAGCCAATCCCGTTCCTGAAGCTTTTTCGGCAGATATTTCTTGGTGAGATACTGGAAGTCTTTATTTGCTAATGCGTCGAGTTCGTACTTCAATCCGCTCGTCAGCATGCGTTTGATCTCCGCCTGCCAGGCCGGTTTTTGGAACCACTGATAGTTCATCAACTCTTTCGCACGGGCGATGTCTTTCTCGTTGAGCTTGATGCCGACGTTCCGAGGCAGCTCGTACCGCTCCGGGTCGGCACTCGAGAAGCCCATAAACTTGGCTTTTGGAATGGCCATGCGCTGGCTCTCGAAGGCCAGATTGATCGAGCCCTGTTTGACGACGGAATAGATGTAGTAGCCCCAGGGATCGTTATCGACCAAGACATAGACCGGCAGCCGATGCTCTTCATGGAGCCGTCTCGCCAAGCGCCGCACACCCCGGGGCGGCTGACCGTTTCCCGTGAGGAGGATGCAGTTATAACGCCGCCAGAACTTGTCCTCCGACAGCCGGTTCCACTGTGTGCCCTTCTCGACGAGCAGCACGAAATCTGCCGTACAGCGTCGGATTTCCAGATACTCCGGTTCCACGATCGACGGGACCGAGTAGCCGCCTTTCCCGAGCTTTGAACAATCAACACGATCGCCGTCATCGCCGAAGATCACCGGTCCGACGATACTGCCACTGTTTTCCGCCCGCACATGCAGCTCCTCCCGAAGCGCGGCGAGGGAGACTTCCAGATCTTCGATCACCGGATCGGACTCATCCTGCGTATCGAACGTATTCTCATGCGAATCTTTGATCGTATGTTTCGTACGGTAGTAGATTTCTCGAAGGGACGTGGTCAGATCAGCCCGCTGCAATTCGGAGAGGGCATCGGCCACGAGTACCGTCTGCATGAATTTCTTCGCCATACCGACGTTGAAAAACGACCGCTCCTGTTTCTTGTTGCCCATCTCGATCAGGCCCTTCCGTTCATTGAAGGATACGTTCGAGAGGGCACGGATCGGGATCTGGAACGTCGGGTCTTTCGAGCGATCTGCCGCTTGAATCACAATATCCGCCAGGCCGATCAGCTTCTTCTCGACGATAGTCGCTTGTTTCTGTTTGCTCGCCATGGTGCTATTTCTTTCCGCGTGGCTTCGAAACTCGAATGGGTTTATTAGGTCTGTCTTGTCTATCTTGTCTGTCCGGTGCCTCGAAGAGCGCTATCTGACTAGGTTTTGCTTTTGCTCCCTTCGGCGACTTGTTCGCGCGACTCTCCTTGCTGGCTTGCTCTTTTGAAGCCGGCGCATCAGCTGACGCTGTGTCACCAAGCAAATCCGGCTCTGCCGTCGGCAGCGCAGCCGCCTGATCGGCCTCGATTTGGGTAGCCAATGCGGTCTCACCCTCGACTCCGTCTGCCGTCACGATAATCGAATGAGGCAGTCCTTCAGGCCCTCCACCGGTCTTCCCCAGCGCTTCGTCGGTCTTCTGGCCACCTGTGCGGGCGGAGGCAATCTTCTGGAGCTGCCCTTTCAGCTTTTCTTTCGGCAGCTTGCCTCCCTTGAGCCGGTTACACGCCTCAACCACTTCTTCGATGTACAGTTCAAAGATATTCCGACGCCGAAATTCGCTGGCAGCCCGTTCGCGCCGTCGAACGAAGAGCCCCAACCGCCTGCCGCATTCGCGCAGCGCCAGCGTAATCTCCTTTTGAATCTCATCGTAGTCGGCGATCGCTTCCTTGGATTCACTCGTGAACGGCACCCAGACCGACGCCATATGGACGAAGATCACCATCGGTCCGCCGGGCAGAGCCCCGCGCGACTGCGTCAAACCGTAATTTTTCCAGGTTGTGCTCAGCACAGCCTTGAACGTCGAACAGGCCGATTGCTGGTACAACAGCGGTACTCGATTGGCGTAGCGGATCACGCGCGCGAGCTCCGAGTCATCTTCCTCGTGCTCACCTTCCGCTTTCGGCATGGCCGGCTGCTGCGACTTAGTTTGATCCTGAGGCCTATTTCCGTAGGCAAGCCCGGCCTCGATGATGAACGGATTGCCGCGATAGACAGCCGGAGGACGGCTGACCGCCGTGTAGAACTCGCCCTTGATTTGCTTATAGAGTCCCGCGAGGATCGCCTTCTCACCGATCGGTGAAATGCAGTTGGTCGGAGGCGCCATGATTTTCGTCTCTTGCAACGTCTTATAGAGCGTCTCCGCGACCGGCCCCTTCAGTTCACGAGGCTTCCCGTCAGGCGAGACCTTCGCCGCCTTGCAGATTTCATCGGCCATCGGAGGGGACACCCGGCAAAAATCGCCGGCGAGGAAGCCGGAGAGCGTATGGCTCTTTGTATCCTGCAACATCTTGAGCAACATGCCGAACTCGATGCCGTAGGGATGGGGCTTGATCTCGCGCGGTTGCGGCGGCAGCTCATGATAGGTCCGGGGATACTCTTTCGTCTCTCCTTCGGGCGTCTGGTAGATCAGTTTGACATGGGGATTGGCGATCGAAGTCTGCTCCAACCATTCATCGACGGAGGCTCGGCCCTTTTGATATTTACCCTCGACTTCCATCGAGACTTGGGTCCCTCGCGGCTGCTGCCAATCGATCTGTTTGTTCTCGTGGACCAGCGGCTCATTCTTTTTCGTGTCGATCTGGACTTCGAAGAAGTGCGCGGCGGCTTTGGGACCGATGCGGGAAATGATTTTCACCGGCTTCCCGGTGGTGAGCTGTCCGTACATCCCGGCAGCGGAGATGCCGATCCCCTGCTGACCACGGCTCATCCGCAACCGATGGAACTTCGACCCATAGAGCAGCTTCGCAAAAATCCTGGGAATCTGCTGGCGAACGATGCCTGGTCCGTTGTCGGTGACCGTGATGCGAAACCTGCTTGCTTGGCTGGGCGCGACCGGCTCGCCATTCGACACCACCTCAAGCTTGACCGTCACATCGGGAAGGATTCCGGCTTCCTCGCAGGCATCGAGTGCGTTGTCGACCGCTTCCTTGACGCAGGTTAAGAGTGCTTTGCGCGGATTATCGAATCCGAGCAGGTGCCGGTTCTTCGTGAAAAACTCTGAGACGGAGATTTCCCGCTGGCGCGCCCCCATTTCTACCGCAGTAACCCGTTCCACCGGCTTGGCGGCGACTTTCGTCTTTGCGGCTGGTTCAGGGTGTATTCGAGAAGCGGAAGATTTCGATTCAGTCTCTGACGCGGATTCGTTCTTTTTTGCCATCCACCCTCTCATGAAACAAATGTTCTCTGTTGGTACCATAAAACTTTCACGGAAACAATGGGAACACGTCAAGAGTACCAAAGCCATACAGAACGCATACTCACACATGTCTGTCAGCCTCCTGACAAAACCTATGTGATTCGCCTCTCTGCCTGCTACCACCCCTCATCAATAGTTCAGTCCATGCCTAACAACAGCGACAACGCTGAGTACTCACGCTCTATCCGACGTCCTACCCAAAATGCCGGACCAAATGGCCCCGTGATATGGCCATTTTTGGGGATTGTACATCTCTCGAAATAGCGTAGGGTCGTTATCGCGAGAACACTCTTTATACCGTTGAGTGTGAAACCCACGTCTCATGTACACCGGATTGCAGATGATCGGAAAGTACTGTCGATGGCTATTACTGTCTCGAAGCCCACGAGTGGGAATGGTCGGTTCCGCTCTGTGGTTTTTCATATTGTTGCCGATCCTCCTGCTGTCCAGCTCTGCTGCAGACATCAGCTACGTATACGACGATGCAGGCCGACTGCGTGCCGCCATCGATCCGGCATCCGACACAGCCATCTACGCCTATGATAGCGTCGGAAATTTGACTGACATCACACGGCAATCATCGTCCACCCTCGCGGTCTTGCAATTCACGCCGTCCTCGGGTCCGGTCGGCACGACGGCGACGATCTATGGCACGGCGTTCAGCGCCACGCCTGCGTCAAACACAGTGAAATTTAACGGCACGACGGCGACCGTGCTCACCGCCTCAACGACCGTCTTGACCGCGACGGTCCCGAGTGGGGCGACGTCCGGTCCGATCAGCGTCACCGTCGGAGCGACCACCGCCAGCAGTTCCGCATCCTTTACTGTCGGGATTGGCGGTGTCCCCACACTCACGAGTTTCAATCCATCGGTCGGGAACCCTGGAGCCACCATCACCCTGACCGGCACGAACTACGACACAACACCGATCAATAACCGAGTCGCCTTTACCGCAGCGATGGGAGCAGTAGCCACGGCATTGAGTACAAGCCTTACGGTTCCGGTGCCCAGCACCGCCCAAACCGGCCCGATTTCCGTCTCCACCATCTACGGCAAGGCGACCAGCGCCCAAGAGTTCTATGTCGCGCCACCTGGCGTCGTCGCGGCAGATGTCCAATACACCGGTCGCGTGACGGTCAACGGCCCGACCGTGACGGCGTCGATCACCACCGCGAACAAGACCGGCTTGATGGTCTTCGACGGGATGGCAGGCCAGCGTGTGACGGTCGGCTTCAGTGGCGTGACCGTCCCGCAGTTCTCAGCGACTGTCTATCGCCCGGATGGAGTCTCAATGACGATCCCACCCTCGTCATTTAACACCAGCGGCGGCAGCCTTGATCTCGGGGTCCTGCCCGTGACCGGCACCTATACGATCTTCCTCGATCCGGTGAGTACCTATACCGGGAATATCACTATCACCGTTTCAACGGAACTGACCGGCACGATCACGCCGGGCGGCGCGGCGGTGCCGATCATCATTAGCCGGGTCGGACAGAACGCACGCTACACGTTTACCGGCACCGCGGGACAAACGATCAGCCTCGGGGTCACCTCCGTGACGATCACGTCGTTGAATGTGTCGATCCTGAAGCCCGATGGCACCATCCTCGTCGCACCCGCGCCCTTCACGACCAGCGGTGGCGCAATCGATAGCCAAGTCCTGCCGACTGCCGGGACCTATACGATGCTGGTCGATCCGTCTGGTGCCTACACCGGCAACGTCACGCTCACGCTCTACAACACCCCCGATGTGACAGGGACGATCACAATTGATGGAGCGACGGTGAGCCCGACCTTAACCGTCCCCGGCCAGCGAGCCCGCTACACATTCAGCGGTACAGCAGGCCAATGGGTGAATCTCGGGCTCACTGCGGTCACCATAAACTCAAGTGCCGTCTCAATGCTGAAACCGGACGGTACAACATTTGTGTCAACGTCGATTGGAACTAGCGGTGGCAGTCTCGATCCCATGACCGCATTACCTACGACCGGCACCTACACGATCGTCGTCGATCCAGTAGGCCTCGCGACCGGCAGCATCACGCTCACGCTCACGTCGCCGCTCACCGGGACGATCACGCTGGATGGTGCATCGGTGCCGCTCAGCCTCACCAAAGCGGGCCGGACCGCGCGCTATACCTTCAGCGGCACGAGCGGACAGTGGCTGAGTCTCGGCCTGACATCGGTGACGATCTCATCGAGCACCATTTCTCTCCTCAGGCCCGATGGGACGACTCTTGCCTCAACCACGGTCGGCACCAGCGGCGGTGGACTCGAACCGCCCAACACCTTACCGACGACCGGAACGTACACGATCGTCATTGATCCAGTAGGCCTCGCGACCGGCAGCATCACGCTTTCGTTGATGTCGTATCTCTCCGACACGCTCACGTTGAACGGCACCGCGACGACCACCACCCTCACCCCGATCGGTCGAAATGCGCGGTATACCTTTACGGGGACGGCAGGACAGTGGATCAGTCTCGGCCTGACGGCGGTGACCATCCCCTCGTCCACCGTCACCCTGTGGAAACCGGATGGGACTCAGCTCACTGCCACGACCGTCGGCACCAGCGGCGGGAGCCTCGATGTCCCGACCGCTCTCCCAACTACCGGGACCTACACGGTCACCGTCAATCCAGCCGTGCAGTACACCGGCACCATCACCCTCACGCTCTCCACAGATGTTTCGGGCACCGTCACCATCAATGCGGCTGCGACGCCGGTCATGATTAGAGTCTGTTGACATTCATTTCATCCAGAGCACGGACGCGGCCAGATAGATAAGACTCGCGAAGTTGCGGGCCCGTTTGGCATAACGGGTGGCAACCGCGCGATAGTGCTTCAGCTTGTTGAAGAAGCACTCGATGCGATAGC
>PHGD01000103.1 GCA_011090425.1 Nitrospira sp. LK70 | reverse complement strand
GCTTCAGCATCGAGCGAACGAGTTCGCTGTCAGACTCGTTCATTTGACAGCCGAATGTTTCAATATGGACGTGAGGAATGGTCTTCAGCATCATCGCGCTACCATGGCACAGTTTACCTGCTGAGAAGGTACGATGTGTCCCAAAGCATAACGGTCTGTTGCGGCCGTGATGGTGACCTGCAAGATTTGATTCCGGAAATCTTCGGAGCCTGTGATTCCCACCCTGGCGAAGTTCGGGGTCGTGCCGAAGCGATAGGCAGCTCGAGTCCCAGATTCAAAAAGGGCCGAGACAGTCTTCCCGATTTGCTTGTTGTGAAACGCCAATCGTTTGACACGATCAAGATCAAGCAGCAGATCGGCGCGTTTCTTCACCGATGCAGACGGAATCCGCTGCTTCAGGCGCATTGCAGCCGTACCGGGACGAGGGGAATAGGGAAATACATGGAGATAGGAAAATGGCAGATCAGTGGCGACTGCCAGCGTATTTTGAAATGAGGACTCCGTCTCTCCAGGAAATCCTACCATGAGATCAGTTCCAAGACCGAGGTCGGGGATGGTTACGAGCGCCTTTTCGATCAGGTTGATATAGCTCTTGATCGTATGGCGTCGATTCATGGCTCGCAAAATCTGATCGTCCCCACTTTGCATCGGAATGTGGAGATAGGGGCAGAATTTCTTCGACGAAGCTAGAAACTCCAGTAACTCGTCGCTGACTGTGGTCGGTTCAATTGAAGAGATGCGAATGCGTTCGAAGTCCGCCGCTTGGTCGAGCCAACGAAGCAACGAACAAAAGTCTCGGCCTTGGTGGGCGTACTGGCCGATGTTCACTCCAGTCAGTACGATCTCCCGATATCCTCGAGCGGTTAAGATCTCGACTTCACGCTGGATGTCATTCAAAGTTCTGCTTCGCTCATGGCCCCGCGCAAACGGAATAATGCAGAAACTGCACATCGCGCTGCAGCCGTCCTGTACTTTGAGCAATGCACGTGTGGAGTCCGATTCCGCGAAGTGCGGCAGCTCGAAGTCTCCGCGCTCCATCGTCTTAGTATGATGAATCTCTGCGACGGATCGTTTCCGTAACTCGTTGTGAGATCGATCCCGGTTTGTTGTTTGAGGCAGTCCATTCCGGTTTGGGCGTAGCATCCTGTCACCGCGATAAAGGCATGGGGAGAGTGTTTCAAGGTTTTTCGGATCAGATAGCGTGCTGTCCGTTCGGCGTCTTCCGTAACCGTACAGGTATTGAGCACAAGGAGATCCGTCGGTTGGCCGAAGTCGACGAGCTCAAACCCCTTTCGTCTCAGCCCTTCCCCAAGGATCGAGGTTTCAGCTTGATTCAAGCGGCAGCCGAGCGTATGAAGAGATGCACGGGACGTCACCATAGGGGTGGCATTATAGGAAGATCATGGGTGTTCCGGCAAGGTTGCCTGCTGCGACCGAGATGTCGCGGTGAACGTCGGCTACCGGAAAGACCCATGATAAGATCACATCCGAGTCGTCGGAGAGGGCGTGAAGATCGTGCGTCTGCGTGCTCTCATCATTTTTGTTCTTACAGGGTTGGTCTGGAGCCATCCGGTGACGGGATGGAGCGCAAATTTGCTTCCGCCGGAGCCCGATCTCAATACTCGCGTCGATGAGCTGTATGACCATGAGGCCCGTCTCTTTATCATGCTGTATTCCCTCAGCGGAAACGGCAAAGTCGACTATGTGACGGCCAGGCTGGTTCAGGAGCATTCTCGCAGTACTTATGGTAATCCCATCTACCAGACGGAGGCCCAACCGCTGTTCTATTGGTGGAACCACACCATGTGGAACGATCCGGAGCAGGACGGGGTCAACGGCAACGAAAAGGTCTACCAGGAAAATACTGACTTCGATATCTCGCGATACAAGCCCTGTGTGTTCAATGGACAGCCTTGTTAGCTTCTGCGCCGGTCGGTGAGGCTACTCCCGCATGTTTTGTGATTCTGCTGAACAGCTTCGGGAGGCGGTGATAATCTGCCTTGCAGTTGCTTCGATGTGGTATAGGGCTGACTAATTCGGCTCACGTCCGCATAAGAGAGTTTCTGTGAAACAAGGCGCCTTCGATCTTGCCGGCCTTATGAATCGGCGCATCTTGGTGATGCTGCCCTTGGGTTTTGCATCCGGTCTCCCCCTTGCGCTCACGTCCGGGACCTTACAGGCCTGGCTTACAGTGGAAGGAGTCGACCTCAAGACCATCGGCATTTTCACCATGGTCGGCCTTCCCTATACGCTCAAGTTTCTTTGGGCTCCCGTGATGGATCGTGTGATCCCTCTCTGGTTAGGCCGACGGCGCGGCTGGATGGTTCTGACACAACTCTGTGTTGTGATCGGTTTGGTGCTCATGGCCGCGACCAATCCGAGGATTCATCCTGGATGGATGGCGGCCTATGCTCTGCTCGTCGCATTTCTTGCCGCTTCTTTGGACATTGTGTTTGACGCCTATCGAACGGAAACACTCCGTCCAGACGAGCGAGGATTGGGTGCCGCCGTGTGGGTGAACGGGTATCGAATCGCTCTTTTGGCTTCCGGAGCCGGCGCGTTGGTCCTTGCCGATTATGTGGGATGGCAGATGACGTATCTGGCGATGGCAGCTGTCATGCTGGCTGGGTTGGTTATCGTATTGATCAGCCCGGACCCTACACTTGTTGCCGAGGCTCCAAAAAGTATGAGGGAAGCAGTCGGCGCCCCACTGGCGGAATTCTTTGGACGGCCTCACGCGTTGGGCTTTTTGGCTGTGATCATTCTCTATAAACTTGGAGACGCCTTTGCATCGACGCTCCAGACTGCCTTTCTGATCGGAGGACTCGGCTTTTCCGCTACGGATGTAGGCGCCGTGAAGGGGCTTGGGATTTTTGCCACATTGCTGGGTGCCTTTGTCGGTGGACTGTTGATGACCAGGTCCGGGCTTGTTCGGTCTCTGTTGCTCTTCGGTGTATTGCAGGCGGTCTCGAACCTCGGATTTGTGGTGTTGGCATTAGCAGGCAAGAATTCGAGCCTACTGACGGCGGCAGTCGTGATTGAGAATGTAACCGGAGGAATGGGGACCGCTGCGTTCGTAGCGTTGGTGATGTCGCTCTGCGATCCCCGGTATACTGCGACTCAGTTCGCGCTGTTGTCTTCGTTGGAGGCGTTGGGAAGGGTCTTTGCCGGTCGCCCGTCAGCGGGTGTCGTGACCCTGGTCGGATGGACACAATTTTTTGTGTTGACCGTGGTCGTGGCTCTACCGAGTCTCTGGGCGGTCTGGCGAGTCCGGCGTGTTCTTGAACCAGAACCGGAGACGGTCCTGCGCCCCTCAGTCACGGAGCCTGCAGGCTCGCCGGTTTCCGAGCGTCTATGAGGACAGGCGTCGTTGAAGGAAGAGTACGAAAATCATGAGAGTTGGAAGTGGCGCTAGAATAAATGGAACCAGCCATAGCCAGACATTCTTACCGCGGACTCGCCCTTGGTCGATCATCCAGACAAAGAGCCAGACTAGAAGGCAGGCGTAGTTCAATATGATCCACTGGGTCGTGTGAATCTTCAGACCGCTTGTGCTCTCGGAAGGGCCTTGGAGGAGAAAAATTCCTAACAGCAGAACGAACGCGCTTAGCAGGGCCGCGACAAGTTTCTTGCTCCAGACGAACATAGGCTCCTCCTGACTCAAGAAGAATGTAAACGGAGTCCGGCTAAGCTAATTGGGGCGCTCTTCTTTTGTCAAATGAGATGAAGCCAGTCGGTATCCTGTTGCTTTAGAGGAAAGGTCACTGCGAAAACAGCATGAGTCTCCTTCGTTTGACCGCGGTGGTGGTTGTACTCGCCGGGGCAGTCGTTCTCGCATTATCGAATCCGACCATGGAAGATTATTTGCGCTTCGTCGAACAGGAATTGAGTAAAGCGATAGACCGAATGGACCGGGGTACCCCGACTCGAGAACAACAATTTATTCGGCAGGTGTTTCAGTCGCAAAGTAGGAAGCTTCTCGAATCCATCGTGAGGCCGAATACCGCGCGACAGAACTGGGGAATTGCGAGCCGGTATGAAACACAGGTGGCAGACACGAAAGTCGTCGTTCTAGGTCTCGGCGGTCGATTCATTCCCCTTCAAGGTGTCGAGGAAGCGACGCTGAAAATCGGGCGAATGGCCTTCTAAAAAGAAAAACGGCCAGGGTAATTTGGAGGGGCCTGATTTCTACGATTATTTCTGTGGATAACCTCGTTGATGAGCGATCAGAAGCGGCTATGAGATTCGCGTTGCGACTATTCACAGCCTTTCCTCTCATTTCCTCAATATCCACAATACTTGGTGTTGACAAAAATTTATGATAGCTATATGTAGCTACCCGTCGAAGTTAAGTGACTCTTCCTCTCATGATGATGACGCCGAACCGATGCATGGTCACAGTTTGTTCCCTCTCTCAGGAGGTCTACCGTGAAAATTGATCGAAGATTTACCCGTCGCGGGCAGAATCCCTACGAGGGGATTACGTTTGTGAAGCGCTCGTCGGGGATTCGGAATCCCGACGGATCCACCGTATTTAAGCTCGAAAATATCGATGTTCCAGAGGCATGGTCTCAGCTCGCCGTCGACATATTGGCCCAGAAATACTTTCGGAAGGCCGGAGTCCCGCAGCGCGATCAGAGTGGGCAGGCGGTCATCGGCCCGGATGGGAAGCAGGTCTTGGGGGGTGAGCGAGACGCTCGCCAAGTCTTCGAGCGCATGGCCGGGTGCTGGACCCATTGGGGCAAGGCCTATGGGTATTTCAAGACGCCGGAAGATGCCGAGTCTTTTCACGATGAAATGTGCTGCATGCTGGCGCACCAAATGGCCGCGCCGAATTCTCCTCAGTGGTTCAATACAGGCCTTCATTATGCCTATGGATTATCGGGACCGGCACAAGGACATTATTACGTCGATCCCCACACCCGCGAAGTTGTGAAAGCTACCAATGCCTTCGAGCACCCTCAGCCGCATGCCTGTTTCATTCAGTCAATCGAGGATGATCTGGTGAATGAAAACGGGATCATGGATCTTTGGGTCCGGGAGGCGAGGTTGTTCAAGTATGGTTCCGGGACCGGGACTAATTTTTCGAGACTGCGTGGGGATGGCGAAAGGCTTTCCGGTGGCGGGCGGTCTTCAGGCCTTATGTCTTTCCTGAAGATCGGGGATCGAGCCGCCGGAGCGATCAAGTCCGGAGGGACGACGCGCCGTGCCGCCAAGATGGTCTGTTTGGACCTCGATCACCCGGATATCGAAGAATTCATCGATTGGAAAGTCATCGAAGAGCAAAAAGTCGCGGCGATGGTGACGGGCTCAAGGATTTGTGCACAGCGCCTCAATGCCGTGCTGAAAGCTTGTCATACGGTCGATGGTGAGGGCGCTCTCAGGCTGGATCTCGATCAGAAGACCAATCCGGTCTTGCGTGAGGCCTTGATCTCGGCCCGTCGGGATATGGTGCCTGAGGCGTATGTCCAACGAATGTTTTCCTATGCGCAGCAAGGCTTCACACATTTTGTGTTTCACGAGTATGACACGAATTGGGACGGTAGGGCCTATCAGACCGTCTCCGGCCAAAATTCGAACAACAGCGTCAGAATCCCCAATGAGTTTTTCGCCGCCCTCGAAACCGACGGCGATTGGCATCTCAAACGCCGAACGGACGGCAAAGTCTGTAAGACCGTCAGGGCGCGGGAGCTGTGGGATCGGATCGCTTGGGCGGCCTGGATTTGTGCCGATCCTGGGACTCAGTACGATACCACCATCAACGAGTGGCATACCTGTCCGGAAGATGGCCGCATCAACGCCTCGAACCCCTGTTCCGAATACATGTTTTTGGATGATACAGCCTGCAATCTCGCCTCCCTCAATCTCACGAAGTTTTACACAGCCGACGGCCAGTTCGAACTGGAACATTTCCGCCATGCCGTTCGGTTGTGGACGATTGCACTGGAAATCAGCGTGCTGATGGCTTCCTTCCCGAGCCGCTCCATCGCTGAAAAGAGCTATCGGTTCCGGACGCTCGGGTTGGGGTACGCGAATTTGGGGACCGTGCTCATGCGACAAGGGATCCCTTATGATTCACCCAAGGCCCTGGCAATTTGTGGAGCCATCACGGCCATCATGACCGGTGAAGCATACGGGACGTCGGCTGAAATGGCTGCCGAATTGTCGCCCTTCCCGGGGTACGCAAAAAATAGAGAGCACATGCTGCGTGTTATTCGTAATCACCGTCGGGCGGCTTACCAGATGCCTCATGGGGAATATGAAGGTCTGACGATCGCTCCCGCTGGAATCCGTCCCGAGCATTGTCCTCCCGACATGCTGCTTGCTGCCAGACGAGCCTGGGATCACGCGCTTGAATTAGGGACGGCCTATGGGTACCGCAATGCACAAGTGACCGTCATTGCTCCGACCGGCACAATTGGGTTGGTCATGGACTGTGATACCACGGGGATTGAACCGGATTTCGCTCTGGTGAAGTTTAAGAAACTGGCCGGTGGCGGGTACTTCAAGATCATCAATCAAAGTTTGCCGATTGCGCTGGCCAACCTCGGGTATACGGACCAGCAAGCACAGGATATCGTCCTGTACTGTGTCGGCGCTCAGACGCTCAAAGGTGCACCGTTCATCAATCACGACGCCCTGCGTCAAAAGGGATTCGATGACACAGCCTTGGGTCGTTTGGAGAACAGTTTGGGGCAAGCGTTCGAAATTCAGTTCGCTTTCAATAAGTTTATGTTGGGAGACACGTTCTGCCTCGAAAAGCTTGGCTTGACCGAGGCTCAGCTGAACGAAACCAACTTCAACATGCTGAAGACGCTCGGTTTTACGCAAGAGGAGATCGCCGCTGCAAACGATTTTTGCTGTGGGACGATGACGGTGGAGGGCGCGCCGCATTTGAAGGCAGAACACCTCGCGGTATTCGACTGTGCCAATCGGTGCGGTCGAATCGGACAACGTTCCATCGCCGTCGATGCGCATATCCGCATGATGGCCGCAGCACAGCCGTTCATCAGCGGCGCGATCAGCAAGACCATCAACATGCCGGCCGATGCCACGCTCGAAGCCGTCAAGGCAGCCTATTTACTTGCCTGGAAGAGCACGGTCAAAGCGGTCGCACTGTATCGTGACGGGTCAAAGCTGAGTCAGCCATTGAGTGCTTCGACAGACAACGGAAAGGCCGTAGAGGCGGCTGCCGGCGTGATGGAGCTGGCGGAGAAAGTCACCGAACGGGTGCTCGTTCGGTACCTCGCTAAGCGACGCCCGCTCCCGAGTCGACGAAGCGGATACACTCAAAAGGCAATTGTCGGAGGACATAAGCTCTACCTGCGCACCGGTGAATATGAGGATGGGACGGTCGGAGAAATCTTTTTGGACATGCACAAGGAGGGGGCGGCATTCAGAAGCCTCATGAATTGTTTTGCCATCGCCATCTCTCTGGGACTTCAGCACGGCGTGCCGCTGGAAGAATTCGTCGAGGCGTTCGTCTTTACCCGGTTTGAGCCGAACGGTCCCGTCAAAATGAATGATCGAATCAAAATGTCGACCTCGATCATCGATTATATCTTCCGTGAATTGGCCGTTACGTACCTCGATCGGTATGACCTCGCGCAGGTGAAGGAAGAAGATCTACGCATGGATGCCGTGAAGAAAGACAATATGGATCCCGAATGCTTCGATGAAGAAGCGGATCTTGATGCACTGGCTCAATCTTCCATTATTACGGAACATCTTCCCATCCGCCGGAACGGTGGAAAAGGGAACGGCCACGGAAACGGACACGGTGTTGCCAGACAGGTCGAGATCATGCGTGAAACGCTCACTCTGACGGAGGTCCAAAACGCGAAAGAGGCCAGAGTCAAGGGCTACGAAGGGGATCCCTGCCAAGAATGCAAGCAATTTACCATGGTTCGTAACGGTACCTGTCTCAAATGTGTGACGTGCGGCGCAACGAGCGGATGTTCATAGGAGGAGTGTGAGGATGCAGAGCAAGCGGCCGTCGTCGTGTCTCCGCTGTAGGAAGCGGCGGGTTATCAGAATTCGATCGGGTGCCGATGTGTTCTTTTCTCCACGGTTACGGGCTCGAAAACCTTGCGTGAGGCCGGCGTTTCCTCGTACAAGATTTTATCATTACGGGTCTTGGTCTCCGTTGCGAGTCGCTCGCTCAGCGAGGCGAAAAAGGTTTTGAGGCCGGAGAGCCACGAGGAGTACCGATATGCCGACTACGACGCAGCTTGTCATCAGAGGGCAGAGTAAGCCTGGTACCATTGCCAGGGTGACGGCAGTCCTCGGTGAAGCCGGGGTCAATATCAAGGCTTTCTCTGCTCCGGAAGCGATGGGGCCGGGCAAGTTGCGTCTGCTGGTCGCAGATCCGGAACGTGCCCGTGAGGCCCTTAAGGCGGCGAAGATTAAGTTCGGCGAAGAAACCGCACTCCTGTTGAGTCTCGAAAATAAGCCTGGAGCATTGAGGAAAGTGGCAGATATCTTGATGAAGAGCCGGATCAACATCAAATGCGGCTATTGCACACCTTCACGTGAAGGGAAGCGGGCGATCGTTGTTCTAACCGTTTCCAACATTGACAAGGCCCTGGCTATTCTACGCAATCAATCGCTCGACGAGTTTTGAGCGATGCGGCCCATGCCGCTCATGAAACCCACCCTTTCCCCGCATCGGTATAGTCGGTATAAACGGTCGACCCTGGCGCGACGCAGCTTATGCAGGATCACCCACGCTGTCTCGTAGCGCCGAATGCCCAGTTGTCGTCGCCGCAGCAAGGCTGAGATTCCACGCTTGTCGGTCGTCATCAAGGACGCCGCCCACAACTACGACGTCGATGGCGTCCGGGTTCGGTGAAAAACGGCGCCCGCCGTCAGCGAGACCTGGTATCGGCACTGGGCGCATTCGCAGTCATGGCTCAGCGAAGTACGACCTAGAGTTTGATGCAGGTCGCCGGCTGCCCAATTGTTCTGCCCGCCTTTCTTGTCGGCCCCATTCCGATATAACTTAGTAAACTGAGGTCACGTATGCGGGAGATAACCCAGGATACGCATACTGTCAGGCTGGTCCCCCACGATGGATCAGGAGCATGCAGAGATGTCTCGGTTGGCGGAATGTCCGATCCTCCGTCGCAGGCGATGGCTCCTCACTCGCGATTTCAGCTTCGTGTGGTGGAGCCAGGTGCTGTCGCAGGTGGCTGACGGAGTCAGCAAACTGGCGCTCTTGTGGTTTGTCTATTCCATCACCGGTTCGGCACTGAAGACCACGGTCATCGGTCTCCTGCAGACATTACCCCCGATTGTCCTCGGACCCGTGATCGGCGTGGTGGTCGATCGATTGCCCAAGAAGACCATCCTGATCGTCAGTGACCTGGCGAGAGGTCTCTTGATCGGGTTGATCCCCTGCTGGGTCTCAGTAGAATCGTTTACAATAGAAGCTCTCTACTTGCTGACCTTTCTCTACGGGATTGCAACTGCCATGTTCGTCCCGACGCTGTCCTCGTCGGTGCCGCTCATGGTGGAAAAAGAACAGTTGACCGCCGCCAATGCCCTTCTCCAAGGCACAACGAGCCTCGGCATCATTATCGGTCCCGTCATCAGCGGACTGGGGATTGCCTTTTCCGGTTCACAGGACGTGCTTTGTATCAATGCGGTGACCTATCTGGCGTCCGCAGCTCTCCTGTTTCCCCTCCGTCTATCGGTCGGGATGATGACGTCTCCGCCGAAAAGCCGCCGGACAACGGCGATCGAGGATCTGTTCGACGGGATTCGCTATACGTTGATCTCTCGGCGTACGATCTTGGCGTTGATCATGTTGGCCTCGCTCTATACGTTCGGCAGCGGGGCCTTTACCACGCTGTTTCCTGTGTTCGGAAAAAGGCTCCTCTCGCTTGGTCCGGTGGAGGTGGGATATCTCTGGTCTTGGCTCGGCGTGGGCCTTCTCCTCGTATCGCTCTGTCTCGTGCGGCTTACCGAATGGGAGCTTCGGTGTCGAGTATCGGTTATCGCGTGGTCGAGCGCTGTCGGCGGGTTGGCTTTGTGCGGGCTGGTCTGGACTTCGAACATCATGGTGGCAACTCTGCTCGTGCTGTTGATCGGCATGGGGTTGGGGACTTGGACGCCGATCGCCTGGGGGATTATCCAAGAAATTTCTCCCACCCACATGGTGGGGCGTGTCATGGCGCTCTACACAGCCATCGCCACGGCAACATCCATGGCAGGCATGACCTTCTTTGGGTGGCTCATCGAAGTATCCAGCGAGTCCGCGAGTCTAGTCGGTATCGGTGTAGTCTTGCTCGCCCTTGCAATGTGCAGCCTGTGGTTCAGGCGGTTCGTCGCGTGAGAGCACCTTTCGGTCTGGTAGAAAGTCTTATCTCCAGCCCATTTTCTCACCCTGGACTCCGGAGATGATGCATTTCTCCCGTTCCCTCCCAAACCCACTTGGAATATGAGGCCGATGTGAGTACCATCGCGAGAATGGGAAAAAACGACTCACGGGACAGGCCCAAGAGTAGGCCTTCACAGGCTGATCCGTTCAAGGCTCTTACGTGGGATGAGCTCCAGGACTGGGCCGGAGCAGTCATCGTCTCGCGGGGACAGCGTTACCAGCGCAGTCGCCTGGTTCAAGATCTAGCGCGAACGTCAAACGGAGGCTTGGTCGCATGGGTACTGGGCTCGCACCAATACGCCACCAGGGTCGAGACGGAAACTGATGAACTGGTTGCTGCCTGTACCTGTCCTTACGGAGGCGTCTGCAAACATGCGGTTGCCGTGGTGCTGGAATATCTGGAGCAGGTGAAACGCAATCATACAATCCCGACCGTGGCCGAGCAGGACCGGCGACTTCAGTTGTTGCAGCACGATGGAGACGAAGAAGAATGGGACGAGGTGGACGAGGAGGATGAGGAAGACGCCACGGACGAAGATTTCATGCCTACTCGTGAACGACCAACGAGAAAAACCGGAGCGGCCACGACTGGCGCATGGCTGTCTTTCCTGGAACAGCAGACACAATCGCAGCTTCTCGCGCTCCTGAAGGACCTCGTTCAGCGTTATCCGGATGTCCGGCGGTTCGTGCAAGATCGGCACAATCTGTCGGCGGGCGCCGTGCCGAAGTTGGTCAAATCCCTGCGGGCTGGGATTGCTGCTCTCAGCGCAGAACCGGGCTGGCGCCACCACTGGAGTGGCGAAGTCTCGATCCCGGACTACTCACGGGTGCGGGATCGCCTGGAAGCCCTGCTGGCACAAGGGCATGCGGATGCGGTGGTGGAGGTGGGAGCGCAACTGCTGGAAGCCGGCGCAAGGCAAGTGGAGATCAGCGACGACGAAGGAGAGACAGCAGAGGAGGTCGCCTCTTGTTTGGATATCGTCTTCCGGGCGTTGCCTCAGTCGTCCCTTACTCCTGCCGAGCAGATGCGCTGGGCGGTGGAGGCCGACCTGGCGGACGAGTACGAACTCAGTCGCGGCGCCAATGCCTTCTGGGATCGGAGCCATCCGGCGGAGGCGTGGAACGGCTTTGCCGAGCAGCTTGCCCAGCGTCTTGCGCAGGACCGGCGAAACAAGGCTCAGGACGCATACTCAGGAAATTTTCGGCGCGATCGCGTGAGTAACTGGTTGATCCTGGCGCTGGAACGAGCCGGCCGGCGTGAAGAGGTCATCCCTCTATGTCGGCAAGAAGCCGAGAGGACAGGCAGTTACCTCCGAGTCGTGGAATATCTCATGAAGGACAAGCAGTGGGAAGAAGCGGAAGAATGGATCCGCAAAGGGATCGTTGCGACTGAGAAGCAATGGCCCGGCATCGCTGCGCAATTGTGGACATCATTCCGCGAGATACGGGAGCGAAAACAGGATTGGCAATCTGTCGTGACGTTGCGAGCCGAGGATTTCTTCCTGGAGCCGAGTGTACAGACCTTTCACGCGTTAGAGAAGGCAGCGCAGCGAGCCGGGATCGGGCCGAAAGTTCGGGTCGCCGCCCTGCAGTATCTGGAAACCGGGACCCGTCCTCAACCCTCAACTCAGGCCTGGCCGTTGTCGGAGAGCGAACTGAAGCCGACGACCAGGCGCCTTCCGATCCAGCCACCCATGACCGATGTCCTCATCGAGATCGCGATTGCCGAGAAACAACCTGACGAGGTGCTTCGCTGGTATGACCGACGTAAGCCACGGTCGCGAGGCTGGGACGCAGGATGGTTCACCGAGGACCGTATTGCCGAGGCGGTGGTGGCACGGTATCCTGAGCGGGCCGTCGCCATCTGGAAGCAACTCGCTGAAGCGCAGATCGCCCTCACCAAACCGAAAGCCTATGAAGCGGCCGCCGCCTATTTGCGTAAAGTGGGCGGTGTGCTGAAGCAACAGGGGAAAGAGCAGGACTGGCAGGGCTATCTCGCAGCCCTCCGGTTGGCTCACGAGCGCAAGCGGCGACTCGTCGAGACGCTCGATATCCTGGCCGGCCGCCGGATTGTCGATGCGAAGTGAAGAGGGACTGGCTCGCGTGGCGTGTCAGCAGTGGCTGACGGCGGGCAGTTGGCGGGAAGAATTTGGCACGACGCGGCAACGAATTCCAGATGGGATCAAATTGCCCGTCACGCTGACTCTGCGGGAACGCGATCTCATCAGGGATGAGACCTTCTGCGATCCAAACTTTGCCAAGTGCGCGGTGATGGAGGGTACAGGGATCAGGGTGGATCTGTCATTGGACGAGATTGAGGAGATTCAGGGCTACGTGGCTGCGGAGGCCAACCACGCGACAAATTTCAAACGACGGAAGGAGCTGGATCGTCTGTTCGACAATCTCCACCTGTTCCTGAACATCTATTATGATGACCAGAACGAGTAAAAGACCCGGCATGGCGAATGGAATGGAAGCATGGCGGATGAGACTCAGCCGATCTCGTTGCGTCCTTCGGTGTCATCTCTGAAACAGACATCCACGATACAGGATCCGACACCATTTATGTGGCGCTCCCCCTACTGTGACACTGCCGGGCTGGTTTCGACCTGGTCGGCAGTTCCTTTGAGGTCCTTGGGATACAGCACGATTTCAATCCTGCGGTTGGCCGATCGTCCCTCCTCGGTATCGTTCGAGGCGACGGGATGCGTGTCTGCATAGCCGACTGCGGAGAGATTCCGAGGATCCATACCATCCTGATCGATCAAATAACGTACGACTGATGTGGCCCGTGCCGTCGAGAGTTCCCAATTCGTCCTGTAACGGCTTCGCAGTTTGGCGCTGATCGGCACATTGTCCGTGTGGCCTTCGATTCGGATTTGCTTGTCCGTGACGGTTTTCAAGAGGTCGCTGACCTGCTTCAGCACCTTCTGGCCAGCCGGCTTCACCTCCGCCTGACCTGAGTCGAACAGGACCTGGTCCACCAAGTTGATGGTGAGGCGGTCGCGTATTTGCTGGATGGTGATATTGCCCTTGGAGATTTCGTCTTGGAGCGACTTGGATAATTCTTCCTGCGTCCGAGTAAGCCGCTTGATCTCCTGTTCCTTCGCTTCCTTGGCAGACCGCTCCTGCTCGAGTCTCGCGGCCAATCGAGCCTGTTCCTGGCGGAGCTGTTCACGCTCCTTCGCGATTTGAGCTGCCTCGGCTTCCATCGATGCAGCCTGTTGCTGCAACTTCACGATTTCCCCCTGCGCGACAGCACTGTCGCTGGCACGTTTCTGCTCGAGATCCGTAATCTGGCTGTGCGCGGCGGCGAGTTCGCCGTTCAACTGTTCGGATCGAGCTGCGAGGTCATCCCGTTCCTTCAACAACGAGGCGGCCTGGTCCTCAGCAGCTTTCCGCTGAGCTGCTTCCAGGTCGAGTGACTCTCGCATGCCGCTCAGTTGGGCTTCCTGTTCCGCCGACCGTTTCTTGGCCGCTTGGAGTTCGCCAAGACTTTGCTGGTGACTTTTCGCACTCACACAGCCGCCTAGGGCCAACGCGCACAGCAGAGTTAACGCGGCGCTCCGGAACGGCATGGTTCGATGACTTGATGTGGATCGCATAGTCTCCTCCCGTGAATGAAGGCACAAGGAATAAATCGAACAGCACAAGCTTGATACCAGACGACTCGAACACTCGACTGAAGAGAAGTGCGTATGTCTCATCGAGTCGAGGATGGAATTATAGTCGGATCGGTGTCGTCGTCAAGAGAATTGGACCATGGAGCTACAGGCACTGGAGGAGTCGCGCGCAAGATAGGATTGCGAAGAGAAAGAGCCAAGTCCCTAACAGGTTTCCCAAACGACGGAAGGAGCTTGATCGCCTATCGACAAGCTGCGGGTGTTCCTGGATACATAGGATGACCAGAGCGAGTAAGATCCACGGCACGGCGAACGGAAGGGAAACGGGGTGGAGCAGGGAGTCGTTCAAGCAAGCCCGGATGTCTGAGTCGGAAATGGGTGAGGGGAAGCCGGCCTGTCCCCTTAAATCCTCTCACCTCAACTCGTCCCAAATTTTGCCACAGAATCTGCGTCGTCATGAAAGCTCGAAGCTCGGTGATCGCATTGTGCGATTACATGATAGAGCACGCCGGGAATGTGGAGCCTCACGGCTTCACAGCCGTGGCTTCCTGCGTAGGCGGGTGAAAGTGAGTGGCGCCAAATTTGGTCTATACACATGCCAAGTCTGCTCTCATTCTCATGGGTGCCCCCGTTTTCCCTCTCTCAGAGAGATTTGCATCGAGCAATGGGCTTGAGAAGCCTGCGGGTGTGTCTTATCATGCCAATCATAGATACCCCCTATCGACCGAACCGAGCGTCGGTGCGCTGACCGCAAGGAAGATGCGATGATGAATACGGGTGTAGAACAGGCATTGCTCTCGAAACTACGGACGCTCTCACCACAACAGGTGTCGGAGGTCGAAGATTTCGTGGAATTCCTGGCGGCCAAAGCAAGGAAGCGAGCGGCTCTGGATCGGTTGCTGGCGATTGCACCGGCGCTAGAGACGGCTGGCGTGGTCCCGATGGGTGAGGAGGAGATTGCGGCCGAAGTGAAGTCGGGACGGATGGAGCGCCGCACACGCGAGAAGGCCAAGGGTTCGAGTGCGGATCGTTCTTGATACCAACGTGGTCTTTTCGGCGCTGCTGTGGCAAGGCACGCCGTATCGTCTGCTCAATGTGATTCGACACCGCGACGAGGCAAGGGTCGTTTCCAGCCAGGCGCTGATCGATGAATTGGCCGAGGTGCTGACTCGGCCTGCGGCCGCAAAGCGGCTGGCCGTCATCGGCAAGACCTCACGTGAGGTGCTCGTGGATTACATCGAGGTGGTGGAGATTGTGGAGTCAAGAGAAGTGCCGCGTTCGGTCATCGTCGGGAGTTTTCCGTTAAGATCATACGAGCGCTTGTTACCGCCGTACATCATTGGTGGATTGTTGGCGTTGTCGCTCACGAGGCCGAGGGCGTGCATCTAGAAATCATTCCCGACCCTTTTATCGACTTCCGTGCTTCTGTCGAGCAGATGCACTGGGCGGTGGGGGCCGACCTGGCGGACGAGTACGAACTCTGTCGCGGCGCCAAAGCCTTCTGGGATCGGAGCCATCCGGCGGAGGCGTGGAACGGCTTTGCCGAGCAGCTTGCCCAGCGTCTTGCGCAGGACCGGCGAAACAAGGCTCAGGACGCATACTCAGGAAATTTTCGGCGCGATCGCCTGAGTAACTGGCTGATCCTGGCGCTGGGACGAGCCGGCCGGCGTGACGAGATTATCCCGTTGTGCCGGCAGGAGGCCGAAAAGACAGGCAGTTATCTCCGCCTTGTGGAACAGCTCACGAAAGCCAAGCAGTGGGAAGAGGCGGAAGAATGGATCCGCAAGGGGATCGGTGCGACCGAGGGGCAATGGCCTGGCATTGCTGCTCAATTACGGACATCATTCCGTGAGATGCGAGAACGACAACAGGACTGGCATTCCGCCGCAACGTTGCGGGCTGAAGAATTCTTCCTGGAGCCGAGTGTGCAGACTTTTCAGGCATTGGAAAAGGCAGCGCAGCGAGCCGGGGTCGGGTCGGAAATTCGGGCCGCCGCTCTCCAGTATCTGGAAACCGGGACACGTCCCCAACCGTCAACTCAGCTCTGGCCGTTGTCGGAGAGCGAACTGAAGCCGACGACCGGGCGCTTTCCGATCCAGCCACCCATGACCGACGTGCTCATCGATATCGCGATTGCCGAGAAACAGCCTGACGAGGTGCTTCGCTGGTATGACCAGCGCAAGCCACGGTTGCGAGGCTGGGACACAGGATGGTTCACCGAAGACCGTATTGCCGAGGCGGTGGTGGCCAGGTATCCTGAGCGGGCCGTCGCCATCTGGAAGCAACTCGCTGAAGCACAGATCGCCCTCACAAAACCGAAGCGCAAAGTGGGCCGCGTCCTGAAGCAACAGGGGAAAGAGCAGGACTGGCAGGGCTATCTCACAACCCTCCGGTTGGCTCACGAGCGCAAGCGGCGACTCGTCGAGGTGCTCGATGTCCTGGCCGGCCGCCGGATTGTCGATGGGAAGTGAAGGGCAGAGACAGGGACTGGCTCGCGCAGCGTGCCTGTCTCCTGCAGGCGGTGTCTGACCCCCTGATTCCAACGCACCTCATCAGGGATGAGACCTTCTGCAATCCCGACTTTGCCAAGTGCGCGGTGGTGGAGGGCACAGGGGTCAGGGTGGAGCTGTCATTAGACGAGATCGAGGAGATTCAAGGCTACGTGGCCGCGGAGGCCAACCACACGAAGAATTCCAAACGACGGAAGGAGCTGGATCGTCTCTTCGACAAGCTTCAAGTGTTCCTCGACACCTATGATGATCAGAGCGAGTAAAGTATCCAGGCACATGGAACGGAATGGGAACATGTAGATGACAACCAGCCGTATCCTCCTGAGTTCTTCTGTGTCATCTCTGAAAGCGGCATACACGATACAAGACTCGGCCTAGTTATGTTTCTCCGACGTGGGGCCGGTGTGGGTTTCGAGTCCTATACTGTATGACTCTTTCATTCATAACACCCTGCTGGTTTAACCGGCGCACAAGGAGTTGGAGTTGCACATGTCTTCCACCACCACCACCGACCGCACCGCCGTCATCGCCAAGATCGAGGCTGTTCCGTTGCGTATCCCGCTTAGGGTAGGCGGCACACCCGGTGCGTCACTCTGGGGCGACAAACTGTTTGCCGCGGATTCGCTGCTCGTCAAGGTGACCACGCGTGACGGAGTGGAAGGGTGGGGAGAAGCCTTCGGTTATCGTGCTGTCGATGCGGCCAAGCTCGCCGTCGACGAACTGATCGCACCGCTATGTATTGGCCAGGACGCCACTCGTATCCGTATGCTGATGCTGGAGGTCCAAAAGAAGCTGCACGTCTTCGGACGCGGCGGCGCCCTGACCTACGGGCTCTCGGCGGTGGACATCGCCCTGTGGGATATTGCCGGCAAGCTCGCCAACGCTCCCGTGTGCCAGCTTCTTGGCGGCGGAGTGACTGCCATGCCCTGCTATGCAAGCCTGGCCTGCTATTCCGATCCCGATCTGGTCCGCGCCGTGGTTCGGCAAGCAATCGATGCCGGATTCCAAGCGCTCAAGCTGCACGAAAAAGACATGTCGGCGATCCTGGCGGCCCGCGAGGAGGCTGGCCTCGGCGTCGAGTTGATCGTCGACGCCGGCTGTCCCTGGACCCTGCCTCAAGCACGTGCTGTCGGTCCAGTCCTCAAGGCCGTCGGGCTTAAATTTCTCGAGGAGCCATTGTGGCCGCCGGAGAATTTCGCCGGTCTCGCCGAACTGCGAAGAACCACCGGCATTCCGATCTCGGCCGGCGAAAACGTGTCTACGCTGATGGAATTCGAGCACATGCTTGCCGCTGGGGCGGTGGACTTTGTTCAACCGAGCCCGGCCAAGATGGGCGGGATAACCGAGTTGTGTAAGGTTTTCCCCCTTGCGGCTATCCGCAACATCCCGGTGATGACGCACTCCTTCTACGACGGCCCGGGTTTGCTCGCGGCGATCCACGCGACCGCGGCGCTGGGCACCGCTGACTCCATGATCGAGTGGCGTTGGTTCGATCTGGAAGCACGCATCTATGGCGATGCCCTCACCACGACGGGCGGACGGATTTCGGTCCCCCAGGGCCCGGGCCTGGGATCTGACCCCGATCCCAATGTTATACGCGCTTACCGAAGGAAGACGACAGGGTGAGAAGAGATCCGTCGGAGGGGTGATGCCGATATACGGCCACTCCTCAGTCGTAACGCCGCCGTGATTGCATGGCGAACGACGAAAACTGGCAGACCATAGGTATGTTGTGTCCGCTGTCTCTCGATGAAGTAAATTACGTGAGCCAGACGATTGAATGAGAGGCCGGACCCATTACATCCATTCGCAGCCTGTAGGGCCTTCGTATCGCTCCTGTTCTTGGACCCTCGTTCATAGTGAGGTATGCTGGCTTCGTGAAAGTCAGCCAGGTGGTCGATCGGTTGTGAGAGGATAGCTGGTGCCTGGTTGCCATGATTAAGCATCCCATAGAGCCTCGTCGAGTGACGGTCGCAGGCAAGCCGATTGGATGGTCTTCGCGCCGACAGTCTGCCCATTCCCCCACCCAGCAGCCAAGTGGAATACGTTGAAGTCTCGGTGTAACAGACTTCACGGACATCCTACGCACGGTTACAAAACGATCAATCTATGCGCGTAGCGGGGGAAGGCAGTCTGAGAGAGATGATGAGTTTAGCCGCGCCTCAGTGCTCTTATTCGGCGCATATCGATCTCATCTGTCCTGACGCGCCGAGGTCATCTCTGAAAGCGACGTGCACAGTTCAAGATCCGACCCCACTCTTTCGACCCCACTCTTTTCCTAGGGGTAGGGTTTGCTTGACCAGAGTGAGGGTCTTCACGATAATAGCGCGAGAGTTCTTGTGAAGAAGGAGATGAAGGCATGAGATTGCATGTTACTGTGGAACAGGATGAGGCAGGGTATTTTGTCGCCGAGGTGCCTGCTTTGCCAGGGTGTCTGTCGCAAGGGAAAACGCACGACGAGGCCATCGCCAACGTGAAAGAAGCCATCGAAGGGTGGCTTGAGGTGATGGAGGCCAAGCGCGTGATCGATGCAAAACGGACGGTTGAGGTTGTGGTCTGATGGCGGAACGCCTCCGGTTGTGCTCGGGGTCCGACGCCATACGGAAGTTTCAACGGGCAGGCTGGAGCGTCATGCGACAACGAGGTTCTCATGTGATGCTGGTGAAATCCGGTTATGAGTATACCCTCTCCATTCCTCAACATGATGAGCTGGGGCCTGGACTTCTCCGTAAGTTGGTCCGCTAAGCTGGTCTCACCGCAAAAGCATTCAACAGCCTGTAGATCTCATCAGTTGTAGGTTTGTCTCATTTATCGCAACGCCAATGGATGAGTCGAGCGTCAACCTCCGCTTCAGTCGCATCCACAACGTCATCACCGATAGCCCGAACCCTGGGCGCAATGACCTGCTGCGGTTTGTCGGAGTGACCGTAAAGCTCCTCCTTCGGTAGCATAGCTGAAAACAGCATACACAATACAAGATCCGACCCTAGTTACGCTCCGCGCTTGACGAACTTTTTCATAGGTGACCCTAACCACTCTTAGCCTGATCTTGTTGTCAGGGAGGTCCCAAGAGACCAGAATTCGCGTTTGAAGCGTCCACTTGACAGTGGAGTTTGCGCTTCAGCCAGACAATTGACACTTTTTTCATCGCCAAGTAGAGTACGATCCCGCTCTGGCCTGCGACTACATAAGGAGGGACTATGAAACGCTCAATTACTGTGCCGCCTGCCATCACTCCACCCACTTCAGAGCTCAGAGCGCAATATGATGATCTGGTACAACACGTCAATACTATCATCCATCAATGTGAGGTGCAGAGAGAGGTTTCTTTTAGCTCAGCATCAAAGGAGCTTATCATCGCCACCCTAGTGGCCATTACACAAGACCCTTCTCCACGATGGCGGATTTCAAGCCCTCAAGATTTTAATCTGGGCTGGTCTGGAATCCTTACTGAACTTCCAAAGAGTCTTGATAAGTTAGCTTCGCTAGAGCAGAGAACAGGGAGAGTGACTTATTTTCAAGTGCTACACTGGCTCGGCACAAATGTGGATGCCCTCTGTCCATTCCCCAAATAACTCAAGCGCTAGCAGAGGTGCTCTATGGCACAAGACCCGAGCCCTTGGTCAATCGTCCTCGATTATTCAAAAACGGTTATAACTGTAGCCACGGGTTTGCTTACGTTCACAGGAACTTTTTCGTCGAAACTTTACGATGGCGCTGATCCTCCAGGTTCACTAATTGCCGCTTGGGTGCTTTTACTCCTCAGCATGGCTTTTTGCTTGTACGCGATTGGCCGACTCACTGGCTACCTCATACAAAAGGAGAATAATTCGGAAAGTTCTGAACGAAATCCGTCGCCAAGCGTATTGAAGCTCCTTCGTGCTCTCGTTTCTTTCAAGCAAGAAACTCCCGCTGAGCCTCCCAAGACACCTAATTCAACAAGCGTGTTACTACTTTCAAACCTTGCATATTTCTCATTGTTTCTCGCTGCAGGATTTTTCGTGTACTTGATCACTTTTAGCTCTCCGGTGGCGGGTAAAACCTCGCCTTCATTACCAGACAAACCACCGGTAACTGAACATAATAAAGACCTCTTGGAGTCTAGGACATTCGTGATACGTGGCTTCCCAGATGGGGATGATAAGCTACCCGATACCCAAGAAGGGGTTTCTTTAATTGAATACGTGCAAGCACACTCGATGGAGATTGCTTCATGCCTAATCATCGGTTCAACTGATAAACGTCCGCTTCGAGGCATCGCCAAAAAGAGATTTGTCTCGAATATTACATTGGCCTCCTCAAGAGGGAGAAAAGTTCTTGAGTTTGTAGTCGGCAATGTTGCCTTTCCCGCAGATAGATGTCTAATTGTTAGTTCTGGTGGACGAGGGACAGATGACTATTCTGCATCAGAACTCGAGAAAGTTTTCTACGAAGACAGAGCTGTTTACGTTCGACTGACTCGCCTAAAGCAAAGTGGGACATAGCAAACTGCGCCTGGTTTCTTTACAGGGTGAGGGAGTCAAGGCTTCGCCAATGATGGACTTAACCGGTAGAAAAAGGGTTACGTATTACGTATGCGTTGACAGGCACAAAGGGTCGGATCTTAAACTGTGCACTCAATTGTATGGCGGGATTTCACATTCAAGACAAGATGGGGGAGCAATATCATCGCCGTCGAACGTGTACAAAAGGGACTCCCTTCTCGTTGGGCCTCCGGTTCGAGGATCAGTAGCAAGCTACCTTTGCCGACTGGCATGGGTCGATTGGTGTGGCTCCTAGAGCAGGTACCGCTCGATATTGAGTGCTCCGTGGAAGACGCCCGATGATGTCGATCTCTTCTGAGCTCTTGATCAGGTAAGCGATACAATGTCCGTGAAGCAGGATACGGATGTGTCGGTCAGGCTTCTGCCAGTAGCGGTACCCTGATTCTGGAAATTCTCGAAGGATTTCGGCTTTCAGATAGATGGTTTCGATAGTTCGGGTTGCAGCGGAGGGATTATCGAGTGCGATGTAATCGTAGATGTCACGCAGCCATCGTTCGGCTTCAACGGTCCATGTCAGCTCTGCCATGTCTTGATGCGGCGCCCCATCT
>PHGD01000102.1 GCA_011090425.1 Nitrospira sp. LK70 | reverse complement strand
GTGATCCAACCGGCGGACATGAAACCCATCGAAGCGATGGTCGTGAAGTCGTTGATCGTTCGGCCAGGACAAGGCGCCTCGGTGAAACAAGGCTCTCAGATGATCCAAGGTGTCGCGTGGACAGGGGAAGGCAAGATCCTGAAGGTCGAGATATCCACGGACAATGGACGAACATGGAATGACGCACAGTTGGTGGGACAGGATATCCCTTACGCTTGGCGTCAGTGGCGATTCAGCTGGCCTGTTAAAGAAAGCGGTTTGTACACGGTTCTTTCTAGAGCAACGGATGATCGCGGACACACGCAGCCGATGACGAGTTCGTGGAATCCAGGAGGATTTTTATGGAATGGCGTGGACCGGGTACAGGTGGAAGTGAACGCGTGAATTCTTTCGAGCGACAACGCAGGCAAGTGCGGCAGGCGATTGGTGCGGCAGTCCTGATTCTATTCGTCGTTGTTCCTTTGATCAAAGGGTTTGCAGCCGATCCGACCGGAGAGCAATCGAACGATCAAGCGCTTGCAGGGTCGTCCGGCACTCAAAACCAAGACGGTAAAAGGGTCATGATGGCCCGCTGTGCGGTGTGTCACAGCACAGATCTGATCGTTCAGCAGCGGCTGACTCGCGAGCAGTGGACCGTCACGGTGAATAAGATGGTGCATTGGGGCGCGCAGGTTTCTGCGAGCGAAGAAGCGCTGGTCGTCGATTATCTTGCGGAGCGGTACCGCCCTGGAAGGGTGGAGGTGGAGCCAGGAAAGGCGCAGGACTCCCTCGAAGGAGCCTCAATTGCATCCCTTGCACCAAGTTTTCAGAACCGACCGTCAGGGCGAGTCGAACAAGGGCATGCAGTCTATCAGCAGAACTGTCTGCCTTGTCATGGTGGCAGAGCTACGGGAGGTGTCGGTCCGAAGCTGGCCAAGAATCCTATACTCATGGATGAGCAGCGGTTCTGGAGCACGGTGTTGCAGGGACGAGGAGCGATGCCTGGGTGGGGAACTATGCTGACGAAGCAAGAGATCGCGGATGTTCACGCATGGCTGAAAACGATTGAATAACCAGAAAGAAGTGCGCGGCAGGACAGGCAGGGGCGGGGATTGGTCTCCGGTAATAGTGTTTTCAGACTTACGCCAAGATGGTCGGCTGCGTCGGTAACAGACAGGCCTAGAGGGACAATCACGAGCTCCCTTAGGATTTCTCCAGGATGGGCGGGATTATGCACACCCATGCTTCACCTCTTCAGTTCCCCTGTGCGCGAAGCGCCTAACCACGCGCAAGTTGTAACCCAAGAGGTTACATGTTGCAAGTATTGTCCGGGCACCGTTCATCTCTTGACGCCACGAGTGGGTGGCTTGTCTCAAGAAACCTGCAGCAGAATGATCTTGCTTCAGCATGTCGACAGAAGGGACAATGCCGACCATGTCACGCCTCTCATGGACGGTTTCGACGGTTGTATTCGGCGGGCTCGTCGCCGCAGGTCTTTGGCACTGGTTTTACGACAGTTCGCGGTCGTCACCGGCCCCGACCGCCATGACCTGCGACATGGGCATCTCGTCCGCCAAAGCGAATCGCGATTCTCAATCTGCCGGCAAAGACGCCTCTGCCGTCGAAGTCTCAACGGCCCAACCGGTCCCAGCATCAACGCAAAAGAAACCAGCCCCGCCAGGCCCGGCGCCGGACGGAATGACCTGGATCCCGGGCGGCGAGTTCTGGATGGGCGCAGACGAGTTCCCGGATGCGCAGCCTTGGCATCGCGTGTACGTCGAGGGTTTTTGGATGGACAAGACCGAGGTCACGAACGAGCAATTCGCTCGCTTCGTGAATGCGACCAAGTACATGACGGTCGCCGAGAGAAAGCCGCGCCCCGAGGATTTTCCCGGCGCGCCGCCGGAGAATCTCGTAGCCGGCTCGGTCGTCTTCTCGCCACCCGGCAGTCCTGTACGACTCAATGATCATTTCCAATGGTGGAGTTATGTGAAGGGAGCGGACTGGCGCCATCCGGAGGGACCGCAGAGTCACATCAAAGACCGTGGGCAGTATCCCGTCGTCCATATCGCCTATGAAGACGCGCTGGCCTATGCAACCTGGGCCGGCAAGCGCCTACCCACCGAAGCCGAATTTGAATCAGCCGCGCGCGGTGGACTCGACCGCAGACCTTATCCCTGGGGCGATGAGCTGAAACCGGAGGGGAAGTTCATGGCCAATACATTTCAAGGGCATTTCCCCGACAAGAACACGAAGGAAGATGGATACCAGCATGCCGCCCCTGTTGCATCCTTTCCACCAAACGGCTACGGTCTGTACGACATGGCGGGCAATGTCTGGGAGTGGACCAGCGATTGGTATCGGCACGACTATTATCGAATGTTGACGGCGCAGGGACCGGTTGCCCGCAATCCGCAAGGGCCGGCGGACAGTTTCGATCCGAGCGAGCCTGGCGTGAAGAAGAAAGTGCATAGGGGCGGGTCGTTCCTCTGTACCGACCAATACTGTGCGCGCTATATTGCGGGCGGGCGAGGGAAGGGCGAGCTAGACACCGGCACGAACCACCTGGGATTCCGGTTGGTGAGGGATGGTCGGCAATGATGAAAACACAAAGCCGATCAAGCTCGAAGCCTCGAAGGTGAGCGCCGAATAGAGGCGACTGTTTCAGGCTGTAGGCTCATGTGGGCTAGTGAGTAACAGGAAGCCGGTAAGGAACCATGTGCATGCGAGGAAGGGGGAGCTTGTGCTGGGAATTCGGTCGACAGGTTGTGCATTGCTGTGTTCGATGCTTCGAATCAGACCTACCACGGGAAAGCCGTCCGCCCCACCGATATCATTGTTAACCGCGCGGTGAAGAATCCCAAGCTGGTTAGTATCATGCCTGTGCGTGGTCTGATCCCTATCTCCTGGGCTGCGATCTCTCTGGTTGCGTGGCTGGTATCGGGCTGCCTACAACCGGTATGGGGGCAAGAGCAGCCGATGGCTCAAGAGGAAGGTGATGCGAAATCGGCGCCTGGGGTGCGCCCGGCATTGGAAGAGTCGGACGGCACTCTGGAGCCTGATCAAGCAGGGCCGCCTCGCGATCCTCGGTTTTTGCCGCCTCGGTTGAGGCCCAGGCTGTTGAGCGAGGAGGAAAGAGAGGAAGCCGAGCGCTTAAAGCGACTGGCTGCGAGGTTTGGGATCGATCCGACGGCGATCGTGGGCCGAGTGCAGATGACGGCACAATATCAGAACCTGCCGCAGGGGGCCCATGCAAGCGACGCGGTCTTTCGCGTGGATCTTCCCTTTCGCAAGAACTGGTTGTTGCGCGTGGATCTTCCATATCTCAAGTGGGTCGATCCGAATCGTCCTGGCGTCGCCGACATCCGAGGTCTGTCGGACATGGTCGTCGGGGCGGGCTGGCGTGCGTACAATACTCCGGAGTACGCCGTATTCTTGGGTGTGGTTTCTACGCTTCCAACGGCCGCAGAGACTAATCTGGGTTTCGGCAAATATAACGTCGGCCCAATCCTCGCGACGGCCCGATTCCTCCCGAACTGGAATTCCATGCTCTTTGGAATATTCCAACATTTGACCACGGTGGGCGGAGACCAGGCACGGAGAGATGTTTCACTCACAAAGTACACGTTGCAGCTGGACACCCTCTTGATCGAGCGATGGTGGACGATCGTCCAGGGAGCCTGGCAGGTGGACTGGCAACGGGGAGGGAAAACCAGCATGACGCTTGAATTCGAGGCCGGCAGGAATGTCGTGGGTCGATGGGGAGTCTTCGTGAGCCCCGGGGTCGGCGTTTGGGGACGAGATCTGCCGGGGGCGTATGATTGGAAGGTCGAAGCAGGAGTGCGGTACGTATTTCCCTCGTTCTGAATCGAGACGGGACAGGAAGGTGAGGCTCCTCGGGTCACTTGTGAGCCTTCAGGCACTCTGCGGCGCTCCGGAGATCGCGCAATGAGGCGGGGATGTACGGTCAAGTCGCTGGTGGCGTGGCGGGTGGCGCGAACCACTGATCCTTCGGTACGATCTTGGGGTTCGCGGGATCGTCTTGGTAGGCAGGAGTCATGATCTGCACCCCGTGTTCGTTGAAGAGATCCAAGATGTTGCGGTGCAGCGTGGCAAGGAGTTGGAGACTGTCTTTGGGACGATCTGAATGGACGTTCAACTCATATTGCACCGCGAAGTCGCCCAGCGACGGCAGGAGGACGACCGGCGGAGGGTTCTGCAACACCCCCTCCGTACGCCTTGCCGCTTCGAGCAACAGGGCTTCCACCTGTCGCCAGGGGGTTTCGTAGCCGACTCCCACGGTCGCATGGAGGATCAGTCCTCGCTCCAGCGCGAGCGAGCTGAAATTCGTGACGCTGCTGTTCAGAATCGTGGAATTCGGGATCGTGATTTCTTCATTCTTGAGAGAGCGCAGGTGCGTCACTTGCAGCCGCATGGCGGTCACATCTCCGACCAATTGGTCGATCATGACCCGGTCGCCGACTTTGAAGGCGCGGCGGTAAATCATGGTGTACCCCGCGATGGTGTTGGCGACGACTGAGGATGATCCGAGCGAAAAAATGACGCCCAAGAGAATCGAGACCCCTTTGAACGCTTCCGAGTCGGATCCCGGCACGTAGGGGTATGCGACGACCAATGCGAAGGCGATGGTGACCGATCGCAGAATGCGGAAGGTCGGCATCGCCCAGTCGGCATCGAATCCGCTGAGGAAGAACGTGCCCTGTTGAATGGCGGTGAAATACATCTTCAGCAGCTTGATTGCATACCGAATGACGATCGCGAGGATGACGAGGAAGATCAGCCTTGGCACCGCGTCGATGACGGCCAGTCCCATCGTCCGGAGTGGATCGAGCACCAGTGACAGGAGTCTCCCTGAGAGCGCTTTCGTCCAGGGAAACAGGCTGAGAACGAACTGGCTGTAGATGGACAACGGAAAGAGGATGAGTAACGTGCGCAAGAGCGACGCCGACGATTGGATGCCGCTCCAGATCCGCTCCGATTGCACGATTCGGAAGGTCTTGATCTCCAGGCCTTCCACCTTTGCTTTGTATCGTTTTTCCAACAACCGGTCCGCGCGCCTGAACGCCAGGACTAACAGATACACCACCAGCAAAAACGCAGCGGTCGCACCCACCGCATAGATCGTATGGGTGAAGAGGATCTCCGGATCCCTGTCGTGCCGGTAGACGGCAACCTCGGCCTTGATACGGCGTTGATAGGCTTCGGCCAGAAGGTGGCGTGACACCCCTTCGATCTCCGCATCAGCGTCGTAGATCGTCATCACGAGCTCGTCCGAGAACTTGAGGAGGGAGCGGTCCCTCTGTTCCTCTACGTGGAGGGAGTCCAGAGAGAAGCTTTCGTTCGAGGCGACCTCGCGCAGACGTTGTTCGGTGAGGGCGGCCCGTTGTTCAGCCGGAAAGGCGCTGACCCCGCGCACCTTGAACAAGACCCGGCCATCGAGTGTGACGGGGGCCATCGGGGACAACTCTGCCGCGTTAGTGGGTGCCGGGATCGCTCGCTGTTCGGCCGCGTACGACCTGTCCATTACTGCCCCGACGAGCAGCAGCACGAGGACGCACAGGCGGAAAGCTTGGCCACCGATGGTGGAACGCGCACGGAGCCCTATGCGAAGGAAAGGTATGGGTGTAGGCGCACGAAACGACATGCTGGACAGCGGACTCCGGTTGCTCTGCCGTGGAACGGCGTGATCCAGAAGATACCAAAGGCCGGATGGCCTTGCAATGAGCCACTCGTCAGCCTGCGTCTCCGGCTCGAGGGGATCGTGAATCGGCTGGAGGTGTACAGGATCTCTCCGTTAGCCAGCCTTGCGGAAGTCTAGCTAATGGTGACGGCTGACGACTCTCTGAATCTGTCCTTGCAGTAATTGCTCAATCTTCTCTTCTGACTTGCTGTTGACTCTCAAGCGATTCGAGCCTATACAGGAGCCCTTTGTCGCAGACTGAGCAGTGCCCAAGTCGGTCCGTCACTGTTGACGGCGCAGGGACCAGTCGCGTACAACCCGCAAGCTGAGAATTTCGAGGTTGCCGGGACGGAGATCGATCCTCGGTGAGATCATGGATTTCAACAAGGACGTTCTACAGAACAACAGAGGAGGGACAGTATGAAAAAGAAGATGCTGGGGGCGATGCTCGCGATGCTTGCGGCAGCCGCGACTGTCGATGCGGTTGTCGGTGCAGAAGAAGGGACAGTGAAGGCAGCGGCCACATGGAATGGGCGGTCGTTTGCCTTTCCGGTGGGCCAGGACCAAGTCTACTTGGTGGGTGTATATAGCGGGACGTTCTATATCGATGACGGCAAAGGCGCCTTGCACGCCGCGTCGATCGTCTGTCCGGCAACCGCCGAAGGCGATCTGAAATCGATGACGAAGGCGGGGCAGGGCCGCTGCATCCTCACCGATGAGGAGGGCAATCGTGTCTATGCGAGATTTACCTGCAAAGGCGATCTCGAAGGCTGCCGCGGACCCTTTACGATTGTCGGGGGCACCGGAAAGTTCGAGGGGATCACCGGAGAAGGCGAGATGATTTCACGTATCTTGGTTCGCCAGATCACGACGGTCACCGGGTTCCAAAGCGCAGAACAAGAGGGCGAAGGCATCGCGACATGGCCGTCATTGACCTATCGAATCCCGGACAAGCACTAACCTGGCCATCACCACACCACTATAAATACGATTCGGAGGAGTTTATGAAACCTTTCTTGTGCCTTATTGGAACGGCGATACTGAGCGGTCTGATCGGAAGCTCAGTCGACGTCCATGCCCAAGTGTTCATCTACCCTGAAAAGGGCCAGAGCAAGGATCAACAGGAGCTCGACCAGTTTACCTGTTACAAGTGGGCAAAAGAGCAAACGGGCATTGATCCGAACCAGACGTCAATGGCCGCGGGGCCACCGCCCCCCGAACAAGGACAGGCCGTGCGCGGCGCGGCGCGCGGTGCGGCCGTCGGCGCGATCGGGGGCGCGATCGGCGGCAATGCCGCGAAAGGCGCAGCGATCGGGGCGGGGGTCGGTGGAGGAGCCGGCGCGATCCGACGCCGCCGTGCCGAGATGCAGTACGAACAACAGGTGCAGGAGGCCTCTGCCGAGCGGCAGCAGCAACAGCAACAGTTCAACCGCGCCTATGGCGTCTGTTTGGAAGGCAAGGGCTATAAGGTGGGTTAAGAGAGCCGCTGCCTCTCCATCGCAATCCAAACGAGTGCTTATTGCGGAAGATCGAGATGGTCGGTCACAGCGGAGGCAGCTGTCTAGACGAAAACAAGATCCGGATCATGTCCGGCCTGCTGACCTGTCGGAGAACGGATGAAAGGAGATCCTCCAAATGACGCGTCCGATCGTGGGTCTTGCCCTGCTCGCTCTGCTCATCTTGCCGAATTGGGCGATCGCTCAGGAGGTGCTGCCCCGGCCAGAACAGCCCTTCAAGGGCCACATCGGACGCACAGCCAAGGACTCCAAACCGGACTTCCCAAAGCCAGTCCATGCGCCCAAAGACGCGCCCAACGTGCTGCTGATCATGACCGATGACGTCGGCTTTGGCGCGTCCACGACATTCGGCGGACCGGTTCCCACCCCGACGATGGACCGGCTGGCCCAGGCCGGGCTGCGCTACACGCAATTTCATACCACGGCCCTCTGCTCGCCCACGCGCGCGGCGCTGCTCTCGGGGCGCAACCACCACTCGGCCGCCACCGGCGTCGTCATGGAGATCGGCACCGGGTACCCCGGCTACAACTCGCTCATGCCGAAGAGCACCGGCACCTTCGCCGAAGTGCTCAAGCAGAATGGCTACAACACTGCCTGGTACGGCAAGAACCACAATGTTCCCGACTGGCACACCAGCCAGGCTGGACCCTACGACCTCTGGCCCACCGGGCTCGGTTTCGAGTATTTCTACGGCTTCATCGGCGCCGACTCCAACGGGTGGAACCCACCGCTCGTCGAGGGCACCAAGCCCATCGAGCCACCGCATGGCGCCAAGGACTACCACCTCGACAAGGACCTGGCCGATCATGCCATTGCGCGCATCCGCCTGTTGAACGCGGTCGCCCCCGACAAGCCGTGGCTCCAGTACTACGCCCCGGGCAGCTCCCATGCGCCGCACCACGCTCCCAAGGACTGGATAGCCAAGTTCAAGGGCCGGTTCGACCAAGGCTGGGACAAGTTGCGCGAGGAGACCTTCGAGCGGCAGAAAAAGGTAGGCATCATTCCGCCCAACACGCAGCTCACACCGCGTCCCAAGGAAATCCCGGCGTGGGACTCGCTCACTGCCGATCAGAAGAAAGTCTACGCGCGCATGATGGAGGTCTATGCGGCAGCCCTGTCGCACGCGGACCACGAAATCGGCCGCGTCGTTGATGCCATTGAGGAGATGGGTAAGTTGGACAACACGCTGGTCATCTACATCCAGGGTGACAACGGCGCCAGCGCCGAGGGGACGCCCCAGGGCCTGCTCAACGAGTTTGCCATCCTCAACAACATCCCGGAGGACTTCAACCAAATCCTGGCACGTATGGACGAGATCGGCTCCCCCATGACCTACAACCACTACCCGGTCGGCTGGGCGCACGCCATGGATACGCCGTTCCAGTGGACGAAGCAGATCGCGTCGCACTTCGGCGGCACACGGAACGGGCTGGTCATCTCCTGGCCCGCTCGGATCAAGGACAAGGGCGGCATTCGCACACAGTTCCACCATGTCATCGATATCGCGCCCACTATTCTAGAGGCGGCGGGCCTGTCGATGCCCGCTGAGCTCAACGGCGTGCCGCAGAAGCCGCTCGAAGGCGTCAGCATGGTCTATACGTTCGATGACGCCAAGGCGCCGTCCACGCACCGCACCCAGTATTTCGAGATGTTCGTGAACCGTGCGATCTACAACGACGGCTGGGTCGCCGCGACAGCTCCGGCCGTGGCGCCATGGGTCATGGGCCAGTCGCCCGGTATCGAGGCCTACAAGTGGGAACTCTACAACGTCGCTGAGGACTTCAGCCAGGCCGTGAACCTCGCCGACAAGCAACCGGACAAGCTCCGCGAGTTGCAAGACCTGTTCTGGATCGAGGCCGCCAAGTACAACGTACTCCCGCTCGACAACAGCAAGGTCGAGCGTTTCGACGTCCGCATCCGCCCCAGCCTCACGCGCGGGCGAGGCGTCTTTACCTACTTCGACGGCATGACGCGCATCCCCGAAGGCACCGCGCCGGATCTCAAGAATAAGTCGTTCAAGATCGGCGCCGACGTCGACATCCCGGCCAAGGGGGCCAATGGGGTGATCGCGACGCAGGGCGGACGTTTCAACGGCTGGGGCTTCTATCTGCTCGACGGCAAGCCGGTGTTCCACTACAACCTCGTCGGAGTCCGACGGTTCAACATCGCCGGCAAGGAGAAGCTCGCCCCCGGCAAGCACGTCATCCTGGTGGACTTCAAGTATGAAGGTGGGGGCATCGGCAAAGGCGGCACCGTCACGCTCACCGTGGATGGCAAGACGGTCGCCACCGGTCGCATCGACCGTACCTATGCCTTTCGCGTGTCGCTCGACGAGACTCTGGATATCGGCATGGACACCGGCACGCCGGCGAGCGAAGACTACAAGGTGCCGTTTGCGTTCACCGGCAAACTGAATCGCGTCCTCATCCAGCTCGGCGACTCCCCACTCACTCCCGAAGATGAGGAGCAGATCCGGCGCGCGAAGGCCGCCATCACCATGTCACAATAGACGCCGGCAAGAGCCACATCGTGACCATTGAATTGAAGGAGATGACAACCGTCGGCAGTCGTGCGATCGACCATGCGATGCATGAAGTAGCCAAACGGAAGACATTGTCCGACTGACTGAATCAACACAGACGACCATTTCGGGAGGGATACGATGAATAACCCATATCGAATCGACGGAGGACCAGTACTAATGCGTCTCATGCCCGTGCTGATCGCCATGGTCATGATGACAGGATCAGCAGGAGCCGCCGACAAGCTCGGCCCTTCGGCAAAGCTCAGGGTCGATGCTGAGCGGAGTCGAAGCGTTGATCGGACGGTCTTACCGATTCCTGAGCCCAAGCTCAAGCCGATCACCGAGCTTGACGCGCGCAAGGCGACGGCGCCGCCGCGCTTCGAAGTCAAGGCCCCAGTCGGTGCGCCGAACGTCCTCCTCATCATGCTCGACGATATGGGGTTCGGCATGTCCAGCGCGTTCGGCGGCCCCATTCATATGCCGACGGTGGAACGACTCGGCAATCAGGGGCTTCGCTACAGCCACTTTCACACCACCGCCCTCTGCTCGCCGACCAGAGCCGCACTCTTAAGCGGCCGTAATCACCATATGAACAACATGAGCGGCATCACCGAGATTGCCACCGCCTTCCCCGGCAGTACCGGGAGCCGGCCCAACAATGTGGCTCCGTTGGCCGAAATGCTTCGGCTGAACGGTTACAGCACCGGCTTCTTCGGCAAGAACCACGAGACGGCAGCCTGGGAAGTGAGTCCCTCCGGCCCGACCGACCGCTGGCCGACCCGGTCCGGGTTCGACAAGTTCTACGGCTTCATCGGCGGCGAGGCCAACCAGTGGGCGCCGGCGCTCTATGACGGATTGACGCAGGTGGAATTGCGGAGGGATTCGAACTACCATTTGATGACCGACATGACCAACCAGGCGATCCACTGGATGCGTTACCAGAAGTCGCTGACGCCGGATAAGCCGTTCTTCATGTATTTCGCTCCCGGCGCCGTCCATGCGCCGCATCATGTCCCGAAAGAATGGATCGCCAAGTACAAGGGCAAGTTCGACGGAGGGTGGGACCAATTCCGTGAAGAGACCTTGGCCAGGCAGATCAAGCTGGGGGTCGTCCCGCAGGGCACGAAGCTCGCGCCCAAGCCGGAAGACATCAAGGATTGGGACAAGCTCTCGGATGACGAGAAGAAACTCTTTACCCGTCAGATGGAGATCTACGCCGGCTTCGGCGAGTACACGGATACGGAGATCGGCCGGCTGGTTCAGGCTCTTGAGCAGACAGGCCAGATGGACAACACGCTGATCTTCTACATCGTCGGCGACAACGGTACGAGCGCTGAAGGCGGCATGAACGGCGTGTTCAACGAGATGAGCTACTTCAACGGCGTGCGCGAGACCGTGCAGGACATTCTGAAGCGCTACGATGACCTCGGCGGCCCTCTGTCGTATCCCCACATGGCCGCCGGGTGGGCCGTCGCAGGCGATACGCCCTTCACCTGGACGAAGCAGGTGGCGTCGAATTTCGGCGGGACCCGCGACGGCCTGGTCATCCATTGGCCCAAGCGCATCACGGCGAAGGGCGAGGTGCGCCAGCAGTTCCATCATGTTATCGACATTGCGCCGACGGTGCTGGAAGCTGCGGGCTTGCCGCAGCCCAAGTCCGTGAACGGCACGCCGCAAGCGCCGATCGAAGGCGTGAGCATGGTCTATTCGTTCAACGAGGCCAAGGCGAAGAGCCGCCATACCGTGCAGTACTTCGAGATCCTGGGCAACCGGGGGATTTATGCGGACGGCTGGTTCGCCGGCACCGTGCATCGCGCGCCCTGGGAGATGAAGCCGCGCGCGGCGCTCCTCGATGATAAGTGGGAACTCTACGACACGCGCAACGATTTCAGTCTGGTGAACAATCTGGCTGCCAAGAATCCGGCGAAGCTCAAGGAGCTGCAAAGCCTTTTCATGAAGGAGGCCGCGAAATATCGCGTGTTGCCGATCGACGACCGGGTCTTGGAGCGTATAAATGCTGCCATGGCCGGGCGGCCCGATCTGATGGCGGGTCGCACATCTCTGACGGTCTATGAAGGCATGACCGGGATGTCGGAGAATGTCTTCATCAATACGAAGAATCGGTCACACACAATCACGGCTGAGGTGGAGATTCCTCAGGGCGGCGCCGAAGGCGTCATCCTCGCCCAGGCCGGACGGTTCGGCGGGTGGAGCCTCTATCTAAAAGACGGCAAGCCGACCTACACCTACAACTTCCTGGGCCTGCAGCGGTTCAACGTGACTGCGGCACAGCCGATTGCAGCGGGTAAAGCGACGATCCAGTATGAATTCGTTTCCGATGGTCCCGGCATGGGCAAGGGCGGCATCGGGACGATTGCCGTTAATGGTCAGAAGGTGGCCGAAGGGCGGATCGAGCACACACAATGTTGCATCTTCTCTGCTGACGAGGGCACCGATGTGGGAACGGACGACGGCACACCCGTCACGGAGGACTATAAAGAAAACGACAACAAGTTCACCGGCACGATCATCAGCGTCACGATTGAGTTGAAGGGTACCAAGGCTGCCGTCGCAGAAGAGATCCAGCACGCAAGGCGTGATGCGCCACTCAGGAAAATGCTGTCCGACTGATATGAGCCGATCGCGCGTCCCCCATCGGCCGGCTTGACAAGGACCTCGACGAGGCGCAGCGGCGCGTCTGGACCGTCGTGGATTTGAAGCGAGATTGGAAGCGGGTGTCATCCATGGCTGGCGAGAAACTTTTCCAGCGTCGCGCGGATCTGCAGCACATGCATCGTGGCGATCTCCCAGACGATTTTGGGGTCCACATTCGCGTAGTCGTGAACCACGATATTGCGCATGCCGCGCATTTTGCGAAAGGGAAGTTCGGGGATAGCTTGGCGGGTCTTCTCGGTCAGATGCGCTGTAGCTTCGCCGATGATTTCTATCCGGCGGATAACGGCGTCCTGCTTCTCGGTGTCGGCGAGGAAATCGGCCTCGGCGATGCCTTTAACATACGAGGAGATGAGCCGAGCCGCCTCCAGAATATCATGCAGGCGGCCGAGTTGGTCAGTTTCCATAGACCCGGACGGTGGTGGCCAGGATGTGCTCGCGGGCAAAACGGTTCGGTGACTTCTCCAAAGCCTGCCGCAGGACAAAATCCACGGGTCTTCCGATCAATTCCTCCACCTCGCCCGCCATTTCGAGCAGCTCGTCTGTGGAAACGGATGCTGACTCGTCCAACGTTACCAGCAGATCAACGTCACTGTCCGGACGCACATCGCCGCGCGCAGCCGAGCCAAACACCTCCAGTCGATGGATACGGTGTTTTTCGCAAAACGGTTGCAACCGTCTCTGTAGCTCATCAGGAGAAAGCGTGGAAGCATTCTTCGCCACGAGGGCAGAATACCTGGATAGGCCGGTCGTTTCAAGCCGGGGAGCGACCTGTACGGTGCCAATCGTGATGACTCATTGCACCTCACACTCACGGGTGCTGACGGGCGCTCGGCCGGCATGATGGTTAGCCGATGTCGCTCCGGGAGCGGGGAGGGAAATCAGATCCAGCAAAAGTCCTGGGAAAAGGTTTCGTCAGGGAAAGGGGTGTCGCTGAAATTGTTGTTGACCCACTCCGGTGATTGATAGGAAGTTGTAAGGCGTTTCTTCATGACCGTCACGATCAGGAAAGCGACACTGAGCGCGATCGATATCTCGATGTTCAGCGATACCTTCCGCTTCTGAGCAACGATTTGATGTCATCGTGGTTTCCTAGGAAGGCGATGAATAGTCCGCTCTGCCGAGCTTCGAAGATGAAACGCAACGCAAGACTGCCTCGACACTCGAACAGCGTATCTCCCAGTTTTCGAATGCCCAGACCGGTGGCGACTTGTTCCGGCGTTGCTCCGTATTCGCGCTGCGCGTAATCGGTCGATTCCACCTCGACCTTTCGCAGTGCGATGATGTCCGCCCCGCAGATAATCCCGACGTCCTCACAGCGCGAAGCTGCCGCCAGCCATCGACTGAGATTCTTTCTGGCCGCCGTAATCGTCAGAGTCTTCATATGGTTTAACTACAGTCTGTATATAGTTGTGTCAAAAAATGGCCGTGTCTGGAGCTGACTCGATCATACGCGATGCTGCGTCTATTCGGTGGAGAAATGCGCCGCTGTAGAAACGGATCATGGCACATGTCTCTCATGCAATCGCTTGAGGAACCGACAAGGACTCCCGATCACGAGGTTCCGATGGCGGCGCAGGGTCAGGAGATCGTCGTCGCCCGTGATACAGCGGCTGAACGGGTACAGCACATGTTCTTAGAGCGCGTCGTTTTCCCTGTGCATACAACGCTTCAAGTGTATCCGTCTCACATGACGCCTCGTGGTGAACTAACCCCAACCGTCTCCCCATCGTTTAGTTCGTGCTTCACCGCATGATTCCCATTGCTGATGACGTCAGTGATATGTACACTGTACATATGCATGAGCTGCGGTTCGAATGGGATGAAGCCAAGAACCGCAGCAACATGCGAAGGCACGGCGTCTCATTCGAGGAGGCGCACACGGTATCTCTCGATGATCATGCGATCAGGTTCTATGATCCGGACCACTCAGGCGATGAAGACCGGTTCCTGATGATGGGACTCAGCGTTAAATTGCGCCTTCTGATCGTCTGCCATTGCTATCTGGAAAGCGATGGCGTCATCCGGATTATTTCGGCACGGAAAGCTACTCGAAGCGAAGCGACACATTACGAGAGGTGACACATGAGAGCTGAGTATGACTTCTCCAGAATGAAAGGGGTGCGAAATCCCTACCGGAAGTTAGTCAAGAAACCTATTACCATTCGATTGGACAGCACAACGATCTCCTATTTCAAAGGGTTGGCTGATGAGCTTGGCATGCCGTATCAACATCTCATCAACCTCTACCTGAGAGACTGCGCCATCAACCGGAAGAAGCTGGCGCTCAAGTGGGCCTCCTGAATTCTGAGGGCGTCAAGGCACATGTGCGTTCTCCAGTATCTCTTGTACCAACTCCTCGCTTTCGATTATTGCCCCCGTCGTGAATAATGCGGGTTAAGGAATTGGCGAGGACTCAGGATCGCGAGGTTCCGATGGCGACGCAGGGTTAGGAGATCGCCGTCGCCTGTCACGATCGCCTCGGCCTCTCCGGCGAGGGCGGTGGCGAGGACCCAGTCGTCATTGCAGTCGCGACAGACCGAGGGCTTCAGTTCGCTCGGCTCAACCCAAGTCGCGAGCCGGTGATAGAGCCCAAGCAGCGGCAGGCTGTCGGGGGCGAGGCCGAACTTCTCCTCCAGCACGTTCACGAGCTCATCCCAAAGCCTTCGGGAGAGAATGGGTGTATGGTCCGGAAGATGGGTTTCGACGATCTCGCGACAGAGCCCCTCCGCGAGGATACCGGACACCAGAACGTTGGTATCGAGGATGATCCTCACGAAATCAAGCGGAACACGTCCTCGTCGGTGTACACCCCGCGCATCCGGGCTTGCGGAACACTGACGCGGCGCGATTCGGCAGCCGCATCTTGCCAGAGCTTGCGAAAGATGGCGAGACGAACATATTCGCTCGTGGTTAGGCCGCTCTCGCTTGCGGCCCGCTCCAGGAGCCGCTTGGTCTTGACGGGAAGGCTGATGGTGAGCGTGTCTCTCATGCCTGTAAGATTAAATCGTACAG
>PHGD01000101.1 GCA_011090425.1 Nitrospira sp. LK70 | reverse complement strand
CACATGGCTGATGGCGATGGTCATGATCTTGGTCGCGTCCCGCCGCCCCTGGCTCTCCGAGGCCTTAGCCACTTCGTCATAACTGATGAATTTCGCCATCCCCTTGTCCGCACACACTTTCGTCAACGCCGCCGTCAACGTCGTCTTCCCATGGTCCACGTGCCCGATCGTCCCGATGTTCACGTGCGGCTTCTTCCGCTCGTATTTCGCCTTCGCCATAACCCGCTCCCTCCCCTGATTCCCGAACCGCTATTTCTTGATGATGGCTTCCGCAATATTCTTCGGCACCTGATCGTATCGGTCGAATTCCATACTGTAGGTTGCGCGCCCCTGCGTCCGAGATCGAAGGTCAGTGGCATAGCCGAACATCTCCATCAAAGGCACGGCGGCGTCGATTGCCTGAGCGCCGGCTCGGACCTTCATCCCCTGCACCTTCCCCCTTCGCCCGTTCAAATTGCCGATAACATCCCCCATGAATTCCTGAGGAACCAGGACCTCGACCTTCATAATCGGCTCGAGCAAGACCGGATCGGCTTTCTTGCACGCATCCGCAAACCCCATTGAAGCCGCGATCTTAAACGCCATTTCATTCGAATCGACATCATGATAGGACCCATCAACCACGGTCACCTTTACATCTCGCAGAGGGTAGCCCGCAACCACTCCGGTTTCCATCCGCTCCCGGACGCCTTTTTCAATGGCAGGAATATATTCTTTTGGAATCGCCCCACCCACGACCTTATTGACAAACTCCAATCCTTTCCCCGCCTCAGACGGCTCGACCGTCAAGACGACATGACCATACTGCCCACGGCCCCCTGTCTGCTTGATATATTTCGACTCAGCTTCAGCCTTCCGTCGGATCGTTTCCCTGAACGCCACTTCGGGCTTCCCGACGTTCGCTTCAACTTTGAATTCGCGTAACATCCGATCAACGATAATTTCGAGATGAAGCTCGCCCATCCCGGCAATGATCGTCTGCGCCGTCTCTTCATCCGTTCGCACACGGAATGAGGGGTCTTCCTGCGCCAACTTCTGAAGCGCAAAGCCCATCTTCTCTTGGTCCTGCTTGGTCTTCGGCTCGATCGCCATCGCAATAACCGGCTCAGGAAACTTCATAACCTCGAGCAACACCGGCTGCTTCTCATCTGCCAAAGTATCTCCCGTAGTGGCTCCCTTAAGCCCCACTGCTGCGACGATGTCCCCGGCGTGCACCTCATCGATTTCTTCTCTTTTGTTCGCGTGCATTTTCAAGATACGCCCGATCCGATCCTTTGTCCCTTTCGTCACGTTCAAGACCGGCGTACCGGTCTTCAGCGTCCCGGAATAGACACGGAAATAGGTCAATTGACCGGCAAACGGGTCGGACATGATTTTAAATGCCAATGCCGCAAACGGCTCACCATCATCCACCTTTCTCGCCACTTCCTTGCCGCTGTGAGGATCTACCCCCAGAACGGGAGGAATGTCGAGTGGAGACGGCAAATAGTCGACGACACCATCCAATAGCTGCTGCACACCCTTGTTCTTGAAGGCTGATCCGCAAAGCACGGGAATAACTTGCATCGAAATGGTCCCGGCCCTGATCGCGCGCATCACTTCTTCTTCCGTCAGGGGATGACCATTCAAGTACTTTTCCATCACCTGGTCGTCGAATTCTGCGACTGCGTCGAGCATTTTCTCGCGGTACTCTTTTGCTTGAACAAGGAGATCACCGGGAATTTCATCGACCTTGTACTTCGCACCCAAGGTCTCATCATCGTAAAAGTACCCCTTCATCCTGACGAGATCGATGGATCCTCGAAATTCAGCTTCGCGTCCGATGGGAATCTGAACGGGAACCGGCTTCGCTCCGAGTCGATCAATAATGGATTGAACGCTGCCGTAAAAGTCAGCCCCGATCCTGTCCATCTTATTCATAAAGGCAATGCGAGGGACGTGATACTTGTCCGCCTGACGCCAAACCGTCTCAGACTGAGGCTCGACTCCCTGCACGGAATCGAATGCCGCCACCGCCCCATCGAGCACCCTCAACGACCGCTCTACCTCGATCGTAAAATCCACATGTCCCGGCGTATCAATAATATTGATGCGATGGTCGCGCCAAAAACAGGTCGTCGCGGCAGCCGTAATGGTGATGCCTCGCTCTCGCTCCTGCTCCATCCAATCCATCGTGGCCGCACCTTCATGGACCTCACCCATCTTATGAGTCATACCCGTATAGTAGAGGATCCGCTCGGTGGTCGTGGTCTTACCCGCATCAATGTGAGCCATGATCCCGATGTTTCTTGTACGCTCCAACGATGTCTGACGAGCCACTTCAACTCCTCTAAAAACACTTGTGCTGCAGATGAAGCCGCATCACATTGCTGCGACGGAGAGAGCACGAGGATCTGCAGATCGCAGCACGGCTCAACTGCAGCACAGAACGACGCTACCAGCGATAATGAGCGAACGCTTTATTGGCCTCCGCCATTCGATGTACGTCTTCCCGCTTCTTGACCGCAGCCCCCGTATTGTTCGAAGCATCCAATAGCTCGGCTGCGAGTTTTTCGCGCATACTTTTCCCACCGCGCGTACGGGCAAACTGCGACAACCAACGAAGCGCCAACGAGACTCGGCGTGCCGGCCTGATTTCAACCGGAACCTGATAGGAAGCACCTCCCACCCGACGAGACTTGACTTCAACGATCGGCTTCACATTATCCACAGCTGCCTTAAACACTTTCAGCGGGTCGCCGCCGGTCTTTTCCTGAATAAAATCAAATGCTCCATAGCATATCCGCTCTGTCGTACTCTTCTTCCCGTTACTCATCAGCGTGTTAATAAACTTCCCGACCAGCTTGTCGCGGTACCGGACATCGGGAAGCACTTCTCGTTGCCCCAAAAACCTACTGCGTGGCATATCGACCTATCCAATCCGTATGAGGGTTTTCCAGACTGTTTGAAATTTACTTAGGCCGCTTTGCTCCATACTTCGAACGACTCTGCTTCCGGTCCGCCACACCCACCGCATCCAACGCACCGCGCACCAAATGGTATCGAACACCAGGCAGATCCTTGACGCGGCCTCCGCGCACAAGCACGATCGAATGCTCCTGAAGATTGTGTCCCACACCGGGTATATACGTTGTCACTTCCATGCCGTTTGTGAGACGCACACGCGCAACCTTCCGTAATGCCGAGTTCGGCTTCTTCGGCGTCGTCGTGTACACACGAAGACAGACGCCTCGCTTCTGCGGACAGGACTTAAGAGCAGGACTCTTCGTCTTTGCTCTTACGAAGATTCGTCCTTTTCGAACCAGCTGATTGATCGTCGGCATCGAGTTCAGACCCTTTCAAAAGGAACAAGCACTAACCATCGAGTGCAGAGCCGCCGGATTATAATGACGAGACTTCCCACTGTCAAGTAGGCGGCATTCGGAGCGCTTACTGAAGATCACGCAGCATCTCCTGAAACCGCCGGGACAACCACATCAGATGGCACACTGGGTGTAACCCCTACGGCTGCCGCCTCCGATTTTTCACTGATGACGAACGTATCTCGGTATTCCTCAAACCCTGACCCTGCAGGAATCAAACGGCCCACAATCACGTTTTCTTTCAAGCCCAACAAATTATCTTCGCGTCCATTGATCGCTGCTTCAGTGAGAACGCGGGTAGTTTCCTGGAACGATGCCGCAGAAATAAAGCTGTCTGTCGTAAGAGCCGCCTTGGTAATCCCAAGCAACACGGGCTTGCCCAAGGCCGGCTTCCCGTCGTTGGCGAGCACCCGTTCGTTTTCTTTTTCAAAGACGCTCTTGCTGACCTGACTGCCCGGCAAGAACTGGGTATCTCCAGGATCTTCGACCCTTACCTTCCGCAACATTTGCCGCACGATGATTTCGATGTGCTTGTCGTTAATCGAAACTCCTTGCAATCGATACACGTCTTGGACTTCGTCCACGAGGTACTTCTGCAATTCGTTCGGACCCAGCACGTCAAGAATGTCATGCGGATTCGCTGATCCGTCCATCAACGGCTCCCCTGCCCGCACCCAGTCACCTTCATGGACATTGACATGCTTGCCCTTGGGAATAAAATATTCCTTCACATCACCCATCTTATTGTCGACAAGGACTTTGCGTTGACCTTTCACGAAACCGCCGTAGGAGACTTCTCCGTCGATCTCGGTGATGACCGCCTGTTCTTTCGGCTTCCTTGCCTCGAAAAGCTCCACCACACGCGGGAGACCTCCCGTGATGTCCTTGGTCTTCGTCGTTTCACGAGGAATCTTTGCCAAGACATCACCGGGATAGACCGTGGCCCCTTTTTCGACAAAAATATGAGCTCCGACCGGTAATAGGTACCTGGCGACAGCATTAGACCCGCCGGGCACCTTGGCCGTCTTGCCGCTTTCATCCTTAATCGATACACGAGGGCGAAGCGTCTGACCGGTATGTTCAATGATGACCTTGCGCGATAAGCCGGTCACCTCGTCGAACTCGTCTTTCATCGTGACGCCTTCGACGATATCACCGTATGCCACCCTCCCACCGACCTCCGTTAAGATCGTCAGCGAGTACGGATCCCACTCCACCAATTTCTGGCCGACGACCACCGGATCGCCGTCTTTAATCTTGATCTTGGCCCCATACACCACCGGGTACTTCTCACGTTCCCGTCCACTGTCATCGACAATCGCAACCTTCGTATTGCGATTCATCACGACCCATTCACCCTCTTTATTGCGTACCGCGATACCGGCATTGTGGATATCGGCGTTCTTTTTGGCATCGAAACTCATGAACTTAATTCGTCCGGCATGTTTCGCCTCAAGCACCGTTTGCTCGACGACCTTACTGGCCGTGCCGCCGATGTGAAAGGTCCGCATCGTCAACTGTGTGCCCGGCTCGCCGATGGATTGCGCGGCAATGACGCCGACCGGTTCGCCTTTTTCCACCAGCCGCCCGCGTGCCAGATCGCGGCCGTAACAGGCGCGACAGACACCACGCGGCGATTGACAGGTCAGCACGGACCGAATCTTCACACGGTCGACTCCGGCCTCAACGATCGATTTCGTCAAGTCTTCGTTAATCTCTTCGTTCCAAGACACGATGATTTCCCCTGTGACGGGGTCTCGAATATCCTCCGCCGCTAAACGACCGAGGACACGCTCCTCCAACGGTTGGATAATTTCACCGCCTTCGACCAAGGCGCTGACCATAATACCGTCGCGCGTTCCACAATCGAACTCGTTGATGATGACGTCCTGCGCGATATCGACCAATCGCCGAGTCAGATACCCTGAATTGGCGGTTTTGAGCGCCGTATCAGCAAGACCCTTACGAGCACCGTGAGTGGAGATGAAGTACTGCAACACCGTCAACCCTTCACGGAAGTTAGCGGTGATCGGCGTTTCTATGATCTCACCGGACGGTTTGGCCATCAGTCCGCGCATACCGCCCAACTGCCTGATCTGTTGTGAGCTGCCTCGAGCGCCGGAATCGGCCATCATGAAGATCGGATTGAACGATTCGGCCTTCGCCGGATCACCTCCGGCGCCGAGTTCCTTCATCATCTCGTTGGCCACCTGCTCGGTGACGTGCGCCCAAATGTCGATCACCTTGTTGTACCGTTCGCCGTTCGTGATCAAGCCCTCTGAATACTGTTTCTCGATCTCGTTCACCTCGCGCTGCGCTTTCCCGATGAAGTCTTCCTTCTTACTCGGGATATGCATATTGTCGATGCAGATCGACAAGCCGGCTCTCGTCGCATAGGCGAAGCCGATGTCTTTGATCTTATCCAGGAACTCGACCGTATCTCGATGACCAGTCTGCCGATACACGGCATCGATGAGTTTCGTCATCTCTTTTTTGGTCATGAGCTTGTTCGCATTCCCGAACGGCAAGCCAGGCGGAAGAATTTCTGACAGCAAGACACGTCCGACGGTCGTCTGCACCAGCGAACCAGCCAGGCGCACCTTGACCCGTGCATGCTCTTCCACTTCTCTCGCATCAAAGGCGATCCGAACTTCTTCCGGGGACCCAAACACCTTGCCCTCGCCCTTGGCGCCTATCCGTTCCTTCGTCAACCAATAACAGCCCAAGACCATATCCTGCGACGGTACCGCGATCGGTTTTCCGTTGGCCGGCGAGAGAATGTTGTTGATGGACATCATGAGCACCCGCGCTTCGACCTGTGCCTCGACGGACAGCGGGACGTGCACCGCCATTTGATCCCCATCGAAGTCCGCGTTGAACGCCGCACAGACGAGCGGGTGCAATCTGATCGCCTTGCCTTCGACCAACACTGGGTCAAACGCTTGAATACCCAACCGATGAAGCGTCGGGGCTCGATTCAGCAAGACCGGATGTTCTCGGATCACTTCATCGAGGACATCCCAGACCTCCGGCCGTTCCTTTTCGACCAGCCGCTTGGCGCTCTTAATGGTGGTTGCTGCGCCTCTGGCTTCCAACTTGTGAAAGATGAACGGCTTGAACAATTCCAGTGCCATTTTCTTCGGCAACCCGCACTGATGGAGGCGTAACTCCGGACCGACGACGATTACGGTACGGCCGGAATAATCGACGCGCTTTCCGAGCAGGTTTTGCCGGAACCGTCCCTGCTTTCCCTTCAGCATGTCGCTCAAGGATTTCAGCGGACGTTTGTTCGGGCCACGAATCGCGCGTCCTCGACGGCCATTGTCGAAGAGGGCATCCACCGCTTCCTGCAACATCCGCATCTCGTTCCTGATGATGACGCCCGGCGCCTTCAGCTCCATCAATCGTTTCAACCGATTATTTCGATTGATGACACGACGGTAGAGATCGTTCAGATCGGATGTGGCGAAGCGCCCTCCATCGAGCGGAACCAGTGGACGCAACTCCGGCGGCAGCACCGGAATGACATCCATGATCATCCACTCCGGCTTATTTCCGGATTTTCGGAACGCCTCCAGCACTTTCAAACGCTTGGCGTACTTCTTCTTCATGGCCGCCGAGGTTGACGCTTTTGCCTTGACCTGCAATTCGTCCCACAGCGCGTTGATATCGATCTTTCTCAGCAAGTCGCGGATGGCCTCTGCGCCGATGCCGACCTTAAACCCGCTTGAACCGAACTCAGAAACAAGAGTACGCAGCTTATCCTCCGGCACCAACTCTTTCTCCGTCAGATCGGTTGAGCCAGGATCCACACACACATAACTCTCAAAATAGAGAATTTTCTCGAGCTGCTTGAGGCTCATATCCAGCAGGGTGCCGATCCGACTTGGGACACCCTTCAGAAACCAAATATGGGCGACAGGGGCAGCCAGCTCGATATGCCCCATCCGTTCGCGTCGAACCTTTGATTGAATCACCTCGACACCGCATTTGTCGCACACAATCCCACGGTGCTTCATGCGCTTGTATTTTCCGCAATTGCACTCCCAGTCCTTGGTAGGACCGAAGATTTTGGCACAAAACAACCCATCTTTCTCCGGCTTGAACGACCGATAGTTGATCGTTTCCGGTTTCTTGACCTCACCATAGGACCATGATCGGATTTTCTCGGGCGATGCAATGCGAATTCGCATCGAATCGAACGACACTGAATCCCGTTGTTTTTCAAACAGTGTATATACGCCTTCCAAGGTAATGACCTCCTCTGATGCCGGCCTTCGGCCGGCACACAAGCGGTTAGTCCTGCGTTTTGACCAGCTCTACATCAAGTCCCAAGCTCTGCAGCTCCTTGACCAACACATTGAATGACTCCGGTAAACCTGGTTCGAGGAACGGCTCACCTTTGACAATCGCTTCGTACATGCGCGATCGACCCGGCACATCGTCCGATTTGACGGTCAGGAATTCTTGCAGCGTCGATGCCGCCCCATAGGCCTGTAACGCCCAGACTTCCATTTCTCCCAACCGCTGTCCTCCGAATTGAGCCTTGCCGCCTAGAGGCTGTTGTGTCACGAGCGAATAGGGGCCGATGGACCGTGCGTGGATCTTGTCGTCCACCAGATGGTGGAGTTTCAGCACGTACATGTACCCAACGGTGACCGGACTGCCGAACGGCTCACCTGTCTTGCCGTCAATGAGTTGCGACTGGCCGCTCGCCGGCAATTTGGCCTTTTTCAGCAGATCCTTAATTTCCTTCTCCGCGGCGCCGTCGAATACGGGGCTGGCCACTTGAATGCCCAAGGCCTTAGCCGCCCATCCGAGATGAGTCTCCAGAATTTGCCCGACGTTCATACGGGACGGCACCCCCAGAGGGTTCAGCACGATTTCCACCGGGGTCCCATCCGGTAGATAGGGCATATCTTCTTCAGGGAGGACCCGCGACACGACACCTTTATTGCCGTGTCGACCGGCCATTTTGTCCCCGACCTGAATTTTGCGCTTCATCGCGATGTAGACCTTCACGAGCTTGATGACGCCGGGAGGCAGCTCATCCCCTCGCTTTAGGCGCCCGACCTTTTCGTCGTACAGCGTCTGGAGGATTTCGATCTGCTCCTTCGCCCGTCGCTCGACATCTTCCAACTCTTTTTGCTCATCAGGATCGCTCAGGATAATGTGTCGCACCGTATCGTCGGGCAACCGCCGAAGGACCTCCGCCGTCAGTTTACCCTTCTTCTTCAAGATGACGTCGCCGCCCTCAGGATCCATCAGATCGCGACCAACCACCTTGCCCAGCAACAACTTCCGAATCTTCTTCGTCTTTTCTTCGTCGATGATCCGCAGCTCTTCGTGGTGATCGCGCTGCAACTTCATTTGATCGTCGGTCTCGATGCTCCTCGACCGCTCATCTTTGTCGAGCCCTTTGCGAGAGAAGATCTTGACATCGACCACGATCCCTTCCACTCCCGGCGGCACGGTGAGCGACGTATCCTTCACATCGCCGGCCTTCTCACCGAAGATCGCGCGGAGCAGCTTTTCTTCCGGGGTCAGTTGGGTCTCGCCTTTGGGCGTCACCTTTCCGACCAAAATATCGCCCGGCTTCACTTCGGCACCGATGCGGATGATCCCGCTCTCATCCAAATTTCTCAGCGCCTCTTCTCCGACATTGGGAATATCCCGCGTCACATCTTCCTTGCCCAGCTTGGTATCCCGGGCCTCTACCTCAAACTCTTCGATGTGGATCGAGGTGAAGGCGTCCTCTCGGACCAATTTTTCGCTGAGCAATATGGCGTCCTCGAAGTTGTAGCCGCCCCACGGCATGAACGCCACGAGGACGTTCTTGCCCAGCGCGAGTTCTCCATGATCAATCGCCGGTCCATCCCCAAGCACCTGCCCCTTCTTGACCGGTTGGCCGAGGCGAACCACGGGGGTTTGTGTAATACAGGTATTTTGGTTCGAGCGCTGGAATTTGATGAGGTCATAGACGTCCAGCCCGGAATCTTTCCCCCTCTTGCCGTCCTTTGAATCGGCCCGCACGACGATGCGGGTGGCATCGACGCTTTCCACAACCCCGGCGCGACGAGCCTGGATAACATACCCGGAATCTCGCGCCACCACTGCTTCCATCCCGGTCCCGACCAGAGGAGCCTCGGACGTCACGAGGGGAACCGCCTGACGCTGCATGTTTGAACCCATCAGCGCACGGTTGGCATCGTCATGTTCCAGGAACGGTACGAGCGCGGTCGCGACGCTCACGACCTGCTTCGGTGACACGTCCATGTACTCAATCTTATCCGGAGTGGCCTGGACAAAGTCTCCACCGTGCCGACAGGAAACAGTTTCCGATACCAGCCTGCCCGCCCCGTCCAATTTCGAGTTGGCTTGGGCTATGATGTATTTGTCGCCCTCGATCGCCGAGAGAAACTCGATTTCATCGGTCACGCGTCCCTTGACGACTTTCCGATACGGTGCCTCAATGAATCCGAACTGGTTGATCCGTGCGTAGGTCGCCAGGGATGTGATCAACCCGATATTGGGGCCTTCCGGCGTCTCGATCGGGCAAATACGACTGTAGTGGGACGGGTGCACGTCGCGAACTTCGAACCCGGCCCTCTCTCTCGTGAGCCCGCCTGGACCAAGGGCCGACAGTCGCCGTTTATGTGTGATTTCAGCCAGAGGGTTGGTTTGGTCCATGAATTGAGACAGCTGACTGCTGCTGAAAAACTCCTTGACGGCCGCGACAACCGGTTTGGCGTTGATCAAGTCATGCGGCAGCACCGTTTCCATATCAAGAAGATTCATGCGCTCCTTGATGCTTCGCTCCATCCGTACCAAGCCCAGCCTGAATTGATTTTCAAGGAGTTCGCCGACGGATCGCACACGGCGATTACCCAAGTGATCGATGTCGTCGATTTCCCCCTTGCCGATCTTCAGATTGACCAGGTAGCGGATGACTTCCACGATGTCCTGAGCGGTCAGGGTGCGCTGCTCGAGCGGCAAGTCCAAACCAAGCTTCTTATTCAGCTTGAGCCGGCCGACCGGAGACAAATCGTAACGCTTGGAATTCAGAAATAGGTTGTCGAACAACGCTCTCGCCGTGTCGACTGACGGCGTTTCCCCCGGACGGAGGCGACGGTAGATTTCGACCATCGCTTCCTCCTTCGAGCCGATTTTCTCCATCTCCAACGTGTCAAGAATCACGGGCGTCGCGGTCGCCATGTCCAGATAAATGACCTTGAATTCTTCCACATCGCTTTCAGCGATCTGCTCGACGATCTCCGCCGTCAATCGCTGATTTTTCTCCGCCAACTGGTTTTGCTTGGAGTCGACCAATTCCGTGAGAACCGCCCGCCCCACCAACTCCGCTGGCAGCAAAGGGATTTCCTTCACTCCCGAGGCCTTCAGCTTGGCAATCAGGCCTTTCGTCAGCCTGGCCCCTTCCCGCACCAACGGCTCTTTCCCGCCCTTGTCCGTCACCTCGACGGAGCATCGAAGTCCGTGGTGGATTTCCGGATCCAGCTTGCGGAACATCTTTCCCTTCGACACGCGAATTTCTTCGACAGGGTAATACATCTTCAGCAGGTCGTCGCTCGAAAAACCGAAGGCTTTCAACAGAATGGTGGTCGGCATTTTCCGACGGCGATCGATCCGCACATAGAGAATATCCTTAGCATCGAACTCGAAATCCAGCCATGAGCCGCGATAGGGAATAATGCGAGCCGAGTACAACACCTTGCCGCTCGCATGGGTTCGGCCCTTGTCATGTGTAAACGACGCGCCCGGCGACCGATGAAGCTGACTGACGACGACTCGCTCGGTTCCGTTGACAAGAAAGGTCCCTCGCTCGGTCATGAGAGGCAATTCACCGACATAGACTTCCTGCTCACGCACATCGAGCACTTTCTTGCGAGGCCCCTTATCCTCCTTATCGAGCACCACCAGACGGACGCGCAGCTTCAACGGAACGGCGAAGGTCATACCCTGCTCCAGACATTCGCGTTCGTCATACTTCGGCGTCCCCAACGTATAGCTCGAAAATTCGAGCACAGCCGTGTTGTTATAATCCGGAATCGGAAACACGCTGGCCAGCGCCGCCTGCAATCCGTGATCCTTCCGTCTCTCCGATTCAACCTCGAACTGCAAAAACTCTTCGTAGGAGCGCTTCTGAATCTCGATCAGATCTGGAATATCGATGTTGGTTCGGATGCGAGAAAAATCTTTCCGCTCGACGAATTCTTGTAGCGTCGTTTCGGACATTCCTACTCCTCCACGCTGGTTGGCGGTGAACAGGGGTCAATGGCCATCGGGGATCACGCAACCGTGCTTCAGACGATTGACCAGTGACCGATGACACTGTTACTTGATTTCGACCTTGGCACCGCTCTCTTCGAGCTTCTTCTTCGTCGTGTCGGCTTCTTCCTTGGCCACCCCGGTCTTGACGGGTTTCGGCGCACCCTCCACGAGATCCTTGGCTTCCTTCAAGCCAAGACTCGTCAGCTCCCGCACCACTTTGATGATCTGGATTTTTTTGTCGGCCGGCACCGACGCGAGAATGACGTCGAACGACGTCTTTTCTTCAGCAGGAGCCGCTGCGCCACCGCCCGCCGCCGGAGCCGCTGCCACCGCGACCGGCGCCGCCGCCGTGACGCCAAACCGCGCCTCAAGCCCCTTCACCAGTTCGGCCAGATCGAGCACGCTCATGCTTTCGATCGCCTTGATCAATTCTTCCTGCGATAATTTCCCTTCAGTAGCCGGCATGTCACCTTCTCCTTTCCGTTTATCTTGAATGGCTGCAACGACTCGCACAAACTTCGACAAGACCGCGCTCAGCGTGTAGACCACGCCACGAATCGGCCCCTGCATGGCCGACAGCAACATGGCCACGAGCGCTTCTTTCTTCGGCAGCTTCGCAACGGCGGCCAACTCAGCCGGCTGGAGGATTTTGCCCTCCAGCACACCGGCCGTCATCCGAATCTTCTCTTCGCGCTTCTCCGCGCCGATGAAATCCTTCAGCACCTTTGTCGGCAACACCGGATCGTCATAGCCGATGACCACCCCGGTCGGACCCTTGAGATGCGCCTTGAGTCCGGCCAATATCGTCCCCTCGGCGGCACGCGCCGCGAGCGTGTTTTTCACGATTCGATATTCCGCCTTAGCCCCGCGGAGCTGCTTGCGCAGCTCGGTGACCTGGTTGACCGGAAGACCAACGCATTCCGTCAAGATAGCCAGCCGCGCGCGACCGAATTTTTCGGTCAACTCCGCCACTGCCGTAACCTTCTCTTCCTTCTTCATTGCTCCCTCTCTCGTCGTTACTCGTGATCCGTTACACGTTAACCGGTCCGACGATTAACGATTCACGTTGAGCGATCCTCAGCTCCACTGCTTCGTCAGGGCAACGGTATCCAGTTTCACACCAGGACCCATCGTACTTGCGATCGTGACACTCTTGAGATAACGCCCTTTGCATGAGGTGGGCTTCGCCTTGATGACGGATTCAATGATGGCCGAGGCATTGTCATGCAGCTTCGTCGGATCGAAGGATACCTTTCCCACCGGGACGTGCACGATCCCGGCTTTCTCAACCTTGAACTCCACACGCCCCTTCCGGATGTCACCGACCGCTTTTCCAACTTCGAAGGTCACGGTGCCGGTCTTCGGATTGGGCATCAGGCCACGAGGCCCAAGCACCTTGCCGAGTTTTCCGACGGAGGCCATAAGGTCCGGTGTGGAAATCGCGCAATCGAAATCCATCCATCCGCCCTTGATTTTTTCCATCAAGTCGTCGGCTCCAACATAGTCGGCCCCCGCTTGCCGCGCCTCCTGCTCTTTTTCGCCTTTGGCAAACACCAGAACGCGAACCGTTTTCCCCGTTCCGTGGGGAAGCGAAGCCGTCCCTCGAACCAGTTGATCCGAGCGCTTCGGATCGATTCCCAGCCTGAGCGCAAGATCGACCGATTCGTCGAACTTCGCATAGGCCGATCGCTTGACGGTTTCAACGGCCTCACGCAACCCATAGACGCGCGGCTCGACATTCTTGATCGCCGCATTCATTTTCTTTCCCATCGCCGGACGCTCCTTCGATCTCGAAATTAGCCTTGAATGACAACTCCCATGCTACGGGCGGTCCCTTCGATGATTTTTGCCGCCCCCTCCACATCCGCCGCGTTCAGATCGGCCATCTTTTTCCGCGCAATTTCGGTCAACTGCTCTCTGGTGATTTTCCCAACTTTATCCTTCTGCGGCACACCGGATCCTTTAATGATGCCTGCGGCCTTCTTGAGGAGATCCGAAGCAGGGGGCGTCTTCATGATGAAGCTGAAGGTACGGTCCTTGTAGACGGTAATGATAACGGGAATAATACTGTCCCCTTCCTTCTGGGTCTTGGCGTTGAACTGCTTGCAAAACTCCATAATGTTGACTCCATGCTGGCCCAAGGAGGGGCCGACAGGAGGAGCAGGATTGGCCTTGCCGGCCGGAATTTGCAACTTGATCTGTGCCGAAACTTCCTTCGCCATTTCGTCCTCTTTCTCCTTCGCGACCGGAAATCAATATGCAGGCCTCAATCGTGACCAAGACTGACATAAATCGATCAGCCTAAATCCGTTCCACCTGTAAGAAGCCTAATTCAACCGGAGTCGACCGGCCGAAGATACTCACCATCACCTTTACCCGACTATGATACTGATCGACTTCGTCAACCAGACCGTTGAACCCAAGGAAGGGACCATCGATGATGCGAACGTTGTCACCTTTGATAAATTTGATCTGCTCCCGAGGCTCGGCCTGTCCCGCATCGACCTGTTTGAGCAAAGACTCCACTTCCTCATTGGTCAGAGGAGTCGGAACTGCGCCTCCACCGACAAATCCCGTAACTTTTGGTGTCTCCTTGATCATCTGCAAAGTCTCATCCCCCAATGGAGACTCCAACTCCACGAGGACATAGCCGGGGAAGAACTTTCGTCGAGAAGTCCGTCGCTTCCCGTCCTTGATTTCAATCACGTCCTCTGTCGGAACGAGCACCTGCCCAACCTTCTCGACGAGCCCCATTTGATTTGCACGCTCCATGAGGCTGGTCTTTACTCGCCCCTCAAAACCAGCGTACGTATGGATGACGTACCAGTTCTTTGTCATGCACCACCCTCAGATCTTCGATGAATTACCGCTGAATTCCACTACCTCTTCTCGGCAGGCTTAGATGAATTTGCCGACTAACCATGAGAGGAATGAGTCAACGACGGACAAATAGAGCGACATCAAGATGCAGAACACGATCACCACCGTCGTTGAGCCGATAGTTTCCGCACGACTCGGAAATGAAACCTTTTTCAGCTCTGCTCGCACGTCCGTCACGAACAGCCGAACCGACTCTGTCATGCGCTTAAACATCAGCGACTCCGTTTCTTCTTCCTCAACACCCGCGGATGTTATCCCGTCGGCCTCGATTCGAGGCCGACGGGACGAGAAAACCATCTCCAAAGAACCCAAACCCACCAAAGGCGTTTATCCCGTCGCGCACATCACAAACGCTCCGGGTCGAGCCAGCTCTGTATGGCAGGGGCACTAGGATTTGAACCCAGACTCTCGGTTTTGGAGACCGATGTGCTGCCATTAACACCATGCCCCTCTTTTCTCAGTGCTGAGTAACGAGTGCTGAGGGCCGAATTTTTACGTGTCCCTTCCAATACCCAACGCTCATGTCTCAGCACCTTATTTCACTTCCTTATGAGGCGTGTGCTTTCGGCAAAACTTGCAAAATTTGTTGCGCTCCAATCGATCCGGATCGTTTTTCTTGTTCTTCATGGATGAGTAATTCCGTTGTTTGCAGAGCGTACAAGCCATGTCGATGATTTCGCGCATCTCTTTCTCCCCGATATCAGCTGACAGAACCGCCTGTTGACACGTAGAGAACCTCTCGCGTCAGCCCGACTCTTGTCCGCCCGTCAGCTTCTCTTACGCCAGAATTTCCGTGACGACGCCCGAACCGACCGTCTTGCCGCCCTCGCGCACGGCAAACCGCAACCCCTGATCCATCGCGATCGGACTGATCAACTCCGCCGTCACACTCACGTTGTCCCCCGGCATCACC